>JADCEX010000180.1 GCA_020249825.1 Roseomonas sp.
ATAGGGCAGCCGAGCATAAAGAAAACTGTTGATCACCAAATGCCCGACGGAAGCGATGCCCATGGGATAGCCATCCGGCGCGGCCTTGGCGGTGGCGTCAATGCCGATATTCCCACCCGCGCCGGGGCGGTTTTCGATAATGAAATTCTGCCCCAGGATCGGCTGCATCAATTCGGCATACATGCGCACCAGCACATCGGTGGACCCGCCCGGCGGCCAGGGCACAATGATGCGCACCGGGCGCACCGGCCATTCCCCCTGGGCGCGGGCGATGGATGGGGTGGCCAACAAGGCGGCGGCCAGAAGGGGGCGACGAGCGATCATGGGGGGTTTCTCCGGCAGGGGCGTGGCGCGCATATAGAAAGTCCCGGGCCGGCTTGCCAAGCGCGGCTGCGCTTTGCCATTGGACAGGGGCGATGGGTGCGTCAATAATGCTGACCAAATGGGGATCGGGGCCATGCCGACAAAGGGCAGCATGATGGCGGCGGAAATGGTGGAGGCGCGTGCCCTGCCGGCCGGGCGCAATCTGCTGTTCCTGCGCGAAGAAGAACTCCGCCTTGCGCAGGATTTGCTGTTTTTCGGCTATCGCGACTTTACCGCCGGGGCGGATGAGATTCTCGCCACGCTGGATATGGGCCGCGCGCATCATCGCGTCTTGCATTTTGTCGGGCGGCGGCCCGGGATCACGGTGGGCGAGTTGCTCGGGATTTTGGGCATCACCAAGCAAAGCTTGGGGCGCGTGCTGCAACCGCTGATGAGCGATGGCTATGTGGTGCAGGCGCCGGGCGAAAGTGATCGCCGGCAAAGGCGCCTGACGCTCACGGAAAAAGGTGTCGCGCTGGAACGGCGCCTGTTTGAACGCCAACGCGAAACAGTGATGCGTGCCTATCGTGAAGCCGGCCCCGCGGCGGTGGAAGGCTTTCGGCGCGTGATGCGCGGGCTGATGGGGGAAGATGCGCAAGCCAGCCTCAACCGCCTGGAAGGGCCAGAGGCTGAGGGCAGCAGGCGATGAGTAGCCAGGAAGACCCCGCGCATATTCTGGTGGTGGATGATGATGCGCGGCTGCGTGCGTTGTTGCAGCGCTTTCTGACCGAACAGGGTTTTCGCGTCAGCACCGCCGAAAACGCTGCCGCCGCGCGCGCGACGCTTGCGGATATGGCCTTCGATCTATTGGTCTTGGATGTGATGATGCCCGGAGAGACGGGGCTGGAATTGACCGCCGCGCTCCGCGCAGAAGGGCAGGAAGTACCCATCCTGATGCTGACTGCCAATGGTGCGCCGGATGACCGCGTCGCGGGGCTGGAACGGGGCGTGGATGACTACCTTGCCAAGCCCTTTGATCCGCGTGAATTGGCCTTGCGCATCCGCACCATTCTGCGCCGCGCCGCGCCTGCCCCTGCCGCGCCGCAGACCATGGCGCCGCTGCAAATCGGCAATCGCTGGTTTGACATTGAACGCGCGGAATTGCGCGGCCCGGATGGCATTATTCGCCTGACGGGTGGGGAAGCATCCCTGCTGCAGGCCCTGGCGCGTCGCGCGGGGGAAATCCTGAGCCGAGAGGATATTGGCGAAGCCCTTGGCACGCCTGATGCCGGCGAACGCGCCATTGATGTGCAAGTGACCAGGCTGCGCCGCAAGGTGGAACCAGACCCGCGTGAGCCGCGCTTCATCCAGACCATTCGCCATCGCGGTTATGTCTTGAGGCCGGGGCCGTGACTCCGCTTGACCGGGGCTTGCGCCGGCTAGTGCCGCGCGGGCTTCTGGGGCGTTCGCTGCTGATCATTCTGGTGCCACTGGTGATCCTGCAGGCGATTGCCTTGCAGCTTTTCTATGGCAGCCATTTGGATGTGATTTCCCGCCGCCTGGCGGCGGGTGTTGCGGGCGATATCGCCATGGTGGTCGGCCTGCTGGACCGCGAAACGGAAGCCGAGGATCGTAGCTGGATTTTTCGAGAGGCTGCCTGGCGGCTGGATTTGTCACTGGCTTATGAAGCCGGGGCGCGGCTGACGCAGACAGGGATGCGCCCGGCTTCGATGCCTCTATTGCCGCTTGAAGAAGATTTGGTGCATGCGATGCAGGAACGCGTCGGCCTGCCCTTCGATGCAGATTGGCAGGGCGATCCGCGCAGTGTGATCATTCGCGTGCAAATGGATGATGGCGTTTTGCATGTCGAAGTGGCGCGCAAGCGGCTGTTCAGTGGGACGATTTATCTGTTCGTGATCTGGCTGGTCGGGTCGTCCTTGCTGCTGTTTCTGGTGGCGGCGATTTTCATGCGCAATCAGGTGCGCGCGCTGCGCAAGATTTCCGCGGCTGCTGAGGCTTTTGGCATGGGGCGCACGGTGGGGCCGATGAAGCCTGAAGGTGCCGCCGAGGTACGCCAGGCCGCAGCGGCCTTCAACCGTATGGAAGAACGCATCAGGCGCTTTGTGGATAGCCGGACTGAAATGCTGGCCGGCATCAGCCATGATTTGCGCACGCCGCTGACGCGGCTGCGGCTGGGGCTGGCCATGCTGCCGGAAGCCGCGCGCGAAGATGCGGCCGCCATGACGGAAGATGTCGAGGAAATGGATCGGCTGATTGGCGTCTATCTTGCTTTTGCCCGTGGTGAAGGGCTGGAACAGCCCGAGGAAACCGACCTTGCTGCCTTGCTTCGCGGTGTTGTCGCGCAACAGGCGCGCGGTGGTGCGGCAATACCTTTTGCAGGGCCGGAGACGCTTCTGATGGAACTCCGCGCCGGTGCGATGCGCCGTTGCTTTGGCAATCTGCTGCATAATGCTCGCAAACACGCCGCGCGCGTGACGGTGACGCTCACTAAACAACCGCGCGGCCAGAATGGCATTTGGGCGGATATCGCGATTGATGATGACGGGCCGGGCATTCCAGCGGCGTCGCGTGAGGATGCCTTCAAGCCCTTCACCAGCCTGTCGGACGGTGGCACCGGGCTTGGGCTTGCGATTGCGCGCGATATTGCGCGCGCGCATGGAGGCGATGTGTTTCTGGAAGATAGCCCCTTGGGCGGCTTGCGGGCGCGCATTCGTGTGCCGGGCGAGTGGTGCGCTTCATGCTGACCTATCCCCTGCCTAAAAAGCCCCCGCGCACCACTTGCCGTATATTTGGTGGGCTGAGTCACGCCGCTGTCGGGAACCGACAGCGGCGATCGGACCGCTAGGGCTGGACCAAAACACTTTCTTTGGGGATGGTTGCGGGAGCAATTTTGAAGGAAACGCGCCATGTACTTCACCAGCGGCGATTGGCGGATTGATGTTCTGATCCAGGGCTACCCTGCCAAATCCACGCAGCATGGCGGCTTGGGCTGGAGCACGGTGGCGCTGCTGCGCGGCCATGGTCGTATCGTGGTGCTGGATGGTGGCGGCTATGGCATGCGCAAGCCCCTGGTCGAAGCGCTTGGAAAGCAGGGCGTGAAGCTATCCGATGTGACAGATCTTTTGGTCAGCCATTTGCACCATGATCATGTGGTGAATTGGCCCATGTTTCGCGATGCGCGGATTCATGTCGGACGCAAGGAATTGGCTTGGGCGTTGGGTGTAGGCTGGGGGGAAACCGCTGTGCCGGAACATGCCGTGGAGGCGCTCAGCCGTTGGCCGACCATGCAATTGATGGATGATGGGCAGGAAGTGCTGCCGGGCATTACCGCGCATCTTTCGCCTGGCCACACCCCTGGGCATTTGCTGTTTCTGATCGAAGGCGCGCCGCAGGCGGTGGTGCTGTTGCAGGATGCGGTGAAGAACCGCGTGGAACTTACCACCCGCACCACAGACATGACCTATGACGCGGCGGTGAGCCGCGCCACGATTGAAATGGTCTGGGAGATGTGCCGCACCCATCCGGGCTGTGTCCTGATCCCTGGGCATGATGTGCCGGTGGTGGTGGAAAATGGCGTACCGCGCGCATTGTCCAGCCATAGCGCTGGCATACGTTCCTGGTTCGGCAAGGATTTGCAGGACACGACGATGTTTTCCCTGGCACCGCCTTCACCCTGAACACAGCACTACCTGAAAGGACAAAATGATGGATCAACAGGAAGCCCATGATGCGCTGCGGGCCGAAGGCCGCGCGGTGATGTGGGAAGTGCTTGGCAAAGCGTATATGGAAAAGCGCGATGCTGGCACCAATCCCTTCAACGCCGCGGTGCGCCGGCTGTCCGAAGAATTCGCCTATGCCACGCTATGGCAAAGGCCAGCGCTTGATCGGCGCGAACGCAGCCTGATCACGCTTGCCATGATCTGCGCGCTTAATCGCCCGCATGAGCTTCGAATTCATCTGGTGGCGGCGCTGAATAATGGCTGCACGGCTGAGGAGATTTCAGAGATTTTCACGCATTCGGTGGCCTATTGCGGCTTCCCCGCCGCGATTGATGCCCTGCGCGTGGCCGAGGAAGTGCTGAAGGAACAGGGCAAGCTGTAGCGGCCTGCATAAGGGACTGCCGACACCTGATGCTTCCGGGAAAAATGCGGGCAAGCTGCCGATAAGGCTTGCCCCGCAGCC
>JADCEX010000181.1 GCA_020249825.1 Roseomonas sp.
GACACGGTTTTCTTCAGCGAGTGTGGCGTAGCGCCGGCCTTCTTCAATCTGCAAGCGATAGAGCCGATGGCCAAGAAAGCCGAGCGCGCCCAATTGCACCGCACCAAGAAAGGCAGCGCGACGCGTGAAGATGGTGCGGCGGCGTTCTTCTTCTCGCTTGATATTGGTATTCGCGCCAAAGCCGGAAGCGCGGCGCCCGGGCCAGAGCTTCATGGCAGATTCTCCGCCCGGCGCATCACTTCATGTGCGCGCGACAGGATAATGGCGATGGGCGGATAGAGCCCCGCGGTCAGCAGCAGCGTGTGCAATATCGGCTGCCATGGCGGCAAGGTGAGCAACAAGAGCGCGGTGAACCCCCAAGCCAGCAGGATTGCCGCCAAGACACCAACACAAAAGCAAAGCCAAACCACGAAGAAGCCTTGCCGCGCCAGCCAGAAGCGGAGCCGCATCGCAACCCCATGCAGCGCCAGCAGCGCGATGATATGCACACCAAGCGGCGCCAAGGTCAGCAGATCCAGCAGTAGTCCCAGGATAAACACCACCGGCGGCGCCATGCCGGCGGGGCGAAACACGGTCCAGAAGGCAACAGAGGGCATGGCCAGCGCAAAGGCCAGCGCCGGCAGGCCGGTGGGCGTGGCCGAGATAATCAGTACCACCGCGGTAGAGAGCAACGGGAAGGCCAGGCGCAGCAGCGCTTCAAGCCGCCGCGCCAAATCCTGCGGCGGTTCCGGGCGCCCGGGCGGCGGCGCGCGGAGTTTGGGCGAGAGACTCATGGCGCTGCTTTAGCGCCGCGCCGGCCGCGGTTCCGGGCGCGCCACCGCTTCCGGCGGCAGAATGCCCGAAAGACCGAAATCAAATAGCCGCACCATTTCAAGATTATCGAGCCGCGCGAAAAGCTCCACTTCCAAGGACCCTTGCGCGTTGCGCCGCACCACACCCACCGGCAGGCCAGCCGGGAAAGCATTGGCCTGCGCGCTGGTCACCACGCGTTCGCCTTCCTGCGGAATGACGCCTTCCGGCCAATGCGCAAGGCGCGGGCGCGCACCATTGGTGCCGGCCATCACCGCGCGCGCACGGCTTCCTTCAAGCGTGACGGGCACACGGCTGTTCATATCCGTCGCCAGCAGCACGCGGGCAGAGCGTGAGCCCACTTCCGTCACGCGGCCAACAAAGCCACGTTCATCCAGGGCAACCTGGCCCTTGCGAATGGCATGTTGCGGCGGGATCGCCAGCAGTACCGCGCGGGCATAGGTGCCGCCACCATCGGCCACCACGCGCGCGGCGTGGAAATTGGGCGTTCCTTCCGGCAGGAAGCCAAGCTGCCGACGCAGCAGCGCATTTTCCGCTTCAAGCCCCAAGGCCGCCGCATGCCAGCGGCGCAGACGCTCATTTTCCTCACGCAGCCTGGCATTGTCACTGCGGAGTGTCGCGAGGCTTTGGATTTCCTCGATCGCTTCCTCAACCGCATTCACCGGCTGGGAAATCGCGCCATAAATCGGCGCCAGCGCGTCCGAAAGCGTGGTGCGGAGCCGTTCCACCAGCAGCGTATCCGCCTTACCCAGCAGCATCACCCCGAAGGCAACGGCAATCATGATCGGCAGCGAAAGCCGCGCCAATGCCTGCCGTAGAGGGATACTGAGCCTAATCACGCTGGGCTAACCCCTTCCTCCCCGCCTCAATACATAGATGTCAGCACATGGCGAAGCCGTTTGATATCCTCAAGCGCGCGCCCGGTACCCAGCGCCACACAGGAAAGCGCATCTTCCGCCGCCACCACGGGCAGGCCCGTGGCATCACGCAGCACCTGATCCAAACGCCCGAGCAGCGCCCCGCCACCGGTCAGCACAATGCCCTTATCCACGATATCGGCGGCCAGTTCCGGCGGGGTGTTTTCAAGCGCGGTCTTCACCGCATCCACAATCTGGCCCACGGGTTCGGCGAGGGCTTCCGCCACCTGGCGCTGGCTGATGATGACTTCGCGCGGGACGCCATTCATCAAATCGCGGCCCTTCACTTCGGCAGTTGGGCCATCCTCACCATCCTCGGGCGGGGCGGCGGCGCCGATTTCAAGCTTGATCCGTTCCGCGGTGCTTTCGCCGATCAGCAAATTGAATTGCCTGCGGATATAGGAAATGATCGCCTCATCCAGCTTGTCACCGCCCACGCGCACGCTGCGCGCATAGACAATGCCGCCCAGGCTGATCACGGCCACTTCCGTGGTGCCGCCGCCAATATCCACCACCATGGAGCCCGAAGGTTCTGTCACGGGCAGGCCGGCACCAATCGCCGCCGCCATGGGTTCTTCAATCAGCAGCACCTTGCGCGCGCCGGCACTTTCCGCGCTTTCCTGAATGGCGCGGCGTTCCACCGCCGTGGACCCCGAAGGCACACACACAATGATCATGGGGGAGGCAAAGCCGCGCCGGTTATGCACCTTGCGGATGAAGTGCTTGATCATTTCTTCCGCCACTTCGAAATCCGCGATCACGCCATCCCTGAGCGGCCTTATGGCCGAGATATTCCCCGGCGTCCGCCCCAGCATGAGCTTCGCTTCCTCACCCACCGCCAGCACCTGCTTGCGGCCACGCTGATCGGAAATGGCGACCACGCTCGGCTCATTCAAAACGATGCCCCGGCCCTTCACATAGACCAGCGTATTCGCGGTGCCGAGGTCAATGGCCATATCGGCGGAAAGGAAGCCGAATAGGCGTCCGAACATGCTAAAACCCCTTGCAAACAGAGTATGCCCCGGCGCCTGGGCGCCGAGGTGGCGGAATTGGCTTCCCGGCCAGCCGGAAGGACCAGGGATTTACCCCCCCTGGCCGGGAGTCTCAAGCCGTAATCCCGAGGGGCACGCCCCAAGGCGCGTCAGGCGCGGAGCACCGCCGGCGGCGCGGTGCGTTCGCGCTTGACCAGAAGCTTGTTCAAGGCATGCACATAGGCCCGGGCGGAGGCGACAATCGTGTCCGTATCCGCCCCCTGGCCATCCACCAGCTTGCCGGCTTCTTCCAACCGCACGGTGACCCGCGCCTGGGCATCCGTGCCCCCCGTCACCGATTGCACGGCATAAAGCTTCAGGTTCACCTCATGTGGGAAGGCCTGGCGCAGCGCATTGAAGGTGGCATCCACCGCGCCATCGCCGGCGGCGACCCCCTCGCGCCTTTCGCCATCCACTTCCAGCGCGATGGACGCAGTCGGGCGGGTATTCATCCCCGTCGCGACCGTGAGTGCGACCAGCTTCAGCCTATCATTCTGGCGCACAACCTCATCATCCACCAGCGCCACAATGTCTTCGTCATAGACCACCTTCTTGCGGTCCGCGAGGTCCTTGAAGCGGCGGAAGGCGTCGTTCAACTGATTATCGCCGATCTCATACCCCATGGCCTTCAGCTTATCGCGGAAGGCGGCGCGGCCGGAATGCTTGCCCATCACCAGCGATGATGTGGACCAGCCGACAGATTCCGGCGTCATGATCTCATAAGTGGATTTATCCTTCAGCACGCCATCCTGATGGATGCCCGATTCATGGGCGAAGGCATTGCGGCCCACAATCGCCTTATTGGGCTGCACGTCAAAACCCGTGATGGTCGCCAGCAAGCGGCTGGTCTTCAGGATATTCTGCGTGACAATCCCATTCGAAACCGGGATGGCATCAGCGCGGGTGCGAAGCGCCATCACCACTTCTTCGATCGAGGCATTGCCCGCGCGTTCGCCAATACCATTGATGGTGGCTTCAATCTGCCGCACGCCAGCACGGATGGCGGCCAGCGTATTCGCCACCGCAAGCCCCAGATCATTGTGATTATGGGCGGACAAGATCACCTGATCCGCGCCCGGCACCCTTTCCCGCACCATGGTAAAAATACGCGTCATATCCTCAGGGAGCGCATAACCGACCGTATCCGGGATATTGATGGTGGTGGCACCCGCCTTGATGGCGGCTTCCACGCAGCGGCAGAGGAAATCCGGGTCCGTTCGCGTGCCATCTTCCGCCGACCATTCCACATCATCCGTATGCTGGCGGGCCAGCGAGACGCTGCTGGTGACCAATTCCAGCACCTGTTCCGGTTCCAGCCGCAGCTTCACCCGCATATGCAAGGGGCTGGTGGACACAAAAGTATGGATGCGCTTGCGCGCCGCCGGCTTCACCGCCTCTGCCGCCCGCAGAATATCGGCGGGCGCGGTGCGCGACAGGCCGCAAATCACCGGCCCATCCTTGGCAAAGCGCTGCGCGATGGACAGCACGCTTTCAAAATCCCCGGGCGAGGCGATGGGGAAGCCCGCTTCCATCACATCAATCCCCAATTCCGCCAGCGCTTCCGCCATGCGGAGCTTTTCCTGGAGGTTCATGGAAAAACCGGGGGATTGTTCACCATCGCGCAGCGTGGTGTCGAACATGATGATGCGGTTATCGGCCAGCTTGCCGAAAGAGGGATGATTAATGGCCATGATAGGGTTTTCCCTGGGCATTCAATGGGTTGCGTGGCATGAAGGGCTTCCCCTGAGCGATGCTTGCCGCGCGCGGCAGGCTTTTACGCCCAGGGGCGGATAAGTCGAAGCCCAAGTAGCGCGCAAGCGGCAGCCGGGGCGGAAACCCCAAGGGACAGGCCGGTGCGACGCGAAACCTCACGCATGAGAAGGAGATTAGGCGGGGGGAGGGGGGAAGGCAAGGGGAAATGGGGGATGGGCGTAAACTCAACCGCTATTAGGGCTTTCCGGGATAGGCAACGTTAGTGATTCGCGGCACGAATGAATGTGCAGAGTGCGTCGAGGCGCGTCTTCAAATCGAGAATGGCGAAATTCGGATGGGTTGTCTCGGCGATCTTGCGGCTGACCTCGACCTTGTTCACATCCTTTTCTACCTTACGCTCCACCTTTGTCGCTGACTTCCGGTAGAAATGCAGGGAGTGATCGAACGGTCCTCCTTTACACGGCTCGCCATAAATGGAGGGATGAACTTTCTGGACAGCTCCTTGCAGCAGTGCGTGATCAATATAGTTCTCGATTTCCCGGCCTTCGGTTATCCAAACGAGGCCGGGTTTTCGCTCAAATTCCCCCTTAAGACGGCTTTTGGTAGGATTTATTTCGTCGATTTTTGATTTTTTATCACTATCGATGATAATGGCTGAATTCCGATTCAACTGTCGCAGTTGAATGAATTCACTCACCTCGGCGTCGTTCGCAGACAAATGGCTGAGCAATCGGCCACCATAAAACATGATGGAATAGTGCACCCCTTCTACGAGATCAGGTGCGAGATGCTTGAACCAAAAATTCAAATAAATCCGATCCGAAGGACCCTCCACCCAAATCACCGCATTGGACTGCAAGATATCGGAAGCGCGATAACCCAGATCTTGGCAAGCCAAGAAAAGATCATTGGGTGATGAAATTTTTTCTATTTTCGCTTTATTGTTTTCTAGTAAAACTTGGAAGACTGTTGATTCTGTAGTGTCAATAAAGGCAGCAGAATGAGTGGCAATAAAATACTGATTGTTTGTTTTGGTTCGCAGGTATCGAACTAATTGACGCTGAAGTTTAGGGTGCAGGTGTAGTTCAGGCTCTTCTATACAAACGATTTGATTCTGTGAGATTGTACAGAAAGAGGCTAGCATGATCACTTCTTCGATCCCAGTACCCAACGATGAGAGAGGCAGAAACCGACCATTCATTTCAACATTGATTTGTTTTTGATCGAATTGCACTTCAAATTTTGCGTTATTAATCCCTGTGACTTGTCTAACAAAGTCCAGGATATTTTCGAACAAGACACGATTTACTAACTGGTCAACTTTTGGATTTTGGAGTTCAACCAATTTTAGAATGAGGCCGGCTCCACTATAGTCTTTGGGATCAAATTGCGTAGCAACACTTCCTAAGCTGCGAATGGCCGGGATGAAACTTACGGTAAACTTTTTTGGCGCGAAAAGTGCCGATAATGCAGTCCTGGAATTTGTTATCCAATCATGCAAACCTCCAGCCGCCCCCTGCGGAACTATTGTGCTAGCGACCGCTTGCCATTGTGGATAATTAAGAACGCTTTCCCAAGTTAAATTGCCGGGTAGAATGAAGTCGTTTCCTTCCCAGTTTCGTGCATTGCGGATGGGGAAAACAAGGCCATCCTCAAAAAGTATATTCCTGCTTAAACAGTCTAGAACACTCCTTTTCTGAGTGTCGAGGCGTCCAAGGCCTCGCTGGCGGATTAATCTTTCTGGCAAATCGTCGCCCGGCTCACCTATTGCATATTCAATTGGAATTTCGCTGCGTTTCTCATGATGATCTAAATAATTAATTTCACGCTGACTCATTGGAGAAAAATCGAGAAATCTGCGAATGAAATTCAAAATTGTCGATTTCCCTGCATTGTTTGGTCCAACAAAAAAGTTTAACTTTGAAAAACCTGTCATAACTATCCAATCGGGACCAATTGCCCGAAAATTCCTGAGGGCCAAACTTTCCAACATATGGTCCATCCGCCAAACTCCTCGCGTCGATTGGAATTACGTTACTGCATCAAAGGCTAAAAGCAAAAAGATGATACCCTGCAATTAATCAGTGTCGTCGCCCATTCGAGCGGCTTACACTTGTGCACTTACGAATTCCCCCTGACAGTGACCGCATTTGAAGCCGGCCTCAGGCGGCTTTCAGTTTGACAGTCTTGGTCTGGCTGGTCCCCTCCTTGTTGCTGGTTTTCGGCATACCGTCGGTAAGGGCGCGGATGGGAATGCGCCCATTCATGCCGCGCCCCCCCTGTTGGGGCCCGCCTAGTGATGTAGCCTTCGAGGTAGTCATCAAGCCACCGCCTGCAACCCCTTCCGCGCCACTAGCGTCAGCAATTTCAACGAAGCTCCGCTCGGCTGTTTTTCGCCGCGTTCCCATTGGCTCACCAGCCCGGTCGTCACATTCAAATGCAGCGCGAATACCGCCTGGGATGCATTTTCCCGCAGGCGCAACGCGCGGATTTCATTGGGCGCGAGTGGTTCCACCGGCGTCAGGCAAAGCGCGTCAAAATCGCGCAGGCTGCGCTTGTCCATCGTGCCGGCCTCAGCCAGCCCAAGCGCCACTTCATGCACCGCCGCCAGCGCGTCGCTTCGGTATCCCTTAGGCATTGCACATCACCTCCGTCATCGTTCCATTGGCCATTGCCAAGGCAAGGGTCGCATCGTCATAGCCAAGCACCTCATCGGCCAACCGGCGAAAGGCCTGCAATTCCGCCGCATCAATATTTTGCTGCGTATTCTTGGCGAAGCCGAAAACGAAAAACGCCCGCGCCCCGCGTCGAAACAGAATAATGCTGCGAAACCCGCCTGATTTTCCCTGCCCAGGCCGCGCCAGCCTTTGCTTGATCACGCCGCGCCCCAAATCAGCATCCACCAGGCCGCTTTCTGCCCGCGCGACCGCGTCACATAAGGCAGCATCGCTGATGCCTTCGCGCAACGCGAAGCGGGTAAAGGGCTTGGTCTTGAAGACGCGCACCTGAATTCGAACTAGTTTCTATGACACCTGGTGTTATAGTTTGGTGGGGCGAAAATGGCAAGAAAAAATCAAACGGGGGGGCGCCGCCTCAACCCCTCCAACTACACCCTCACCCCGCCGCGTCGCTATTCCTATCCGCGACAAACCTCTCCAGCCAATGGATCGTGTAATCCCCATCCTGGAATTCGGGCGCTTCCATCACGGCCTGATGCAGCGGCAGCGTGGTCTTGATACCGGCCACCACCATTTCACCCAAAGCACGCCGCATGCGGCCAATCGCCTCGGCGCGGGTTGGCGCATGGACAATCAGCTTCGCAACAAGGCTATCGTAATGCGGCGGCACCACGTAACCGGAATACAGCGCACTATCCACGCGCACCCCAAGCCCGCCAGGCGCGTGATACGTCGTCACCTTGCCGGGATTGGGCGCGAAGGTCTCAGGGTCTTCCGCGGTGATGCGGCATTCAATCGCATGGCCATAGAAGCGGATATCCTTCTGGCCATAGCCAAGCGCCTCACCGGCCGCGATGCGGATTTGTTCCTTCACCAGATCAATCCCGCAAACCATTTCGGTCACGGGGTGTTCCACCTGTAGCCGCGTATTCATCTCAATGAAGGCGAATTGCCCATCCTGCCACAGGAATTCCAAAGTACCGGCATTGCGATAGCCAAGTTTTGATAGCCCCGCGGTCACGGTCGCACCCAAAGCATCGCGCGCTTCGGCGTCCAGCGCCGGGCTGCCCGCTTCTTCCACCAGCTTCTGGTGGCGCCGTTGCAGGGAACAATCACGCTCCCCAAAATGCACCACATTGCCGTGGGTGTCGGCCAGCACCTGCAATTCAATATGGCGCGGTCGATCGAGGTATTTTTCCAGATAAACACTGTCATCACCGAAGGCCGCCTTGGCTTCGGCGCGGGCGACACTCCAGGCTTCCTCAATCTCATCAGCGCTGCGGGCCACCTTCATGCCGCGCCCGCCGCCACCAGCAGCGGCCTTGATCAGCACGGGGTATTTCACGGCTTCCGCCACGTCGCGCGCCTGTTCCAAGGTCTCCAATGCGCCCAAAGAACCAGGCACCAGCGGCACGCCAAGGCTCCGCATCGCGTCCTTGGCCGCGATCTTGTCGCCCATCATGCGGATATGTTCCGCCGTGGGGCCAATGAATTTCAGCCCATGCGCTTCCACCATTTCGGCAAAGCGCGCGTTTTCTGAAAGGAAACCATAGCCCGGATGAATGGCATCCGCGCCGGTCACCATGGCGGCTGAAATCACCGCTGCCATGTTCAAATAGGAATCGCGCGCAGGCGGGGGCCCAATGCACACGCTTTCATCGGCAAAGCGCACATGCATCGCCGCGGCATCTGCGGTGGAATGCACTGCCACGGTGCGAATGCCCATTTCCTGGCAGGCGCGATGGATGCGCAGCGCAATCTCACCCCGATTGGCGATCAGAACCTTACCGAACATGGAATGGCACCCCGGCGGCCCGCGCCATTACTCAACAATCATCAACGGTTCGCCGAATTCCACCGGCGTGCCGCTTTCCACCAGAATGCGCGTCACCGTGCCTGCGCGCGGCGCCTTGATCTGGTTATAGGTCTTCATCGCTTCAATCAGCAGCAGAGTCTGGCCCTGCGTGACCTTGCTGCCCAGCGTCACGAAGGGCGCCGCGGTGGGTTCTGAGGACAGATAGGCAACCCCCACCATGGGGCTGTTCACCGCACCGGGATGGTCTGCGTCAATCTCAGCGGCGGGCGCTGCGGGCGCGGGCGCGGCAGCAGCCACCGGGGCAGCGGAAGGCGTCGGCGCAGCGGCCACCGGCATCGCCATGGCCGCCACCGTCACCTGGCGCACCAGCTTGACCCGCATGTCATTGTCAACCAGCTCAATCTCGGTCAGGTCGCTCTCGCGCAGGATTTGCGCCAATTCCCGGATCGTCGCCGGGTCGAATTGCAGGTCCTTGGTCATGCTTCCTCATCCTGAGCGATCAGCCCTGCCATGGCGCGGATCGCCAGCGCATAGCCTTCTACCCCAAGCCCGCAAATCACGCCGGTCGCGGCCTTGGAGATGAAACTGTGATGCCGGAATTCCTCCCGACGATGGATATTCGTGATGTGCACTTCAATCACCGGCACACCCACGGCCAAAAGCGCGTCCATGACGGCGATGGAGGTGGTGGTATAGCCCGCCGGGTTCATGATGATGCCGGCGGCGCGGCCACGGCATTCCTGCACCCAGGTCACCAATTCGCCTTCGCTATTGGTCTGGCGGAAATCAATGGCAAGGCCAAGCTCATCCGCCACTTCGGCGCAAAGCGCTTCCACATCATCCAGCGTGGCGGTGCCGTATTTCTCGGGCTCTCGCACGCCCAGCATGTTCAGGTTCGGGCCGTTCAGCACGGCGATCAAAGGCGGGGTCACGGCGCTTCCCTTGTGACTTGACTTGGTCTTTTGCGCTAGCACGGGGGGTCCGAACGGGGCAAGCCGGGCGGGCGCTTGCCCTTCCGGCCCTGCCCCGCCACATTGGGCCCATGTCCGCCATCGCCATTTCCGTGAACGGGGAACCCCGCCACATGCCCCAAGGCGCCACTGTCGCCGCGCTTTTGGCCGCGATTGGCCTTGATGCCCGCAAGGTCGCGGTTGAGCGTAATGAGGAAATCGTGCCGCGTTCCACCTATGCCGCCGTCGCCTTGGCCGAGGGCGATAGGCTTGAAATCGTTCACTTCATCGGGGGCGGCTGAACATGTCTGACACGGATGATGATCGCTGGCAGGTGGCCGGCCAGCGCTTCCAATCCCGCCTGATCGTGGGCACGGGCCGCTACAAGGATTTGGAGGAAACCGCCGCCGCCATTGAAGCCTCGGGCGCTGAGATCGTCACCGTCGCGGTGCGGCGCGTCAATCTGTCGGACCCCAAGGCGCCGATGCTGCAGGATTATGTCTCCCCCAAGCGCTATACCTATCTGCCCAATACGGCGGGCTGCCATACGGCCAAGGATGCGGTGCGCACGCTGCGCCTGGCGCGCGAAGCCGGCGGCTGGAATCTGGTGAAGCTGGAGGTGCTGGGCCCCGCGCCCTTCCTCTATCCCGATATGCCCGCGACTTTTGAAGCGGCTGAGGCGCTGATCGCCGATGGCTTTCAGGTCATGGTCTATTGCGCCGATGACCCGCTGGCGGCGAAGCGGCTGGAAGATATGGGCTGCGTTGCCATCATGCCCTTGGGCGCGCCGATTGGGTCCGGCATGGGGGTCGTGAACCCCTATATGATCAGCGCGATCAAGCGGGAAGCCAAGGTGCCGGTACTGGTGGATGCGGGCATTGGCACGGCATCAGATGCGGCTTTGGCGATGGAGCTTGGCTGCGATGCTGTTTTGCTCAATTCCGCGATTGCTCACGCCAAACACCCCGTGCGCATGGCGCGCGCCATGAAGGCCGCGGTGGAAGCCGGGCGGCATGCTTTCCTCGCGGGGCGAATGCCGCGCAATTACAGCGCGGATGCGTCAAGCCCCATGAGTGGGTTGATCAAAGCCTGAACTCCGCATAGCGCGGATTTCCGCTTCCAGCAGCGCGGCATCGGGCGCTGCCAGCCATTGCGCCGGCACGGCAATGGCCGCTGCCAGCAGGTGCTTATACTCGGCCTTCGGCACTTCCACCGCGCCGAAGCGCGCCAGATGCGCGGTCAGGAATTGCGTATCCAAAAGCGTGAACCCGCCCAGCCGAAGCCGCGCCACCAGCGCCACCAAAGCCGCTTTTGAGGCATCCGTGGTGCGAGAGAACATGCTCTCCCCAAAAAACGCACCGCCGATGCGCACGCCATAAAGCCCGCCGACCAGCGCACCTTCCTGCCAGACTTCGATGGAATGGGCCGCCCCCATGCGATGCAGTGCTGTGAAAAGGGTTTCGATTTCGTCATTGATCCAGGTATCAGTGCGCCCTGGCGCGGGTTCGGCGCAGCCCGCGATCACGCCGGCGAAATCCTGATCAGCGGTGATGGTGAAACGGCCAGACAGCACAGTCCGGCGCAGCCGGCGCGGCAAATGAAACCCGTGATCCAACGGCAAAATGCCGCGCAGCGCCGGATCAAGCCAATGGAGCTTCTTGCTCTCCCGCCCCTCCGCCATGGGAAAAAGCCCTGCGGCATAGGCGCGCAGCATCAATTCGGGCGTGATTTCCAGCGGTCGGCGGCTCATTGGCGCCGCCCCCGCGTTGTTGACGTTAAGGCCTTATTCTTCTTCATCCGCCGGGGCGATCGGTAACGCGCTGATTTCCTTATGGGTTGCCAGCGCCACCAGGGTTTCCGTGCGCAGCACGCCTGGCAGGGCGCGCAGGCGGGAATTGGTGAAGCTATCCACCGCGGCCAAATCCGGCAGGCGAAGCTTCACCTGATAGGACCAGCGCCCGGAAATGGCGTGGCATTCCAGCACCGCCTCATCTGCTGCCATGGCGGCGATGAAGCCGGCTTCCGCGCCGGATTGCAGCATGACGAAAACCCAGGCGAGCTGCGGGCAGCCCACCGCTGCGGGGTTGAGATCCGCCCGCCAGCCCCTGATCGTGCCGCGTTCTTCCAGCCGCTTGACGCGTTCCGCGGTGGCCGAAACTGAAAGCCCCGCAACTTTCGCGAGTTCCGCCAGCCCCGCCGCGCCATTGCCTTGCAGTTCCAGCAGGATATTCCGGTCTATATCGTCCATAACGAGACTATATCCGGCAAAATCGGCAAATGAAATGAAAATCTTGGCACGAATCCAGGATTTTTGCCCCACCTGGCGAAGGCTTTTGCCAAGGAACAGATCAAGGCGGTGGGGGGTGAAGCGCGAAACCCGAGCCTATGCCCATCATGGCGCAGCGGGTGCTTTGGCGTTTTTGCCGCTGGGGGGCGCTGGCCTTGCGGGGCAGGGGTGTATCAGTCAACAAAAAAACAACCTAGGGTTGCGTTTTTGCGTTATATTTTCAACAGCAATTTGATTCCTTGGTCCGCGCGTAAGAAAATGTCGCATCCGCGCAGTTTTGTTTCGGGTTTCACTTGCGCGTTAATACAGAATTAGGGATAGTTGGAAGCGGGTTCGATCCGTGAAAAACCGTGCTGCTAAACCCCCGGTAACATTGATGGGTTACCAAGGGTTATGGGTTTTTGCGCCAGGCTGTGGCGCAAATTTCCTGAGCGGCCTGGGGCATTCGGATCAAACTTCTTGCCTACCAGTTAACCCATGCGCCGCGCCTTGAAGGAGAATTGCCATGAGTGGTTTTAACGAAACAGCGCTTGGCGCGGGCGATAATACTTTTCCCGGCACGACCGCCAATGATTCGGTGCTTGGCGAGGGCGGGAATGACAGCATCCTTGGCATTGGCGGCAATGATATTCTGGATGGCGGCGCGGATAATGACACGCTTGATGGTGGCGATGGCCGTGACACGCTGATTGGTGGCGCGGGCAGTAACCGGCTGTTTGGCGGTAGTGGAAATGACCATATCATTCGCGGCAATGATGTCGGCGATAATAGCCTGGAAGGCTTTCTCGGCACAGCAGACATTCTCGATTACTCTGCGGTCACCGCCAACATCACCGCCAGCCCAACCGGTGCGACACTTGCGGGCCTTGGCAATGACACCCTGGGCTCGATTGAGGTTTTTCGCTTCGGTTCGGGCAATGACAGTTTCAATGGCGGCAGCATCAATCCTGAAACGGCTGATGGCGGCGCGGGCGATGACACGCTGTTGGGCGCTTCTGGCTCAGACAGCCTGGCTGGCGGCGCTGACAATGACTTGGCCAGCTACGCGAATGCCACCGGCAATGTCACGGTTGACCTGAGCGCAGCCCAGCCTCGTTCCTTCGGCGCAGATGGCGATGACAGCCTGTCCAGCATTGAAAACGTGCTGGGTGGCGTTGGTAATGACAGCATCATCGGCAATGACATCGCCAATATTCTTATTGGCGGCGCGGGCAATGACACGGTGCTGGCTGGCGCGGGCGATGACACGCTGACCGGCGGGCTTGGCGATGACTCGTTGGTTGGCGGCGCTGACAATGACTTGGCCAGCTACGCGAATGCCGCCGGCAATGTCACGGTTGACCTGATCGCGGGCACAAGCGCTGGTGCGGATGGCAATGACAATCTGACCGGCATTGAAAACGTCCTGGGCGGCGTTGGTAATGACAGCATCATCGGCAATGACATCGCCAATATTCTTATTGGCGGCGCGGGCGATGACACGCTGACCGGCGGGCTTGGCGATGACTCGTTGGTTGGCGGCGCTGACAATGACTTGGCCAGCTACGCGAATGCCGCCGGCAATGTCAC
>JADCEX010000182.1 GCA_020249825.1 Roseomonas sp.
CGCGCCTGGAACCCGATTTCCAAGGCGCCGCTGGTATAGGCGACATCAGCGCCTTCCAGATCTTCCTGCGCTTCGCCCTGTTCGGGGCTGGCAGCCGAAACGCGCAAATGATTGGTGCCAAGACTAAGCTTGACCGGGCGCGACCTTTCGCTGCTGATCGCCGCCACGCGCTTCACCGCATCAGCGAAATCCTTGCGTGGCACAACAAGCTTCTTGTCATTGCCGCGCGGGATCACGCGTTCATATTCGGGGAATGTGCCATCAATCAGCTTGCTGGTAAGTGTCACGGTCCCAAGCGCGAATTGCACCTTGGTGTCGGAAAGCCGCACCACAATCTCATCCTGGGTTTCTTCGGCAAGCTTGCGGATTTCATTCACGGTCTTGCGTGGGATGATCACGCCCGGCATGGCCTTCGCACCCTCCGGCAGCGGTTCTTCCACGCGCGCCAGCCGATGCCCATCGGTCGCCACCGCGCGCAGCACCGGCTGGCCTTCGCTTTCGGTCGCGTGGATATAGATGCCATTGAGGTAATAGCGCGTTTCTTCCGTGGAAATCGCAAACCGCGTGCGGTCAATCAAATCCCGCAGCACGCCGGCCTTGATGCTGAATTGCACCGGCATGCGCCCATCGGTCATGGATGGGAAATCATCCACCGCCAGCACCGCGAGGCTGGTGTTGAAACGGCCAGACCGCAGCGTGAGTGGCCCATCGCCGCCGCCATGGTCGAATTCAACGCGCGCCCCTTCAGGCAGGTTGCGGATGATTTCGTACAAGGTCGCCGCCGGCGCCGTGGTGCGGCCAGCGCGCGCCACTGTCACACCCGCGATATCTTCCACCACCGCAATTTCCATATCCGTCGCGGTCAGTTTCAGCGCACCGCCGGAACTTGCCTCAATCATCACATTGGCAAGGATGGGGATGGTGTTGCGGCGTTCCACCACGCTTTGCACATGCGTGAGCGCCTTGAGCAGTATCGCCCTGTCAACCGAGAATTTCATCGTTCCGACGCCCCGATCCTGTTGTGGCGATGTCAACCGCTACCGGATGGGTCCCGGGGGCAAACCGCCAGTGAAATCCTGCCCGGGCGACAAAGCTGCCGAATCGGCGCTGTGAAGCACCCGGATTCGTTCTTCCATACCAGCCTGGAAGATGCCAGAAAAGCGGCCTGGCCTGTGGAAAACCTGACCCGGATGGGGCCGGCCGGCGCCTCAAGTTTCCAGCATGCGCCGGAGCAGCTCCACATCCTCAGCGAAGGACCCATCCGCCTGCATGAGCTCCGCCACGCGAGAGACGGCATGCATGACCGTGGTATGGTCCCGATTGCCGAAACGCCGCCCGATTTCGGGGAGTGAACGCGATGTCAGCTGCTTCGCCAGATACATCGCAACCTGACGCGGCCGCGCCACATTGCGCGCACGGCGGGCAGAGGACATGTCGGTCAGGCGGATATTATAATGCTCCGCGACCTTCCGCTGAATTTCCTCAATGGTCACGCGCCGGTCATGGGCGCGGAGGATATCATGCAGAACCTCCTGCGCGCCTTCCAGCGTAATGGGCCGTCCGAACAGATTGGCCCAGGCAATCAGCCGATTAAGCGCGCCTTCCAATTCCCGCACATTGGAGGTGATCTTATGCGCGAGAAATTCCATCACGCGCGAAGGCACTGCCACCCCTGAAGACGCGGCCTTGGCTTCCAGAATGGAAATGCGCAATTCGTAAGTGGTGGCGTGCAAATCCGCCACCATGCCGCAGCCAAGGCGTGTGCGCAGCCGGTCTTCAATGCCGGAAAGGTCGGATGGCGATTTGTCGGCGGAAATCACAATCTGCTTGCCGGCGTCCACCAGCGCATTGAAGGTGTGGAAAAACTCCTCCTGCGTATTGTCCTTACCGATCAGGAATTGCAGATCATCCACCATCAGCACGTCAACCGACCGCAAGGTTTCCTTGAATTCCATGGTGGATTGGCTGCGCAGTGCCGCGATGAAGCGATACATGAATTTCTCGGCACTCATGTAGGCCACATGACGCGCGGGGTGTTGTTCGCGAATGGCCCAGGCAATGGCGTGCATCAGATGCGTCTTGCCAAGCCCAACGCCGCCATAAAGGAACAGTGGATTGAAGCCCGGCGTGGCCGGCTTTTCCGCCACGCGGCGTGCGCAGGCATGGGCGAATTCATTCGGCTTGCCGACAACAAAGCTCGTGAAGGTGAAGCGTGGATCAAGCGGCGCGGACCAATCACCGCGCGGATCGGCGGTGCGTGGCGCGGCATTGGTCAGGCTTTCCGCAAGGGGCTGCGCGGCGTTTGCAGAAACCTCTCCGGCACTTGCACGGCCACCCGCCGCCACACGCAGATCAACCCTGCGGATTGCGGGATTTTCCTGCTGCCAAAGGGCGCGAAGCCGATCACCGTAATGGCTGCTGACCCAATCGCGCAAAAAACGTGTGGGCAATGTGATCGTCGCTTCATCGCCATCAACAGCGGCCAGGGTCATTTGCCGAAGCCAGCTGCGGAATTCCACATCGCCCACTTCTTCGCGCAGCTTGGCGCGGATGCGGGCCCATGCTTCGGCCCAGGCGGCGGGACCTTGCGGGGGCGTGCTATCGCTTAGCTTTCCTGTGCTGCGCAAAACGCTACCCCCCTCGCCCATCTGAATTTTCTTCCCTGCCGCCGGCATCATGCGGCGGCGCGAGACAAAAGATCAATAGCAAAAAAACCTGAACAGCAGATTTCGAAAATTTTCTGATGCAGCATCATTTTTTTCTTGACTAGAAGACTTCACTTGGTGGCTGAAAACCTGATATCTGTGCTGCTTGAAAGACATAGAAAAAGACGCGCTGCATAAGCAACGCGCCTCCAAAATCGCAAAAAAAGAAACTGTGCGCCGTCAGGCGCTGACAGATTTCACGCGCGCCGAAAGCCGCGACAATTTCCGCGCGACCGTATTGGCGTGCACCACACCCTTGGTTGCAGCGCGCTGCAATTCCGGTTGCGCCGCGCGAAAGGCTTCCTGTGCCGCGGCCTTGTCGCCGGACTTCACCGCCTCTTCCACCTTGCGCAGGAAGCTGCGCACACGAGACTTGCGCGCCTTGTTGCGCGCGGTGCGCTTTTCAGTCTGACGAATGCGCTTGCGCGCGGAAGCATTATTGGCCATGGGCTGTCGGTTCAAACCTGAATAAGGAAGGGTCGGCATCCCGCCGACGGAGGGCGGGTAACTACCCCCGGAGCATGCTTCGCGTCAAGTCTGCTAAGCCGCCCTGCCACCGGATGCCGCAACACCGCTTTTCTTTACCTTCCGACCCGCTAAATACCAATCCATGAAGCGTTTCTGGGAAGCGGCCCTGGCCGTGCCAAGGCTTGAAGGTGGCTATGGGGTAGTGCTGGATGGCCGCCCTTTGCGCCTGCCGGGCGGCAATATCCTCACCACCGAATGCCGCCCCTTGGCCGAAGCGATTGCCGAGGAATGGCACAAGGCAGGCGGCACCAAAGGCGGCGAAATGCGCCAGGACGATGTTCCCCTGACCCGGCTTTTGGGCGCCGCCCAGGAACGGATCGCGCCAAAACCGGAGGCCATGGTGGAAGGCCTCGCTAAATATGGTGAAACCGATCTGCTTTGCTACCGGGCCGAGGATCACCGCCTGGCCGCCCGGCAGGCGGAAGCCTGGCAGCCCGTGTTGGAATGGGCCGCGCGGGCGCTGGATGCGCCGCTCAGCATCACGCACGGCCTGATGCCCGTGCCGCAAGCCCCGGCAAGCCTGACAGCGCTTCAGGCCGCCGTCGCGCGGCATGATGCTGCGGGGCTCGCCGCGCTTGGCGTTGCAGTCCCGGCCTTGGGGAGCCTGGTGCTGGGCCTGGCGCTCAGCCTTGGGCGGCTGGATGCCGATGAAGCGCATCGCCTGGCCACCGTGGATGAGCTGTATCAGGAAGAATTCTGGGGCAGCGATAACGAAGCCGCCGCGCGACGCGCGGATCGGTTGGCTGAGGTAAGGCTGGCGGCACGCTTCATGGGGCTGATGGCTGGCTGACGCTTTGGCAAGGGAAACACTCTCATGAAATTCCTTCTCCGCCACGCACTAATGCTGTTGGTGATCGCGCTGCCAACCCTGCCGGCGCATGGCGAAACCGAAGCCCTGATGGAAGACCCCTTCGGCATCATCGGCGTCACGCCGACCGCCGCGGGCGGCCAAACCTTGAGCCTTGGCCTGGGGTATTCGCGCGCGCGGGAAGGTGCCAACCGCAATCTTTACGGCGGCGCGCTTGAAGCCGAAGCGGGGCTGGTGCGCGGGCTTGATCTGCGCTTTGCCCAGGCGATCGAATACGGTCCCGCGGCGCCCTACCCCGCGGATGATGCAAAGCGCGTATGGGGCGGGCTGTCCCAGCTTGGGCTCCGCTGGCAAATCCTGGAAGAAGATGGCTGGCGCCCGGCGATGGGTGTTTTCGGTGCGCTGCGCACCGCCTATGGGGAGACAAGCGGGCCATCGCAAAGCGGGCAGATTGTCGGCCTGCTGAGCAAGACGCTGATTGAAGGCCCTCGGCCACTCGCCCTTTCATTCAATGCCGGCTGGTCCGAATTGTTCAATGCAGCACCAGGCGAAAGGGCGGGGCGTTATGAATTTGCCGCTGGGCTCACGCAAAGCATCGGCCAGGATACCTCGCTTGGTTTCAGCTATCTACGCAATCAACAGGATCGTGGTGAGCAGGACCAGAACATCCTCGCCGCCGGGATTTGGCATCGGCTTGGGCGCGCGGGGCCCATCATGGCCGCGGGCGCGGGTGCTGGGATTGGCGATGATTCGCCAAGCTTTCTGGTTTTCGCATCGCTCAAATGGCTGTTTGGCGCGGCGGTGCCCTGATGGTGCTTTGGGTTACGCTTCAAGCGCCTGATAGGTCAGCATATTGATCAGCCGGCGATAGCGCTGGCGCAATTCGCCCGGCGCATGGGCCATGAAGACAACACTCAGCCGTTCCGCCGGATCGGCCCAGAAATACGTGCCCCAAACGCCGGACCAGCCAAAGGCGCCGGGCGCACCCATAAGGCCCGAGCCACCGCGCGAAAGCCGCACCGTAACCGTCAGGCCAAAGCCATAGCCTTCCAAGGCGGGGTCCATGCTGGCGACGCGATTTTCGATGCCCTGCAAATGATCGGATGCCATCCAGGCCACCGTTTGCGGTGCCAATACGCGCACACCATTCAGCATGCCCCCGGCGCGCAGCATTTCGGCAAAGCGCAGGTAATCAGCGGCGGTCGAAACCAAACCCGCACCACCTGTTTCCATTTTCGGCGCGCGCATCGGCGCTTCGACAGATTGCGCCGCGCCCGTGATCGGGTCCTTGGCGAAAGGCCGCGCAAAACGCGTCAGTTTCTCGCGCGGCAGAACATAACCGGTTTCTTCCATGCCAAGCGGCGCAAAAACACGTTCGCGCATCAGCGCGCCGAGCGAGGCGCCACCCGCGCGCTCTGCCACCCCGCCCAGCACATCCGTCGAGAGCCCATATTCCCAAACCGTACCCGGATGGTGGCGGAGCGGCAGACCAGAGAGTGTCTGCGCAAAACCCTCCGTATCCATATTCTCGGCGACCCAGAAGGAACCGGGCGGGGCGATGGCATGCACCGCCGAACCATCGCGCCCGCCATAGACCAGGCCGGTGGTGTGGCGCATGGCATCCTGCACCGTCATGGGGCGCTTGGCGGCTTCGGTTTCAATCGGGCCTTCACCCGAAAGCATCGCGGGCGTTGGCCTTGCGACCTGCATCTGCATCAGCGGCGGCAGCCAGGCGCCGACCGGGTCTGTGATCAGCAGCCGGCCTTCCTCGATCAGTGAAAGCGCCACCACGCCAGTCACGGGCTTGGTCATGGAAGCGATGGAAAAAATCGCATCCGCCTGCATCGGCGCGCGGCTTTCCGGATCGCGCCAACCAATCGCTTCCAGATGCACAAGCTTGCCATCGCGTGCGATGGCGACAACGCAGCCCGGCAGCCTTCCCGCCGCCATTTCGCGTTCCATCGCCGGGCGAATACGCGCGAGCCTTGCGGCGGACATGCCAACCAATTCCGGCCGCGTCACCGGCAGGGGCGGTGTATCGGTTTCAATCACCGGGTTCATGACGCGTTTTCCCCGACAAAGGGATTGCTCTGCCGTTCGGCGCCGAAGCTGGAAGCCGGGCCGTGGCCACAGAGGAATTGGATATGGTCCCCAAGCGGAAACAGCTTTGTGCGAATGGCATGCAGCAAGGCTTCCGTATCGCCATAGGGAAAATCGGTGCGCCCGATGGAACCCTGAAACAGCACATCACCCACAAAGGCGATCCCCATATCCGGGTTCACGAAAACCACATGCCCCGGTGTGTGGCCCGGACAATGCAGCACAGCAAAGGCGATGCCCGCGATGTCCACCTGTTCGCCTTCTTCCAGCCAGCGGCTTGGTGTGACGGCGCGGCATTGCAGCCCGTATTTGGCACCCTGTTCCACCAGGCCTTCCAGCAGGAAGGCATCAGCGCGATGCGGGCCTTCAATGGGGATATTGCCGAGCGCCTCGGCCAATTCCGCCGCACCGCCGGCATGATCCATATGGCCATGCGTCAGCAGAATGCGGTCGATGGTAATGCCGGCTTCCGCGATGGCGCCTTCAATGCGCGCGACATCGCCGCCCGGGTCTATCACCACGCCGCGCTTGGTATCCTGATCCCAGATCAGGGCGCAGTTTTGTTGAAAGGGAGTGACGGGGATGATGGCGGCGGCAAGGGTCATGGGCCAAGGCTGGCCTGAATGGCCCGAAAGGTAAAGCCGCAAGCGCGGCCTTTCCAGCGCGGCGCCTTATGCCTTTGGGCTTTGGGAAATTGTCGCGCGTGCCAGCGCCAGCGCTTCGCGTAATACAGCCATATCACCAATTTGATTGGCGAGAATCAGCACCAAGGCCGCGTTCAGATCCGCACTTTCGTTTTCCGTCAGGCCGCGATGCGCTTCAATAATGGCGCGATAGGCCGCATCGGGATCGGCGAAGCGCGCGCTGGTATCAAGCCCTGTCATGGCGCACCTGTCTTTCTGAACCATGGCCTTGGCGCGGTGATGCCGATCTATCGCCCAAACGACCGCAAGCACCCGCGATCAGAATAACAATTCTTTGAGATATTGGCGGACCCGATACGATTCGAACGTACGACCTTTGCCTTCGGAGGGCAACGCTCTATCCAGCTGAGCTACGGGTCCCCAACATCGCTTCTAGCCCGGCCAAGGCCCTGGGGGAAGGGCTTTCGCAAGGCAGCCACCCTCATTCCGCCGGAATGGATTGCTCCAGCCGATAGGGATGCGCGCGATAAGCCCCCAGGATTTTCATGGAGGAGGAGAAAAACCGCAGCTCCTCAAAAGCGCGGCGCAGTGCCGGCTGATCCGGATGACCATCCACATCGCACAGGAATTGCGTCGCGGCGAAGCGCCCGCCGATCATGTAGCTTTCCAGCTTGGTCATATTGATCCCATTGGTGGCAAAGCCCCCGAGCGCCTTGTACAGCGCCGCCGGGATGGAACGCACCTGAAAGACAAAGGTGGTCACCACATTGGGCGCATCCACCGGCGCATCGGCCCTGTCGCGGGACATGACGTAAAAGCGCGTGGTGTTATGCGCCTCATCCTCCACGTTCCGCTTCAGCACTTCCAGCCCATAGATTTCGGCGGCCAATTCGCTGGCAATGGCGGCGTCTTCCACGCCGCCGCGTTCGGCAATCAGCGCCGCCGCTCCCGCCGTATCGGCCTCGATCACCGGGGTCAGCTTCATGTCCTTCAACAGCCGCAGCACCTGGCCAAGTGCTACCGGGTGGCTATGGGCGCGCTTCAGCGTGGCCAGGCTCGCGCCCTTGGGGGCCAGCAGGCAGTGCTCCACGCGCTGGAAATGCTCGCCCACCACGAAAAGCCCGGAATCGGGCAGCATGCGGTGAATATCGGGCACACGGCCCGCGAGTGAATTTTCGCAGGGCAGCATCGCCAGATCGCATTGCCCATCGCGCAGCGCCGCCATGGCGGCTTCAAAGGAAGGGCAAGGCAGCGTCTCAGACCCCGGATAGGCAGCACGGCAGGCAAGATCGGAATAGGCGCCAAGAACGCCCTGGAAGGCGATACGAATCTTTGACATGAGGTGTTCCTTCAGGGGGCCAATAGCGCGCGAGCGCGTTCCAGATCTTCGGGCGTATCCACGCCAAAGGGGCCGTATTCCACCCGCGCCGCGCTGATTTTCATGCCGGCTTCGAGCGCGCGAAGCTGTTCCAGCCTTTCGCGCAATTCCAAGGGGCTGGCCGGCAGGGTCACAAAGCGGTCCAGGGCGGCGCGGCGATAAGCATAGACGCCAATATGATGCCAGCGCGGCCCATCCCCCCAGGGGATCGGCAGGCGGGAAAAATACAGCGCCGGCGCCACAACCGCATCGCCTGTGAAGGCGCAGGCGCATTTCACGAAGGAATCGGTGCGCGCTTCCACTTCATCGGCGATGGGGCAAACCAGCGTGCCGATATCCACCGCAGGGTCTTCCAGCGGTGCAAGCACGGCGCGGAGCGTCTCAGGCCTGATCGTCGGAAAATCGCCTTGCAGATTCACCACCACATCATATTCGCCGTCGGGGTCCAGCGCCTTCATGGCGCGCTGCACCCGATCCGTGCCGGAAGGCACATCATCGGCCACCAATACGGCCTTTGCCCCTGCGGCGCGGGCGGCTTCGGCGATTTCTTCCTCGGCACAGGCAACGGCGAGCGGGCCGATCCCAGCTTCCCGGGCGCGGTCCAGCACATGGGCGATCATGGGTCGGCCATGGATATCGGCCAAAGGCTTGCCCGGCAGGCGCGTTGCCGCCATGCGAGCGGGGATGACGAGGATAGGACGCAAGGAAAAACGCTCCTGCCGCCTTGCCGGTGGGAAGGGTGATCTGTATGGTCCGCGCGTTCTAAAGAAGCGCGCGCCTGGGTGCAAACCGGCGGGCAGCATCCGGTGTGAGGAAGAACTGGGCGATGAGTAACAGTCTTGAAATGAACAAGATTTTCGCGGCGATCCTGACCGCGGGGGTCACCTTTGGTATTGCCGGCTTGGTTGGCCGGCTTGTGGTGCACCCAACCACGCCGAAGCAAGCCGCCATTCAGGTGGGCGAACCTGCCCCTGCCCAGGTGGCCGCCGCCCCGGCGGCGGCAGCGCTGGAGCCAATCAGACCGATGCTGGCATCGGCCAATGTGCAGAACGGCCAGCAATTGGCGCAGCGCCAATGCGCTTCCTGCCATAGCTTCAATGAAGGCGGGCGTTCCGGCGTTGGGCCTAACCTCTATGGCATTATTGGCGCCAAGCACGCCCATATTGATGGCTTCAACTACTCTGCCGCCATTCGCGCCATGGCCGATAAGCCCTGGACCTATGAGGATATGAACGCTTGGCTCGCCAATCCGCGCGCCTATGCGCCGGGTAACCGCATGTCCTACGCCGGCATGGCCAGCGTTCAGAACCGCGCGGATCTGATTGCCTATCTGCGGTCCATCTCGCCCAACGCGCCCGCGCCCTGATCCCGCAAGACTTCATCGCGGTGGCGGAAGCCGCCGCTGATCGGGCAGCGACCGTGATCCGGCCGCTGTTTCGTTCCGCCCTAATGGTGGAAGCCAAGGGCGATGCCAGCCCCGTGACGCGCGCTGACCGCGAAGCCGAGGAAGCGATTCGCGCCCTTTTGGCCGAAACCCTGCCGGATCATGGCGTTATCGGCGAAGAACACGGCTCGGATCGCCCGGATGCCGAATGGGTTTGGGTGCTGGACCCGATTGATGGCACCCGCGCCTTTGTCACGGGTCGGCCAATTTTTGGCAGCCTGCTTGGGCTGCTGCATCGTGGCAAGCCGGTGCTTGGCCTGATTGATCAGCCCATCACCGGCGAACGTTGGCTAGGCGTGGCGGGCCAGCCCACGCGGTTTTCCGGCCCCTTTGCCGGCACGGCCCGCTGCCGCCCCTGTCCCACCCTGGCCGAGGCCGAGCTTTCCTGTACCAGCCCCGATATGTTCTCCGCCACCAATCGCCCTGGGTTTGACCGGCTGCGCCGGGGCGCGCGGCGCGTGACCTGGGGGGGGGATTGCTACGCCTATGGCCTGGTGGCGCTTGGCCTGATTGATGTTGTGGCGGAAAGCGATCTGAAGATCTGGGATTGGGCCGCCTTGGTGCCGGTGATTGAAGGGGCGGGCGGGCGTGTGACGGATTGGGCCGGCGCACCGCTCCATCCCGGCAGCGATGGGCGCGTGATTGCGCTGGGTGATCCCCGCCTGCTGGCCGAAGCGGTTCACCTTTTACAAAGCTGAAACACTGCGCCATTGCCCCAGGCGCCCTGAAACCCCATCCTGAAGCTTATGCAACGTCGTGACCTTCTGGCGCTTGGCGCCGCCTTCATGAGCCTGCCCCAGGCAGCCCGCGCCGCCAATCCCGCCGGGGGCGACAGGCCCGGTGAGGTCGTGCGCACCCATGCCATGGCCCTGCTGGGGGAGCCCGCCTTGCCGGCAGATTTCACCCATTGGCCCTGGGTGAACCCGAACGCGCCCAAGGGCGGTGAGATCACGCTGACCGCCATCGGGTCCTTTGACAGTTTCAACCCCTTCATCCTGCGCGGCACCGCGGCTGTTGGCAGCACACTGATTTATGACACGCTGCTGGCGCGCAATCTGGATGAGCCGCTGTCCCAATATGGCCATCTGGCCCGCATCATTGAATTGCCGGCGGATCGCAAGGGTGTCACCTTTGAATTGCGCGAAGGGGCGCGCTGGCATGATGGCCGGCCCATCACCGCCGAAGATGTGGTGTTTTCCTTTAACACGCTGCGCGCCAATGGCCGGCCCTTCTTCCGTTCCTATTGGGCGGATGTGACGGAAGTGGTGGCAGAAGATGCGCGGCGCGTGACGTATCGTTTCCGCACCGATGAAAACCGCGAATTGCCGCTGATTTTGGGTGAAATGTCCATCCTGCCCAAGCATTATTGGGAAGGGCGCGATTTCAACCGGCCAAGCCTTGATCTGCCGCTGGGATCAGGCGCTTATCGCATTGACCGCTTCGATCCCAATCGCAGCGTCGTGCTGCGCCGCGTGCCTGATTATTGGGGGCGGGATTTGCCGACCACGCGCGGCATGTCGAATGTTGATGCCATTCGCTACGAATATTTCCGCGATACCACCGTGGCGTTTGAAGCCTTCAAGGCCGGGCAGATTGATTTCCGGCAGGAAAATGTCGCGCGCGATTGGGCGACAGGTTATGATTTCCCCGCCGCGCGCCGTGGCCTGGCAACCAAGCGGGAGATTCGCCACGAAATCCCAACCGGCATGCAGGCCTTCGCTGTCAATCTGCGTCGGCCCTTGTTCCAGGATGCGCGGGTGCGGCGCGCTTTGATTGAAGTGTTCGACTATGAATGGATGAACATCAACCTGTTCTATGGCGCCTATACGCGGACCGAGAGTTATTTTTCCAATTCGGATTTCGCGTCTCGTGGCCTGCCGGAAGGGCGCGAATTGGAAATCCTGAACCAATATCGCGGGCGCGTGCCGGAGCCCGTATTCACTGAGGAATATCGCCTGCCGCGCACAGATGGTTCCGGCAATAACCGCGAAGGGTTGCGCCGCGCGTTGGCGTTGTTGCGTGAAGCCGGTTGGAATGTGCGGGACCGTCGGCTGGTGAATGCTGAAGGCCGGCGCTTTGAATTCGAAATCCTGCTGCAAGGGGCAACCTTTGAACGCGTGGCCCTGCCCTATGTGCAATGGCTGGAACGGCTTGGCATTTCAGCGCGGGTGCGTACCGTGGACCCTGCGCAATATCAGGTGCGGATTGATGCCTTTGACTACGACATGACCATTGACAGCATCGGCCAGGGCTTTCACCCCGGCAATGAACAGCGCGATTACTGGACCTGCGCCAAGGCGCGCGAAAATGGCAGCCAGAACGTCGCCGGCATTTGCGACCCGGTGATTGACGAACTCGTGGAAATGGTGATCGCCGCACCCAATCAGGCGGAGCTTATTGCGCGCACCCGCGCCTTGGATCGGGTGTTGCTGCACCATAATTACATGATCCCGCATTGGCATAGCCGCAGCTTCCGCATCGCCTTCTGGGAACGCTTCGGCCTGCCGCCGAGCATGCCGCGCTTTGGCTTGGGCTTTCCCGGCGGCTGGTGGATAGACCCGGCGCGGGACGCTGCGCTGGCGGAAGCCCGGCGCAACCTGTAGCGATGGCCGCTTATCTTCTTCGCCGCTTGTTGCTGGTGATTCCGACCCTGTTCGGGATCATCCTGATCAATTTCGCCGTGGTGCAATTCGCCCCTGGCGGGCCGGTTGAACAAATGCTCGCGGAGCTGCGCGGCGAAGGCCAGACCATGGGGCGCATCACCGGCGAAGGCGGCGGTGAAATCCGCACGCCCAATGCCTTGGAACAGCGCAGCATGGGTGGGGGTGGCGGCGAAGGCCCGGTTGGCACTTATCGTGGGGCGCGCGGGCTTGATCCCGCCATCGTGGCTGAGATCGAACGCGCCTTTGGCTTCGACAAGCCGGCCACGACACGCTTCAAGGAAATGATCCTGGGCTATCTGACCTTCGATTTCGGACGATCGCTGTTTCGCGACCGGCCGGTGATTGACCTGATCATCGAAAAAATGCCGGTGTCCATTTCACTCGGGCTTTGGTCCACGCTGCTGATCTACCTGATCTCCATCCCGCTTGGCATCCGCAAGGCCGTGCGTGATGGGTCGCGCTTTGATGTCGCAACATCGGCGGTAGTGCTGATTGGCTATGCCATACCAGGCTTCCTGTTTGCCATTGTGCTGGTGGTGTTCTTCGCCGGCGGTTCCTTCTTTCAATGGTTCCCGCTGCGCGGGTTGAATAGCCCAGGGTCAGAGACCTGGTCGCTTGGCGCGCGCATCCTGGATTACGCCTGGCATATGGTCCTGCCCACCATTGCGCTGGTGATTGGCGGCTTTGCCACGCTGACGATGCTGACCAAGAACGCCTTCCTGGATGAGATCGGCAAGCAATATGTGCTGACCGCCCGCGCCAAGGGCGGGTCCGAAAGCCGCGTGCTTTATGGCCATATCTTCCGCAATGCCATGATGCTGATCATCGCAGGCTTCCCCGCTGCCTTCATCGGCATCTTGTTCACCGGCGCGCTGCTGGTGGAGATTGTATTCTCGCTCGATGGGCTTGGGCTGCTTGGTTTTGAAAGCGCCATTCGCCGCGACTATCCCGTGATGTTCGCCACGCTTTACATCTTCACCCTGATGGGGCTGGTGATGCAGATCATCGGCGATTTCACCTATACGCTGGTGGACCCGCGCATTGATTTTGAGGCGCGGCGCTGATGCTCTCCCCGCTCACGCAGCGCCGACTGGCGAATTTCCGCGCCAATAAGCGCGGCTATTGGTCACTGATCATTTTCGGCACGCTGTTCTTCATTACGCTTTTCGCGGAGTTCCTGGCAAATGACCGGCCGCTGGTCGCGCGCATTGATGGGCGCTGGTATGTGCCGGTGCTAGCGGATTACGCGGAAAGTGACATTATCGAAGATGGCTTGCCCACACTCGCCGATTGGCATGATCGCGGCTTTCGCGAAGAAATTGATGCCAAAGGTGCCACGCTGATCTGGCCGCTGATCCCCTATTCCTACCGCAGCGTGGTGCGTGATTTGGGGCGGCCAGCACCAGCGCCTCCTTCAGCCCGCAATTGGCTCGGCACGGATGATCAGGCGCGGGATGTGCTCGCACGGGTGATTTATGGCTTTCGCATTTCCGTGCTGTTCGGTTTTGCGCTGACCATCATCAGCTCCGTCATTGGGATCGCCGCCGGCGCGGTGCAGGGGTTTTATGGCGGCACCACGGATTTGCTGTTTCAGCGCTTTATCGAAATCTGGTCCGGTATGCCGCAGCTTTTCCTGCTGATCATCCTGGCGAGTGTGATCGAACCGAGCTTCTGGGTGCTGCTGATCTTCCTGCTGCTGTTTTCCTGGATGAATCTGACCGGCGTGGTGCGCGCTGAATTCCTCCGCGGGCGCAACTTCGATTATGTGCGCGCGGCCAAGGCTTTGGGCGGTTCCGATGCGCGCATCATGCAGCGCCACATCCTGCCGAATGCCATGGTGGCCAC
>JADCEX010000183.1 GCA_020249825.1 Roseomonas sp.
GGATCGCGGCGTCATCCGCGACCGTGCTTATGCGGATTTGGTGATGTTCGACCCGGATACAGTGATTGACCGCGCCACTTTCGAAAACCCGAAGCAGGAAAGCGCGGGCATCGAGGAGGTTTGGGCCAATGGCATCTCAACCTTTGTCGCCGGCAAGGGTGCCACAGGCGAAAAGCCGGGCCGGCTGGTCACGCGCGGGCGGGCGTAGCTTTTCAGTTCCAGCGCCAGCGCCAATCCGCCCAGGCCACGACCAAACCTGCAAGTGAAAGCGAAAGTCCCGCCGCAAATACCGCGGCGTGACTTTCATCGGTCACGCGAAACAGCGCCGCCAGCGCAAAACCGGCCACGGCCTGCGCCACGGCAAAGCCCGCTGTCACGCGCACCCAGATCACGCCGGCCAGGGCGCCTGCCCTCTCCCGCGCTGCGGCCAGGGCGACCGTGGTAATGCCAAGCGCGGCAAAGCCAGACACCAAGCCAAGCGGCACCAGCACCCAAAGCGCCTGAGGCAAAGCCAAAGACAGCGCGATGCTCTGGATCACCATCCAGATCAGAATGGCCAATCGCCCGCCCCAGCGATCCACTGCGCGCCCCCCCACCAGGGCACCGGCGATGCAGCCAAGGCCAAACAGCACCCACATGCCGGCACCAAGCGCCACACCAAGCCCCCTGCCCCGTGCCGCGAGGTCCGACAAGTAAAGCATCGGCGGCACCAGCCCCGCGCCAGACAGCGCATAGGCGATGATGATGCCAAGCGCGGGCGGGGCATGGCCTTCCGGCGCGGTTTCCGCCGCAGGCGGGCGCGGCCAGTAGCGGCGCATGACCAGCCACCACACCAGCGCAACGCCAGCAAGCCCAAGCCAGGCCACTGCCACGCCGCCTTGCAGCAAGAGCGGCACGAGCAGCGCCCCGAGCACGATGCCGCCACCAACGCCAAACAGGACCAAGCCCCCTGCGCGCCCGCGCCGTTCCGGCGGTGTGACCGCCTGCACTGAAGGCCCCGCGAGACCCATCAACATGCCGCCCGAAATCCCCGCGAGGCAGCGCCAAAACCCGAGCCAGGCCAGCCCGCCATGCCAGGCGCAGGCTGCAAAGGCGAGCACCGCGAAAGCCATGCCCATATCCAGCGCACGCGGCACGGAAACACGCCGCGCCAATGCGCGCACACCGCCGACACCAATCAGATACCCCGTGAGGTTCAGCGCACCGAGCAAGCCCGCTTCCGCGCCATCAACCCAGCCGGCCGCGACCATCGCCGGAAACAGCGGCACATAGGCAAAGCGCGCAAGGCCAATCCCGGTGCAGGTTGCCGCCGTGCCGGAAAGCACGGTGAGCGTGGCGCCACTCATCCCCCCAATTCAGGACGCCGCGCCATCCACCCCACTGCCTGTTCATAAGCCTGCGCAATGCGCAGCAGCATGGCTTCCCCGTAATTTCGCCCGATCAATTGCAGCCCCAAGGGCAGGCCGGCAGCGCCAAAGCCGCAAGGCAGCGCCAGTGCCGGATGGCCGGTGGCGTTGAAGGGGCCGGTGATGGGGTGGGATTTGCGGAAGGGCCCTTCATCAACATCCGCAAGGCGCGGCGCCGCTGTTGGGTTGCCTGCGCACAGAATCGCGTCACAGCCGGCCAGTACTGCATCCACTTCAGCCGTGATGATCCTGCGCAGCCGCTGCGCCTGGACATATTCGGCGCCCGTGACAAAAGCGCCCATCATCAGGCGTTCGCGCGTGACGCGGCCATAATCCTGCGGGCGGGCGCGGAGCCACTCACCATGAATGGCGAAACCTTCCGCGATCAGAATGGTCTGAATGCAGGCATCCATGCGTTGCTTGCTGGGCAGCGCAACGTCAATAATCTTGGCCCCCAGCGCGCGCCATTGCTCCGCCGCCGCATCCACCGCCGCCATGACTTCAGCATCAACACCGGCTTCAATATCATACGCGCGCGCCCGCCCGATGGTCAGCCCTGCGACACCCTTGCGCAAATTGGCGCTGTAATCAGGCACCGCTTCGCGCGCTGAGCCCGGATCACCCGGATCATGCCCGGCCAGCACCTGCATCGCCAAAGCGCAATCCTCGACCGTGCGGGTCAGCGGCCCGGCATGATCCAGCGTGAAGGAAAGTGGCACAATGCCGCGCCGGCTGATCACGCCATAGGTCGGCTTCAGCCCGACAATGCCGCAGAAGGTGGCGGGCAGGCGAATGGACCCGGCCGTATCGCTGCCCATGGCAAGCCCCACCATGCCGGAGGCTACCGCAACCCCGGAACCGCTGCTCGACCCGCCAGCGAAATGCGCGGTGTTCCAAGGGTTCTTCGCATTGGGAAAGGGCAGCACATCAGTGGGGCCACCACGGGCGAATTCATGCGTGGAAAGCTTACCCAGCAGCACCATGCCTGCCGCTTCCAGCCTGGCGGTGGAGGCAGCGTCTTCGCGCGCCACATTGTCAATCAGCAGCTTGGAATGCGCGGTGGTGCGCACCCCGGCCACGTCATAGATATCCTTGAGCGCATAGGGGATGCCATGCA
>JADCEX010000184.1 GCA_020249825.1 Roseomonas sp.
CTGCGCGTGGCCGAGGAAGTGCTGAAGGAACAGGGCAAGCTGTAGCGGCCTGCATAAGGGACTGCCGACACCTGATGCTTCCGGGAAAAATGCGGGCAAGCTGCCGATAAGGCTTGCCCCGCAGCCCGGCTCCCCATAGGTTGCGCGCGTTCGGGGCGTGGCGCAGCCTGGCTAGCGCGCCTGTTTTGGGTACAGGAGGTCGGAGGTTCGAATCCTCTCGCCCCGACCAGGGTTTTGAAATTTGGCGCAGTTTCACAAAATCCCCGCAGTTGCGTCCCAGTACCGTGCGAGAATCTGCTCCGGGGGATTTTTCGCCCGTTTACGGGCGAAAAATGGGCCCGGCAGGACTCGAACCTGCAACCAAACCGTTATGAGCGGTCCGCTCTGACCATTGAGCTACAGGCCCATCAGCACCCCTGATAGCGCCGAGACCCCCTGAAAATCAAACGCGCTTATTGTCCCCCGCCAGCCGTGCCAGCACGCGCAGCAAATCCCGCGTCCGCTTCACCCGCTCTGGCAGGTCCATATCGCGAATCAGCGCCAGCTTGGCATCGGGGCGGAGCTTCACCGCCCCCTTCTGCCCCTGAATCCAAGTGATCAGCCCGCCCGGATTGGCGAAATTCTGTCCCCGGAAGGTCAGCACCAGCCCCTTCGGCCCGGCATCCAGCTTTTCCACACCCGCCTGACGGCACAGCCGCTTGATGGCGACTACTTGCAACAGGTTCTCAACCTCCGCCGGCAGGGGGCCGAAGCGATCGGCCAATTCCGCCGCCATGGCGTCATTCTCGCCATCCGTCGCCAAGCCGCCGATACGCCGATAAAGCCCAAGCCGCACGGGTAGGTCAGTGACGTAGTTTTCAGGGATCAGCACCGGCAGGCCAAGATTGATCTGCGGTGTCCAATCCCGCTCACTCTCCTGCCCCTCAGCGCCGGCTTTGATATCCGCCACGGCTTCTTCCAGCATTTGCTGGTAAAGTTCGATGCCGACTTCGCGGATTTGGCCGGATTGTTCTTCACCCAACAGATTGCCCGCGCCGCGAATATCCAAATCATGTGACGCCAAGGTAAAGCCTGCACCCAGATTATCCAAAGTCTGCATCACTTCCAGCCGCTTTTCCGCCGCCGCCGAAAGCCGATGCGCTTCCGGCCAGGTCAGGTAAGCATAACCACGCAGCTTGCCGCGCCCAACCCGCCCGCGCAGCTGATAAAGCTGCGCGAGCCCAAACATATCCGCGCGGTGGATGATCAGCGTATTCACCGCCGGCATATCCAAGCCGCTTTCAACGATATTGGTGGATAGCAGAATATCATGCTTGCCATCGCCAAATTCGGTCATGACGCGTTCAAGTTCGGTCGGCGTCATGCGGCCATGGGCCTGGACCATGCGCGCTTCCGGCACAATCTCGGTCAGGCGTTCGGCCAGCTTCGCCATGTCTTCAATGCGCGGCACCACGCAGAAAATCTGCCCGCCACGGAAGCGTTCGCGCTGAATGGCTTCACGCAGCACCACCGCATCCCAGGGCATGATGAAGGTGCGCACCGCGAGCCGATCTACCGGCGGCGTTGCGATCACGCTCATTTCGCGCACGCCCGTCAGCGCCAATTGCAGCGTGCGCGGAATGGGGGTCGCGGTCAGCGTCAGCACATGCACATCGGATTTCAGCGCCTTCAAAGCTTCCTTGTGGCGCACGCCGAAATGCTGTTCCTCATCCACCACCAGCAGGCCAAGATCGGCAAATTCAGTACCCTTGGCCAAAAGCGCATGGGTGCCGATGACGATATTGATATCGCCGCGCTTCATCCCTTCCCGCACTTCCGCCGCATCCTTGGCGGTCACGAGGCGTGAGAGTTGCGCGATGCGCAGCGGAAAGCCTTCAAAGCGCTTCTGGAATACACGATGATGCTGGCGCGCCAGCAGCGTGGTCGGCACCACCACCGCGACTTGCGCGCCGGACATCGCCACCACAAAGGCAGCGCGTAGCGCGATTTCCGTCTTACCGAAGCCAACATCGCCGCAAATCAGCCGATCCATGGGCCTGCCAGCAGAAAGGTCTTCCAACACATCGGCAATGGCGCGGGATTGATCTTCGGTTTCGGCAAAGGGAAAGCGGGCACAAAACTCGTCCCACATCCCTTCAGGCGGCGTTGCCAAAGTGCCATCCTTCATGCGCCGCATGGCCGCGGTGCGGATCAACTCCGCCGCCATATCGCGAATGCGCGACTTGGCCTTGGCCTTGCGATTCTGCCAGGAAACGCCGCCAAGCTTATCGAGCGCGACCCCCATGCCTTCAGACCCGAAGCGGGAGAGGATTTCGATATTCTCGACAGGCACAAAAAGCCTGTCGCCGCCATCATAAATCAGCTTCAGGCAATCATGCGGTGCGCCCGATACTTCGATGGTGACCAAGCCTTCATAACGGCCAATGCCATGATCCTGATGCACCACCAGATCGCCCTCGGCGATTTCCGTGGCGTCCGCGATGAATTGATCGGCCCTGCGGCGGCGGCGTGGCGGGCGGGCGATACGTTCACCAAGCAAATCCTGCTCGGCGGTGACAGCGATGCCTTCCGCGATGAAGCCGCGCTCAATCCCCATCACCACCAGCGCGACAACATCAGGGGGTAGCGCGCGCGCGGCCTTCCAATCCTCGGCCGCCTCCGCACGCACGCCATTTTCGCGCAAAAGATTGCCAAGCCGTTCACGAGACCCGCGCGACCAGGCCGCCAGCAAGGGCCGGCGCTTGGCCTTGGCTTCGCCCTGTACCATGGCGGCATAGGCCGCGAAAACATTCTCCCCCGCGCTGCGGGCTTCGGCGAAAAGCGGGCCGGGCCTGCCGCCGGCGGCAATGCCATCCGGTACCGCAAAGGGCGAAAAGCGCAGCACGCGGCAATCAGCCAGCATCGCCACCCAGCCGGCTTCATCCAGATAAAGTGTCGAAGGCGGCGCGGGGCGATAGGGCACATCGCCTTCCCCAATGCGGGAAGGCACGCGGCGGGCTTCGTAATGATCAGTGATCATCTCAAGCCGCGCCTTCAGCACTTCCTCGGCCTGGTGATCGAAGCTGATTTCGGCACCCGGCAGATAGTCCAGCAAGGCCACCATGTTTTCATGAAACAGGCCCGCCCAATGTTCCATGCCGGGATAGCGCCGCCCGGCGCTGATCGCGCCATAAAGCGGATCATCCGCCGCCGCCGCGCCGAATAATTCGCGGTAGCCGCCGCGGAAGCGCGTGCGCGATGCCTCATCCAAAAACACCTCGCCGACCGGGCGAAGCGAAAGCGCGGGTACTACCTTGCCGCTGCGCTGGCTGGCCGTGTCAAAGCGGCGCATATCCTCGATCTCATCACCGAAGAAGTCGAGGCGTATGGGTTCCGGCTCACCCGCCGGGAAAAGATCAATAATGCCGCCGCGCACGGCATATTCGCCATGTTCCATCACCGTGCCGGTGCGGTGATAGCCATTGGCTTCCAGAAATTCGGTCAGCTTTTCCGGCTGAATCCGGCCTGTCTTGGTCAGTGAAAGTGTGGCGCCTTCAAACACCGAAGGCGGCGCCACTTTCTGCACCAACGCATTCACGGTTGTCAGCAACACGCGCGGGCGCTTCGGCGCTTCCAACAAGCGGGTCAGCGTCGCAACACGTTCGGCGATGATTTCAGGATTGGGCGAAACGCGATCATAGGGCAGGCAATCCCAGGCCGGCAGGCGCAGCACCTCAATCTCCGGCGCGAAGAAGCCCAAAGCCTCTGCCATGCGGGCCATGCGCGCATCATCGCGGCAGACATGGGCGATGGGGGCATCAATCTCCGCCCGACGACGCGCAACCAGCAGGGCGTCGAAGCCTTCAGGCGCGCCATGGATGGTGATGGGCTTCATCGCCCGCCGCCGGCTTCGGCCATGATCCGGCGCAGCAGCGGGTGGTCATGTTCGGGCGGAATCGGGCGCCGGCCGGAAAGCCAATCGGCCAAATCCACATCCCAAAGTTCCAGGATTTCCTCCAAGGCCGTCACTTCGGCATCCGAAAGGCCGCCGATATGGCGCGCGACAAAGCCGCCGATCAGGATATCGGTTTCCTTGGTGCCGCGGTGCTGGGCGCGAAAAACAAGGCGGCGGCGGCGGGCATCGAGTTCTGTTGGGTCTGGCATATCGCTCTAGTCTCAAGGCGCTGGCATATAGAGGCGGATGGGAATCCTGTCAGCCCGCCCCGAACCGACCAACACCGCCGAGGACCCCCTCGCGCGGCTATTGGCGCCGATTGAAAGCCTGCCTGGGCTGCGCAAGCCGGAATTGCTGGCCCGCGCGGCGGGCGGTGGCCGGGTGCTGGATTTGCTGCTCCATCTGCCGGAACGCGTCCAACACCGCCCGGTTTTGCCCGGGCTGGTGAGCGCGATTGAGGGCCAGGAAGTAACGCTGGAACTGCGCATCACCGGCGCCCCAGCGCGCGGTGGTCGAGGCCCCTGGACGGTGCCGGCGATCTGCGGCGCTGATCCGGTGGCCCTGATTTCCTTCTCCCGCGCCACTTGGGCCGGCACAGCGCTGGCGCGCGCCTTTCCGCAGGGCGCCGAGCGGCGCGTGGCCGGGCGGCTCAAACCCTATCAGCGCGCCTGGCAATTGGAATTGGATGCGGACCCGTTGGTGGAACCGCCGCTCAGCATCCCGCTTTGGCAGCCCATGTGGCCGCTGACGGCCGGGCTTTCCTGGCGGAATATGGCGGATGCGCTGGATGGGGCGCTGAAATCCCTGCCTGATGTGCCGGAATGGGTGGATGGCCCACTGCTGAAGCGCGAAGCCTGGCCTGGCTTTGCCGATGCCTTGCGCGCCCTGCACGCGCCTCAGGCACAAAGCGCCGAGGCGCCGCGCCGCCGGCTTGGCTATGATGAATTGCTGGCCGGGCAGATCGCCCTTGGCCTGGTGCGTCGCCGGTCGCGCGAAAGGCCGGGCCGGGCGCTGATGGGCAATGAAAGCCTGCGCCGCCCCGCCTTGGCCGCCTTTGGCCATGCGCCGACACCTTCCCAGCTTCAGGCCATGGCCGAGATTGATACGGATTTGGCCGCACCAAGGCGAATGCTGCGCCTGCTGCAAGGCGATGTCGGCGCGGGGAAAACGCTGGTGGCGCTGATGGCCATGCTGCGCGCGGTGGAAGCCGGCGCCCAGGCCGCCTTGATGGCGCCGACGGAATTGCTCGCCCGCCAACATTTGCGGAGTTTTGAGCGGCTTTGCGGCGCTGCGGGCGTGCCGGTGGCGCTGCTGGCGGGCAGCGTGAAGGGCAAGGAAAGGCGCCGCGTGCTGCAAGGGCTGGCGGATGGCTCCCTGCCCATCGTGGTCGGCACGCACGCACTGTTTCAGGAAGGTGTCGCCTTCAAGGATTTGGGCCTGGCCGTGGTGGATGAACAGCACCGCTTCGGTGTGGCGCAGCGCCTGATGCTGGCGGAAAAGGGCCAGGCTGCGGATATGCTGGTCATGACCGCCACACCCATTCCGCGCACGCTGTTGCTGACGCAATGGGGCGAAATGGCCGTCAGCCGCATGGCCGGCAAACCCGCTGGGCGCCAACCCATCGCGACCCGCATCTTGAGCCAGGAACGCCTGCCAGAAATTGTCGCCCGCCTGCATGAAGCCGTGGCGCGCGGCGCGCGGGCCTATTGGGTGGTGCGCGCCATCACCGGCAGCGAAAAGGATGACAGCGTCGCCGCCGAGGACCGCTTTGCCGAGCTTTCCGCCCATTTCCCGGGCCGGGTTGGCTTGGCCCATGGCATGCAGGATGTTTCGGTGCGCGAAGCCGCTTTGGCCGATTTCGCCGCCGGGCGGACCAATATCCTGGTCGCGACCACGGTGATTGAAGTGGGCGTGGATGTGCCGGAAGCGACCATCATGCTGATTGAACAGGCGGAACGCTTCGGGCTTGCGGCGCTGCATCAGCTCCGCGGGCGCGTCGGGCGTGGGCGGGAGGCTTCTTCCTGCCTGCTGGTCCATTCACCGGGCCTGAGTGACGGCGAAAGGCGGCGGCTTCTGGTGCTGCGCGATACCGAAGACGGTTTCGTGATCGCCGAGGAGGATTTGAAGTCCCGCGGCGGCGGCGATGCCTTGGGCGCGCGCCAAGCCGGCCTGCCCGGCGCCCGGCTGTTTGATGCGCGGGAAGATCCGGACGAATTTTCGCGGCTGGTGCAGATTGCCCATCGCGATGCGGAAGCCCTGCTGACGCGCGATGCCGCGCTTTCCTCCCCGCGCGGGCAGGCGGCGCGGCTTTTGCTCAGGCTATTCGGCCATGATCTGTCCATGGCGCCCTTGGATGCCGGTTGATCCGCCGCCCCAGGGCTTGCAAGGCAGCGCGGGAAGGGTCAAATCGCCGCGCGCAAGTTTGCCAATAACGCGTTGAGGCAGGAATAAAGGGAGATGGGCTTTGGCCGCGCTGATCGAAATTGAGCGCCTGACCAAGCGCTTTGGCGCCTTCACCGCCGTTGATGATGTGTCCTTTACGGTGGGTCGCGGCGAAGTGGTGGGCTTCCTCGGCCCCAATGGCGCGGGCAAATCCACCACCATGAAAATGCTGGCTGGCTTCGTGACCCCTACTGCCGGCACGGCGCGCATTTGCGGCCAGGATGTGATTGATGCCCCCGTCGCGGCCAAACGCGCGCTTGGCTATCTGCCGGAAGGCGCGCCGACCTATCCCGAAATGACCGTCACGGGGTTTTTGCATTTCATCGCGCGCATTCGCGGTTTTGGCGGCGCCGAGGCCAATGAACGCATGGCCCGCGCCATGGCCATGACGCAGTTGGAAGGCGTGCGCCTGCAACCCATCGAAACCCTGTCCAAAGGCTTCAAGCGCCGCGTGGGCTTGGCGCAAGCGCTGCTGCATGATCCGCCCGTGCTGGTGCTGGATGAACCAACCGATGGCCTGGACCCGAACCAGAAGCATGAGGTGCGGGAATTGATCCGCCGCATGGCGCCCGAAAAAGCCATCGTGATTTCAACGCATATCCTGGAAGAGGTGGATGCGGTTTGCACCCGCGCCATCATCATCGCGCGCGGCAAGGTTTTGGCCGATGCCACGCCGAAAGAACTGGAAGCCCCCGGCAAAACGCTGGAACAGGTCTTCCGCGATTTGACCCTGAAGCAGGAGGCCGCCTGATGCGCGCTGCCCTGCTGGTCGCTCGCCGGGAATTGGCCGGCTATTTCGCGACCCCCGTTGCTTACGTCTTCATCGTGATTTTCCTGATGATGGCGGGTGCGATGACCTTCAGCCTGGGCGGTTTTTTCAATCGCGGTCAGGCTGATCTTGGCCCCTTCTTTGGCTTCGTGCCTTGGTTGTTCCTGTTTCTGGTGCCCGCGCTGACGATGCGGCTTTGGGCGGAAGAACGCCGGCTTGGCACTATTGAATTGCTGCTGACTTTGCCCATGGCGCAATGGCAGGCGGTACTGGGAAAGTTCCTCGCGGCTTGGGCCTTTTGCGCCATTGCGCTGGCGCTGACCTTCCCCCTGGTCTTGACCGTGAATTATCTGGGCCGGCCCGATAATGGCGTGATTGCTGCCGGCTATGGCGCCTGCCTGCTGATGGCGGGCGCTTACCTTGCGATTGGGTCCGCCATGTCGGCCATGACCAAGAACCAAGTGATCGCCTTTGTGCTGGCCGTGGCAGTTTGCTTCCTTTTCGCCGTGGCTGGCAGCGCTTTGGTGACGGATTTCCTGAGCCAGCGCATGCCAGTATTGGCGGAGGTCGCGCGCGCGCTATCGCTCACGGAACGCTTCAATGGCCTCACGCGCGGTGTGATTGCGCTGCGTGATGTGGTGTTCTTCGCGTCCTTCATCGGGTTCTGGCTTTTCGTGAATGCGGTGGTGCTTGACCATCGGAAGGCTGACTAGACCATGGCTGATCAAATCAAGGCAAAGCCCGGCACGCGGCGCGTCTGGTCATCCGCGCTTGGGGTTGTGGCGGCGTTGGCACTTGCCATTGGCGTCAATATGCTGGTGGAGCGTTTTGCGCCGCGCGCGCGGCTCGATCTCACGGCGCAAAAACTTTACACACTGTCGGATGGCACACGCAGCGTGCTGGCCGGCCTGCAAGACCCGGTGACGCTGCGGCTGTTTTATTCGCGCAAGCTCGGCACGGCCATTCCCGCCTATGGCGCCTATGCGGAACGCGTGCGCGCGATGCTGGATGAATATGTCGCAGTCGCTGGCGGCAAGCTGCGCCTTGAAGTGCTGGACCCGGAGCCCTTTAGCGAAACCGAAGACCGCGCGCTGGCTTTTGGCCTGCAAGGCGTGCCGGTGGATCAATCGGGTGAGCAGGTTTATTTCGGTCTGGTTGGCGCGAATTTGCTGGATGACGAACGCAACATCCCCTTCTTCCAGCCGGACCGCGAACGCTTCCTGGAATTTGATCTGACACGCTTGGTCTATGAATTGTCCAACCCGCGCCGCCCGGTGATTGGCGTGATGTCGCCCTTGCCTTTGAATGGCGATCCGCGCGCGATGATGATGCGCCAGGCCGCCATGGGCCAGCCCTTCGCGGTGATGAATAGCCTTCGGCAATTCTTCACGCTGCGCGACGTTCCCTTGGACGCGCAGGTGATTGAAAACGACATCCAGGTGATGATCCTCGCGCACCCGCAAGGATTGTCGGAGGCAGCGCAATATGCCGTGGATCAATTCGTGCTGCGTGGCGGCAAGCTGATTTTGCTGATTGACCCGCATTCCGAAGGCCAGGCATCGCGCCCGGGCCCGGGCGGTCGCCCGCCAGCCAATACCGCATCCAGCCTGGAACGCCTGACCAATGCCTGGGGCATTGAAGCGCCCGCCGATAAGGTTGTGCTGGATTTGCGCGGCGCCTGGCGTGTGCGCGCCAATCCGCAAGACCGTGTGCAAGCGGTGGATTATGTTGCCTGGTTCAATGCGCAGGGTGATTCCATCGCGCAGGGGGAAGTGGCGACTGCGCAGCTTAATCAGGTGACTTTTGCCTCGGCGGGTTTGCTACGGCGGAAGGATGGCGCGCGGGTGGAATTCACGCCGCTGATCACCTCAAGCCAGCGCAGCATGGAAGCGGATGCGGCGAAGGTGCGCGAAAATCCGAACCCGACGCAATTGCTGGCGGATTTCCGCCCTGATGGGAAGACGCGCGTGCTGGCAGCGCGGCTGCGCGGCGAAGTCGGCACGGCCTTCCCCGATGGCCCGCCACCCCCGCCGCAAGGCGCGGAGCGGCCCGCGGATTTCCCGGCGCATCGTGCGCGGAGTGAAGGTGCCGCCAATATCATCGTGATCCATGATGCGGATGTGCTGGAAGATCGCTTCTGGGTGCGCGTGCAGGATTTCTTTGGCCAGCAAGTGGCAACACCCTTCAGCGATAATGGCGCGCTGATTGCGAATCTGGTGGATACAATGGCCGGCGGTGATGCGCTGATTTCGCTGCGCTCACGCGGTGAATCGCTCCGGCCCTTTGAGGTGGTGGATGATATTCGCCGCGATGCGGAAGCGCGTTTTCGCCAGACGGAACGGGAATTGACGCAGCGCCTGGAAGCAACCGAAAGGCGCCTGCGTGAATTGCGCCAAGGCCCGCAGGGCGGGGATCGTGGTCAGACCAATGCCGTGATCAGCGCCGAACAGCGCGCGGAAATTGACAGCGCGCGGGAGGAAATCCTGCGCACGCGCCAGCAACTCCGCGCCGTACAGCTTGATTTGCGCCGGGATATTGAAGGGCTGGAAACGCGGCTCCGCATCCTCAATATCGCCGCCGTGCCGGTGCTGCTGACAATCCTGGCGCTGGTGATGGGCGTTCTGCGTGCGCGCCGGCGCGCGGCAGCGCGGCATTAAGGGGGCAGGCAATATGCAAAGACGTTCCCTGATATTGCTTGGCAGCGCCGCCGTTATCGCCATGGCCGGCGCCTTGCTGATCAAACCACCAGCGCCACCCGCACCGCCAGCGGGCACGGGTGCGCTTGCCTTTCCGGGCCTTGCGCAGCGCCTTTCCAATGCCGTGCGGATTGAAGTGCGCCGGAATGACGGCGCGCTTGAAATCATTCGTCGCGGCGATGTTTGGGTGCTGCCCGCCAAGGGCGATTATCCGATCCGGCAGGAAAAGCTGCGCGAATTGCTGACGGGCCTCACGGAACTCCGCCTGATGGAACCGCGCACCGGCAATCCTGAGATGTTTGATCGGCTTGGGCTGGAAGACCCGATGCGCGCGGGGGCGACTTCCACCTTGCTGCGCGTGGTTGATGCGCAAGGCGCGGCGCTGGTGGAATTGGTGATCGGGCGGCGGCGCGTACGCACGCAGGGCAATGTGCCGGAAAGTGCCTATGTGCGGCGGCCCAACGAAAACCAGGCTTGGCTCGCGGAAGGGCGCATTCCGGTGGATGCCGATCCGCAGCTTTGGCTTGACCGAGATATCGCCAATCTGCCGCGCGAACGCGTGCAGCGGGTGGTTGTCGCGCGCAGCGGCGAAGAAGCGCTGGTGCTGACGCATACTGGTCAGCCCGATGGCAAGCTTGCCATCACAACGCCCACTGATGCGCCGCCCGCCGATGATATCAGCCTGGATGAGGTGACGCGCAGCTTTGAATTTCTCACCTTCCTCGATGTACGGCGCGAAGCCGATGCGCCTGGCGAAGCGCTGGGTGAGACACGCTTTGAATTGACCGATCGGCTGGCCATCATCGCCCGCCCGCGCAAGCAGGGTGAGGAAATCTGGGTAACACTGGCCGCTGAGGGCGATGACGAAGCCGCGCGCTTGAATGCGCGTTGGCGCGGCTGGATCTATCAAATCGGGCAGTGGAAGGAAAAAGCCATGATCCCCCGGCTTCTGGATTTGCACCGCCAGGAAGAAGCCCCCGCCATCCCTGCCGAACCACCGATTGCGCCAAGGTGAGCAACGCACCGCGCGAATATCCTGACCGCCCCTGGGTCGGCATTGGCTGCATTGTGTTTCGCGAAGAAGCGGTGCTGCTGGTCCGTCGCGGCAAGCCGCCGCGCATCGGCCAATGGTCCTTGCCGGGCGGTGCGCAGCATGTCGGCGAAAAGGCCGAAGAAGCCGCGCGGCGCGAATTGCGCGAAGAAGCCAGCATTGAAGTGGGCCCACTCGCTCTCGCTTATGTTTTCGATGCCATCAATGAAGATGAGGATGGCCGCGCGCGCTATCACTACACCATCATTGATTTCGCTGCCCATTGGCTGGAAGGCGAAGCGCGTGCCGGTGATGATGTGAGTGAAGTTGCCTGGGCGCTGCCGCATGAACTTGAAGCCTATGAATTGACCGAAGCGGCGCATGAGGCGATTGCGGCGGCGCGCATCGCCTTGGGACTAAGCTGATAATTCAGCGCCGCCGCCAGCTTTCCTGCTTGCGATAGAGCGTGGATGGGCTGATGCCCAGAAACGCCGCTGCCTTGGCGATATTGCCGCCGCAAAGCTTTACGGCTTCTTCAATCGCGTCACGCTCTGTCTCGGCCAAGGGGCGGATGCGCTTGGTGGATTCAACGGCGCGCGGTGCCATCGGCGGCGGGGCAGGTTCCGGCGCAGTCACCGGCGCTGGCGGGGCAGGCGCTGGTTCTGGCTTCGCGCCACCCTCGCGCACGGTTGCGGGCAGCATCGCGGCGGTCACCACTTCGCCATCATGCAGCACCACGGCGGTACGAATGGCGTTTTCCAATTCGCGCACATTGCCCGGCCAGGTGTGGCGCAGCAGGGTTGCGCGCGCTTCCGTATCAAAACGCAAGAAGCGCTTGCCTTCCTCCGCGGCGCTTTTCGCCAGAAAGGCTTCGGCCAAAGCCAGTACATCATCACCGCGATCACGCAGCGGCGGCAATGGTACGGGGATGACATGCAGGCGGTAATATAAATCCTCGCGGAAGCGCCCGGCGCGTACTTCTTCCAACGGATCGCGATTGGTGGCGCAAACAAAGCGCACATCGGTCTGCATGGTCTTGCCGCTGCCGACGGGCTGAAACGTGCCGGTCTGGATGAAGCGCAGCAGCTTGCCTTGCAGCGCCAAATCCATTTCGCAAATCTCATCCAGAAACAGCGTGCCACCATCCGCCGCGCGCGCCGCGCCGATGCGGTCCGCTACCGCGCCGGTAAAGGCGCCACGCACATGGCCGAAGATTTCGCTTTCAATCAAATCCTTGGGGATGGCCGCGCAATTGATGGCGATGAAAGGGCCCGCCTTGCGGGGCGAAATCCCATGCACAGCCTCGGCAGCCAATTCCTTACCGGTACCGCTTTCACCCGTGACAAAGACGGTCGCACGAGACGCAGCAGCGTTTTCCAGAATGCGATAGACGGCCTGCATGGCGGGTGCGGCACCGATGAAGCCGGCAAAACCCTGGCGCGGCGCGCTGGCGGCCAGCACCGCCACCTGCCGGCGAAGCGCGGCGCGTTCCATCACATTCGCAACCGTCACCGTCAGCCGTTCCGGCGCGAAGGGCTTTACCAGGAAGTCAGATGCGCCCGCCTGCATCGCCTCCACCGCCAGCGCCACCGAACCATGCGCGGTCATGACCACCACCGGTAGATCAGGATCGCGCCCGCGCAATTCGCGGAGCACGGAAAGCCCATCCCCATCGGGTAGGCGCAAATCAAGCAAAACGCCATCGGGCATCGCCTGATCGGCGAATTTCAGCGCATCGGCAATGCAATGCGCGTGGCGAATATCATAAGGCCCAGCGCGCAGATATTCCTGATAGACGGTGGCGAGGGAAGGTGAATCCTCCACCAGCAAAAGCCGGTGATGAAACGCGGCGTCAGCCACGCGCGCGCATCCAGCCGAACGCGGTCAAGACAGCACCCAGCACCGCCGGCGCCACAAAGGCCGGCGCTTCCAGAACGGGCAGCAGCACATCATCCCACAACATCGGCAGAAGATAGCGCTGAACCCCGGCCTGCACCAAACTCAGCAGACCGGAATCGAGGCGAAACAGTAGCGCCCCCAGCGGATCGGCGCCGAACATCACGAAAAGCCCCACCGCCAGCAGTAGCAATACCAAGCCGATCAGGCGCATGGAACGCTCACGCCCAAAGTCGTTCGCCCTGCAAACCCGCGTAGAGATCAGCGACAAATTCGCCATAGCCATTGAAAAGCAGCGTCGGTACTGTTTCCCCGGTGCCGAGCATGCGTTCCTGAGCCTGGCTCCAGCGCGGATGCGGCACGGCGGGATTCACATTGGCCCAGAAGCCATATTCCTGCGCCTGAAGCTTTTCCCAGAAGGAAACCGGACGCTGATCGGTCAGGCGGATTGTCACAATGCTCTTGCCGGCCTTGAAGCCGTATTTCCAGGGCTGATGGAACCGGATCGGCCCGCCATTTTGTGGCGGCAGCAGCTTGCCATAGGCGCCGACCACCATGAAGGAAAGCTCATTAGCGGCTTCGGCAATGGTGCAGCCTTCCGTATAGGGCCAGGGGTACCAGCTTTGCCGCAGGCCAGGCATGACGCTTGGCAGAGTTGCGGTCTGGAACACGACATAGCGCGCGGAAGAAAGCGGCTTCACTTCGGCCAGTAGCGCGGAAAGCGGAAAGCCGGTCCATGGCACCACCATGGCCCAGGCTTCCACGCAGCGCAGGCGATAGACGCGTTCTTCCAAAGGCATGCGCGCCAGCAAATCTTCAATGCCATATTCGCGCGGGTTCTCCACCATGCCTTCCACCCTCACCGTCCAGGGGCGTTGGGGCATGCGCTGCGCGGCGGCGCTGATGGTCTTGTGGCTGCCGAATTCATAGAAATTGTTGTAGGTGGTGACTTCGCGTTCCGCAGTAATGGCGCGGCCCGGGACGTAGCGCGTATTGCGCATGGCGGGCGGCAATCCGGCTTGCTGGGCGAATGCCGGCCCGGCGGCGAGCATCCCAGCGCCAAGCGCCATGGCCTGGCGGCGGTTGAAAACCAGCGCTTCGGGCGTGATTTGGGCCTCGGGCAGGGAAAAGCGGCGGAATTTCAGGATATGCATGGCGGAAAGCGCCTCCTTAACACGATAAAGGCGCGCTGACCGTGAAGGTCAAGCGTGATCAGTGTCCCGGCCTTGGCAAAACCGCACTCGGCGGCTGGCCCGGCGCGCTCGTCACGCGAAACAGCCGATAGGCTTCGGCCTGCTGGCTGCCCCGAACGCGGATCAAGCGCCCTGCTTCGCCTTCAATCGGCACGGCACCGGGCCAAAGCGGCGGCCCCTCGCCGCGTCTTTCGCTGCGGATCAGCAAGCCCGGCGCGTTTTCGGGCGGCTGCGGCAGGGTGAAGAAACGCCAGCGCGGGTCCATCGCCACCACGCGAAGCTCAGGCGGCAGGCGAAAGGCCATGCCGGAAGCGAGGCCATATTCCTCGGCAGCGATGAAGGCAGCGCCTTCGCGCTGAGCAGCCAGCGCCAAATCCGCCGCCAGCCCGTCCCAGCCGCCAAGCCGCGCAAGCGTCGGGTCCTGGCGTCGCGGCAGGGGCAAGGGCGCGGCGGTGGCTTGCAGATAGGCTGCGCCGGCCATGGCGAAGCCCAGCGCGATGGCAGGCATGCGAAGCCGCAGCCAGGAAGCAGGCAGCAGCGCGGCGGCAGCAATGGCGGCACTTGGATAGAGGATCGCCGGCCAATTCCCCTGCACCCGGCTGCCCAAAGCCTGCCAGAAGAAAATCGCCGCACCCGGCAGCATCAGCGCAAGCAATAGCCCAGCCCCGGCATCGCGCCTGCGCCAGACCTGCCGCGCCGCCATGAAGGCACCCACAACACAAAGCAGAAACACCAAGGGTGTCACCAAGGCCACCTGCCCACCCAGCAATTCGCCGAGCCAGCGGAGACTCTGCCCCGCCCCACCGGCGGCCGTGCGCCCGCCCTGCTTGGCGAAGGATGCCCATGCATGCGCGGCATTCCACATGATCACGGGGGCAAACACCGCCACTGCCAAAGCGCCCCCTGCCCAAAGCTGCCAGCGCATCAGCCAGCGCCGCGCTTCCGGCAGCAGCACCAACCACAGCACCAAGCCGAAGCAGAGCAAGGCAGCGGTGTATTTGGACAGCAACGCACCGCCGGCGAAAGCACCAGCGGCCAACCACCAGCGCGCATCCCCGCTTCGATGCGCCCGCGCCACGGCCCATAGCGTAGCCACCCAAAAGAACAGCAAGGGCGTGTCAGGGGTCATGGTTACGGCGCCGAGCGCGGCGAAAAGCGTCGCGTTCATCAGCGCCGCCGCCCAGGGCCCGGCACCTCGGCCAGGGAAAAGATCCTCAGCGCTGCGCGCCAGCATCAGGGAGCCAATGAACAGCGTGACCGGCCCCAAAAGCCGCACGCCAAGCGCCGTATCACCCAGCAGCGCGGTACCGAGCCAGATGAACATCGCGACCATGGGCGGGTGGTCGAGATATCCCGCCTGAAGGTTACGGGACCAGACCCAGTAATAAGCCTCATCTGGCGAAAGCGGCAGGATCGCCGCCAACACTAGGCGCAACCCTGTCAGCGCCAGCAGCGCAATCAGCCAAGGGTTCACTTGGCGCGCCAAACCAGCGTGGCGGAAACCGCATAATTCCACACCACGGTCAGCGCCGCCCCCGCCGCGCCGGCCAAGCCCCAGGCCAGCACGCCATCACGCAGCAGCAGATTGGCAATGCCAATATTGGCCACCGCCCCCAGCCCGCAAACCAGGTAAAACACCACAAGCCCGCGCAGCAGCGCAGCCCCACGCAGCCGCCGATCGCGATAGGTGATGCGATTATTGAGCAGGAAATTCGCTGTCATAGCCACGAATGTGGCCGCCCATTGCGCCGCGTTGAAGCCCACCCCGCCCAGCCCATGCAGCAGCCCAAGCACGGCCAGATGCACCAGCACGCCAATCGCGCCCACGGCAGCGAAGGACAGAAAACGCAGCGGCACCACCCCGCCCAAAGCCTTATCCGCGAGTAAGCCCGCGAATTCCAGCAGCACCGCCGCATCCAGCTTGCTTTCACCCGCCACACGCGCGCGGAAGGAATAGGGGATTTCCAGGCTCCGCAAGGGCCGTTTCGCGGAGAGCAGAATATCCAGCAGAATCTTGAAACCCGTGCCGGTCAGGCGCGGTGCCACTTCCTCAAACAAATCGCGCGGCAGGGCGAAAAAGCCGCTCATCGGGTCACTGACACGTACCGGCAGCGCGGCATTGGCGAAGGCGGCGCCGGTATCGGAAATCATTTGCCGCGCGGCGGAAAATCCGCCCTGCTTGTCACCGCCTTCGATATTACGGCTGCCAATCACGATTTCAGCAGCGCCGCTTTCAAGCGCTTCCAACATGCGCGGCAGCAGGGTTTCATCATGCTGCAAATCGCCATCAATCACCGCAACGTAAGGCGCTGAGGTCGCGAGCATCCCTTCAATGCAGGCGGAAGCAAGGCCGCGCCGCCCGATCCGCCTGATGCCCCGGATACGCGCATCCTGCGTGGCAATTGCGCGCACGGCGGCGCTGGTGCCATCCGGGCTGTCATCATCAACGAATATCGCTTCCCAGGCGAAGCCCGCCAAAGCCGCATCCAGCCGCGCCACCATGGGCGCCACATTCGCGGCTTCATTGTAACAGGGGATCACCACGCAAAGGCGCGGCAGCGCCGCGATGGTCACTTTTCTTCTTGCCAGGCCTGCCCTGCTTTACGGGTGGCCAGTTCCATCTTCGGCTTGCCGAAAAGATAGCCCTGGCCGTAGCGCACGCCGAGTTCCAGCATCAGCGCCGCTTCTTCTTCCGTTTCAATGCGTTCAGCCACCACCTGGGCGCCAACCGTGCGGGCAAGGTCAACCATGGCGGCGATAAAGCCCCGATCACGTTCGCTCTGCAAGGCATTGGCGACATAAATGCCATCCACCTTCACATAATCCACCTTGAAGGCGCGCAAATACCGAAAGGCCGCCGCTCCGGCGCCGAAATCATCCAGGCAGACGGGTATCTTGTGCCGCCGCAGCAAGGCGATCATGCGGGCGGCTTCATCCTCATCCTCGATTTCGGCGGTTTCGGTGATTTCCACTACCAGGCGTTCCGCCATACCCGGCGTGTTTTCCAGCAGTGTCTTCATATCCTCCCGGAATTTGGGGCTTTGCAGCGAAAGCCCGGACAGATTGCAGGCAACCCGCGTGCCGCCGGCGGCCCCTGCTGCCTCACACACCGCGCTTACCACTGCCCAATCCAGTTCCTCGGTCAGGCCCACGGCCTCGGCCAAGGCGACGAATTCGCCGGGATGAGACATGGCCGTATCATCGGCCTGAAGGGGGCGGATCAGCGCCTCATAATGATGAGGGGTGCGATCGGAAAGGGCCACAATCGGCTGGAAGGCCATGCGGAAGCGGCGTTCCGCAATGCTGCGCCGGAGCACATTGGCGCGTTCCGAAGCACTGCCCAGGAAGCCCGCCAACCCCCCGGCAAAGCCTGCCTTTTCAAGCGCATCATTGCCGCCACGCGCAAAGGCGGCCAGCGCAAAGCGCAGCGCCCGCGTGGCCTGAACCTGGCTAAGCCCTTCAGCTTCAAGCCCCACAGCCATGGCGCCGACCGAGACATCATTGACGCCACGATCCTTGAGGATTTCCGCAACCGCCGAGGTCAGCGCCGGCAGATCAAATGGCGCCTGACCCGGCAGGACCCCGTAGCGCCCGGCAGCGAGTTCTGTGGCGACAGCACCCTCCCCGGCTTTCTTGTTCAATTCAGCCTGGATTTCCTGATTGACGTCACCGCCCGGCACATATCGGCCCGCCGGGCCAGTCAATTCCAGAAAGCCGACCCGCCCAGCTGGTTCGCCTGACCGCAGCATTTCCTCGGCCAGGCTGGCAAGCCCAGGCCCGCCCGGTAGCGGGCCGCCGGGCAATTCACGGGGCAGCGGCGCAAAGGTAAGGACCAGCTTTGGCTCCGCATCATCCAGCCGGAGCGCGGCAACGCTGAAAGCGCTGGCAGCATCATCCGCCAATTTCAGGGCGGCAGGCTTCAGCCGCCCACGTTCAAGCAAAAGCCCCAAGGCGGTTGCAAAGGCAGGGCGGTCACTGGTCGCCACCAGAGAAGCCACGGGCTTGCCAAGAAAATCCTGCGCTGGCCGGCCAAAGCGGGCGCGAAAGGCCCCTTCAGCGAAGGTGATGTTACCTTTCAGGTCCGCTTCAACCAATAATTCAGCCGCCGCAAAAGCAAAGATCACAAAACGATCCCTGCTGCTGCGAGAAAAGCTTCTGACTTTGGGGGTTGCGGCGCTTCGCATCATTCCTTCCGACAATTGCGGGAATATACGCAGGCCAAAACCTTAACAGGCCCTTAAAGCGAAGCGTTTCAATCTCGTTTTTGTTGATTTAGTGGCGTGTTGCGCGCCAGGGCTTGTCACCCTGGCGCAAAGACCGATCATTTCACCGGCGAAAACGCCGTCGGCTTCATTTCCATCACCGTCTGCTGCTTGAGCGCGCCCATCGGCGCAATAACCTTGCCGAATTCGGCCCAGCCCGGGTCGCTCATCATCGCGGTGCGGCGGCGGTCGCGGTCGCCCAGGCTTTCATAGGCCCACATGAAGACCACCTGGTTGATCGGGCCAATCTCCGTCACCGCGAAAAGCAGCAATTGGCCAAGCAACCGCTTTTGCACGGGCAGGCCGTATTTTTCGTAAGCTTCCAACCAGCCGGCCATCTTGCCGGGGTGGAAATCATAGGTGCGGTGATCCACGAACATCCCCGTCCCGCCGATCTCCCGCTTGAATTGGAAGCCCTTGGCCTGGGTGATGGGCGAAAACGGCACGGTTTTCAGGAACTTGACGTCCTGCTGCGCCAGCGCCCCGGCCTCCGCCGAGCGCTTGCGGAAGGCCTGCCAATCGGGATCGGCCTCACGCGCCGCCAGGCAGGCTTCGCGGGTATCAATATCATCCCAGCCGCGGAAGAAGACGACGCGGTTGATGGTGCCGACTTCCACCTGAAAGAAGCCAAGCGATGGCCCCATATGCCGGCCAGACGCCGGGCCGCCGAGGCTTTGATAGGCGTCCATCCAAAGCGGCATCTTGCCCGGATGGAAGGTATATTGGCGTTGTTCGACATACATTTGGCGTTCTCCCCTTAGGTTGTCGTCCAAGCTTCTGCCGAGACCGCTGCCAAGGCAAGGCGCCCCAGGCCTCACAAATTTGCTGCAGCGCAAAAAATCACTTGAACCGCCCGTGCTAGAGGCGCAGGAAGATGCCCAAAACAGGAGCCTACGCCATGACCACCAAGCGCCCCATGCCCCCTGGCCGCGAATTGCTGAGCAAGGGCAATGCGACCGCCCAGCGCGTGCTGGAACAGTCCCGCAGCATGGCCGATGTGGTGGGCCGCCACGCCCGAACCCTGCCGGATGCGCTGAATCCCAAGGCGCCGCTGGAAAGCCTGGCCAAGGCCGGGCGCGGCTTGATGCAGGCTCCGCAGAACCTGGTGATGGATGCGGCTTCCTACATGCTGGATGCGGCGCAAAGAAGCTTCCTGTTCTGGGATACGATGCGCGAAGCGGGCAACAACTTCGTCTCCCACGAGCAGGCGGGCTGCCCGCCCGTGCTGATATTTGATTATGAAACCGTGGTGGATGGCCGCAAGCTGAAGCGCCCGGTGAATTACGCCCTGGTGCGCATCACGCCGCCTGATGACATGCCGCCCAGCAATGATGCGCTGCGGCCCTTTCTGATCATTGACCCGCGCGCTGGCCATGGTGCGGGCATTGGCGGCTTCAAATCAGACAGCCAGGTGGGTGTGGCGCTGCGCCGCGGGCACCCAGTTTACTTCGTGATCTTTTTCCGTGACCCCGAGCCTGGCCAGACGATTCTGGACATCACCGCTGCCGAAGCGGTGTTTCTGAAGCATGTCACGGATGCGCACCCCAAGGCGCCGAAGCCTGTCGTTATCGGCAATTGCCAGGGCGGTTGGGCGGTGATGATGCTGGGCGCTTCAATGCCCAATCAGCTTGGTGCGCTGGTGCTGAATGGCGCCCCGCTATCCTATTGGGCGGGTGAGCGGGGCAAGAACCCGATGCGGTATCTGGGCGGGCTCGCTGGCGGTGGTTGGCCGGCGGCGCTGATGGCCGATATGGGCAATGGCCGTTTTGACGGCGCCAATCTGGTCGCGAATTTTGAGGCGCTGTCGCCCGCCAATACCTGGTTCCGCAAATATTTCGACCTCTATGAAAATGTCGATCAGGAAGCAGAGCGCTTCCTGGAGTTTGAGCGCTGGTGGGGTGGCTATTTCCTGATGAACCGCGATGAGATTCGCTGGATCGTGGAAAACCTTTTCATCGGCAATCGCTTCGCCGCCGGACGCATTTCGGCGGGCGATGGCCAGACCTTCAATATGCGTGAAGTGAAGGCGCCGATCATCGTTTTTGCCTCTGCCGGCGACAATATCACCCCGCCCGGCCAGGCCTTGCGTTGGATTGCCGATGTCTATCGCGATGAACGCGAAATCAAATCCCTTGGCCAGACAATCGTGTACCTATTGCATGAGGATATTGGCCATCTGGGCATTTTCGTCTCCGGCAAGGTGGCGAAGAAGGAGCATAGCGAAATCGCCACCACGCTCGACATGATCGAATCCGTGGCACCTGGGCTCTATGAAATGGTCATCACCGGGCATGAGGGTGATGAGCATGGCGCATGGCAGGTGGAGCTGGTGGAGCGCACCATCGCCCATGTGCGGGAGATTTCTGGCGAGGCGGAGAATGAAGCCTTCCCCGCCGTCGCGCAGATTTCCGAATTGAACCAGCATCTTTATGATGTGCTGGTGGCGCCTGTGATCCGGCAATTCAGCACGGAAATGGGTGCGGAAGCGCGGCGGCGGATGAACCCGATGCGTTGGCGCCGCTATGCGCTGAGCGACATGAACCCCTGGATGGGGCCGGTTTCATCCCTGGCAGGTTTGGCGCGGCAAAATCGCAAGCCAGTGGCGGCGAATAATCCTTTCCTGGCGTTCGAGAAGGCGTTTGCGGATTCGGTGGAATATGGGCTGAATTCGATGCGCGATTTGCGCGATGCCTGGGTGGAGATCGCTTTCCATGGCGTCTATGGCACGCTGCATGCCGCCGGCGTCACCGGCGAAGATTATGATGCGGAAGCGGATGCTGCGCGGGATTCCGTCACCACCGATGCGCCGCAGCGTGCAGAGGCTGAGGCGAAGCTGGCGCAAGGCGGCTATGCGGAAGCGGTCATTCGCATGATGATCCTGCTGGCTGATGCGCGCGGCGCGGTGCGGCGTTCGCGGCTCGCGCGGTCAAATCAATTGCTCACCACCGAAGCGCCCTTTGCGCAAATGAGTGCGGCAGAACGCATGGCGGTGATCCGTGATCAGACCATGATCGCAACACTTTTCCCGGAAGAAGCGATCAAGGCGCTGACGGTGCTGCTGCCCGATGCGGCTTCCCGCCGGAAGGCTTTGAAAGCGGTGGAAACCGTGGCCGGGCCGGATGAGGAGCTTGGTGAGAATGCACGCGCGCGCTTGCAGCGTTTGCGTGAAGTTCTGGCGGTGCGCCCGCAACGCGCAGCGTAATCACGCGGCGCGGGCGAGCATTTCCAGCATCTCGGCATCGCTGATCTGTTGGAAATCCTGGTAGAAGGCGCCGATGCCAAAGCGGATGGGGGCGGCCTCGGCCGTGATCACCTCATCCGCCAGGCCCTGAAATTCTGTGATGCTTTCAGGCGCGGCGACGGGCACGGCAAGCACCAGCCGCGCCGCGCCCTGTTTGCGTAGTGCAGCAAGCCCAGCGCGTGCGGTGATGCCGGTCGCAAGCCCATCATCCACCAGAATGGCGATGCGCCCCTTGGGGTCCTGCCTTCGCCGGCCCTTCAAATAAACGGCGCTGCGACGGGTGAGTTCCTGTTTTTCGGACGCCAGAACAGGCGCCATTATGTCCTCGGTCAGGCCGGTATGGGCGATGATGTCCTGGTTGAGCAACGCTTCTGCAAGGCCTTCGGCAATCGCCCCAAAACCCAATTCCGGCTGCCAGGGCACACCCAATTTGCGCACCAGCAAAAGATCAAGCGGTGCGTGCAAGCCTTGCGCAATGGGCAGCGCCACCGGCACGCCGCCGCGCGGCAGGGCATAGACCAAGGGGCGGTCAAAACCCCGCGCTGCAAGTAATGGCAGAAGTTTCAGCCCCGCTTCGGTGCGATCAGCGAAAAGGGGCAGGGGTCTTGGCATGGCCCGTTGCGTTTCAGGCTTCCTCATCGCGCAGGATGCGCGCGGCGGCCAGCAAGGCTTTCTCATAGCGCGCGCGTTCCTTGGCAGTTTTCTCGGCGGGCCAGGGGCGAAAGCCCTCTCCGGTCTTGGGGCCAAGCTTGCCTTCCGCCACCAGCCGCGCAAGGCCCGGGCTTGGGTCAGGGCTATTGTTCAGCGAAGGGTAGATGGTGCGCCCGGCTTCCAATTGCGTCTCAAGCCCCGCCAATTCCTTTTGCAGAATTGGCCCCGCCGCGACATAGCGAAAGCCGAAGGCATAGCGCACGGCATTATCCACATCCTCAGCCGTGGCCAAACCTTGATCAATCACCGAAAAGGCTTCACGCATCAGCGCATGCTGGATGCGATTGGCGAGAAACCCAGGCACATCCTTGGCGACACGAATGACCTTACGGCCAAGCCCGGCCATGATGTCAGCGAGCTTGTCGCACACTGCTTGGTCCGTATATTCACCGCGCACGACCTCAACGCCTGGCACAAGATGCGCGGGCAGGAAGAAATGAAGGTTCGCGCAGCGCGCCCGCCCCGGCAGATCACCGGCAATATCCGTGATGCGATAGCCGGATGCGTTGGACGCAATCGGGATGCCTGCCGGCACAAGCGCATCAAGTTCCGCAAAGACCTTGCGCTTCAATTCAAGCTTTTCCGGCACGGCTTCAATCACTGCTTCGGCCGTGGCGTAATCCGGCGCCTTCATGTCAGGCAATAGCGTGAGGCGCTGAGCGGCGGCGGGATCACCTTCAAGCTGGGTGATGGATTGTGCCATACGCGCCTGTGCAGCAGGCCAGCGATCTTGCGCGGGTTCCACCGCGGTCACACGCCAGCCGCCATTCAAGAAAATTGCCGCAATATCGCAGCCCATCAACCCCATGCCGAGGATGATGATATGGCGCGGCGTGTTCATGCCGCGGCCCGTGGCGTAATGCCGCCTTGTGCCACGATGAAATCGGCGATGTCAGAAACCCCTTGCAGCGCCTTCAGATTGGTGAAGATGAAGGGACGCGTTCCGCGCATCTTGCGCGCATCGCGGTCCATCACGGAAAGATCAGCACCCACCAGCGGCGCCAGATCAATCTTATTGATTACCAGCAAATCGCTTCGCGTAATGCCAGGCCCGCCCTTCCGCGGGATTTTGTCGCCGGCCGAGACATCAATCCCATAGATGGTCAGATCCGCCAATTCCGGGCTGAAGGTCGCCGCCAGATTATCGCCGCCGCTTTCAATGAACAGGATTTCCAGCTTCGGGAATTTCGCCGCCATGTCATGCACGGCAGCAAGGTTGATGGAGGCATCTTCGCGGATCGCGGTGTGCGGGCAGCCGCCAGTTTCCACCCCCGCGATGCGTTCCGGCACCAGCGCGCCGGAGCGTGTCAGGAATTCCGCATCTTCGCGCGTATAAATGTCATTGGTGATGACCGCGATATCGTAGCGGTCACGCATATATTTGCAGAGGCGATCCACCAGCGCCGTTTTGCCGGAACCAACCGGGCCACCGATGCCGACCCGAAACGGGCCATTCTGCGAAGTGCTCATGATCTGAACAACCTTGTGTATTGCGTCTCATGACGCAGGGAAAAGATATCGAGCATCGGCGCGGCGGTGCCAAGCCTTGCAAGATCGGCCTGCAAGGCGGCCTCGGTCGCGGCGGCAACAGCGGGTTGCAGCGCGGCGATGGCAAGCTGGCCATCGGTCTGACCAAGCGGCACCAGACGCACGCCGGCGGAAACCAGATTGGCCGCGAATGCTGAAAGGAACCCAAAGGCCGCATCACGCGCGGCAATGCCCTGTTCCGCCGCGGCCGCACCGAAAGCCACCGCATGGGCAAGCTGGCGCGGATGACGTGAAGCGAAGGCGGCAAAACGCGGCATGGGCCAGGCGGCGAGAGTTACGTTGGTAAAAGCCGTGCCCTGCGCTTCCGCTTCCAGCGCGGTTTCCGCTGTGCCGCGCCAAGCCGCACCCAGTTCGGCAACCTCATCCAACGCCTTGTCATCGCCCTTCAGCATGGCGCGATGCGCCGCGACCAGTAGCGCGCCATCCACGCGCCCCGCGCCACGCTGCAAGGCAGTGCTGACATAGGCGATCAAGCCATCGCGCTTCGTGACAGCGCCCGCTTCCACTGCCGCTTCCAGCCCATGGCTATAGGTATAGGCGCCCACCGGATAGGCCGGCGAAAGCCAGGTCAGCAGCCGATACAGCGCCTGCTGTGCGGCGCCCGGCTTTTTTTCAGTGATGGTGGTGATGATGGCCATCGCCGTGATGATGATCGTGATCGCCATCACCATGATGATGGTGATGATGCCCCGGGTGGCGGTTGTGTTCGCCGTAAGCGCCGCCTTCGGGATCAAAGGCGACTTCCACATGCTGCAATTGCGCACCAAGCCCTTTCAGCATGGCCTCAATCACATGATCCTTGCGGATCAGAATGCGGCTCCCCTCGATCTGCGTCGGCAAATGCCGATTACCCAAATGCCAGGCCAAACGCGCGAGGCGTTCCGGCGTTTCTGCCGTGACCTCAATCAAGGGCTCAGGCGCGGCCTGTACCAGAATGACGCCGCCGCCTTCCAGCAGCAGCCCATCGCCCTGGCGGAGCACGGTTGCTTCCTCAAGGTCCAGCAAGAACGCAAAGCCATCTTCCGCGACATAGCGTTTGCGGCGGCGGAAGCGGTCATCGAAATCCAGCGTCACACGATGGCGCGCGGTGCGTTCCACCCAGCCGCCGGCGGGCAGGACTTGGATGGCACGGGGGAGAGTTTCAGTCATCTCAAGCACACCTCAAAACATGAAATAGCGCTGCGCCATGGGCAGCACCTTGGCGGGTTCGCAGACCAGCAGCACGCCATCGGCGCGCACCTCATAGGTTTCGGGATCAACCTCGATCTTTGGCAGCGCCGCATTATGCACCATACTGCGCTTGCCAATGCCGCTGCGGCAATTGCGCACCGCGACCAATTCGCGCGCAAGCCCGAAACGGCCGGCAATATCCGCCTGCAACGCAGCACCGCTTACGAAGGTTACCGCAGATAGCAGACGAGAACGCCCGTAACTCCCGAACATTGGCCGGTAATGCACCGGCTGCGGCGTGGGGATGGACGCATTCGGGTCTCCCATCAGCGCCATGGCAATGGTGCCACCCTTCAACACCATATCGGGCTTCACGCCGAAAAAGGCCGGCGTCCACATC
>JADCEX010000185.1 GCA_020249825.1 Roseomonas sp.
GGCGCTTTCAACCGCCGATGGCCTGCTGCTGGCGCTCGCCAATGCGCTGTCGCATGACGTGTATTACAAGATGATTGACCGCAACGCGCCGACCGCGCGCCGGTTGGTTGTCTCACGCGTCTTGCTGCTGACCGTGGCGGTGGCCGCGGCCTGGACAGCAGGGAATGCCGGGGCGGATATTCTGTTCCTGGTGGCCTGGGCCTTCTCCATCGCTGCCGCGGGGCTTTTCGCGGCGCTGGTGATGGGGGTTTGGTACAAGAAAACGACCAATACCGCCGCCGTGATTGGTATGACGGTCGGCTATGTGGTGACCTTCGGCTACATGATCCATTCGGAATGGTTCGGGCTGGATTTCATCCAGTTGTTTGGATCGAAGGATGCGATCATTGCCGCGGCACGGCAGGTGGGCAATATCAACCAGAATTTCACCTCGCCCGAATTGCGGGCGGAAGCGGCGGCCATTCTGGCCAATACCGCGGCGGTGAAGGATGGGGCGCTCGCTTGGCTCGGGAACATCTGGGGCAGCCCGATGACGACCGATACCGTGGTGCTGCGTAACCGGGTGACCGGGCGCATGTGGGGGATTGGCAGCATTTCTGCCGGCATCTTCGGCGTGCCGATTTCCTTCCTGGTCATCTATGTGGTTTCGCAATTCACCACGGCGCCAAGCCAGGCGATGCAGGATTTCATTGACGATATCCGCATCCCGAAGGGTGGTGTCCGTCTTGCTGACAAGAGCGAGGCGGTGGAGTAACAAATCTCCGCCCCGGCGGAGACAATATTGGGGCGGTTGCGGAAACGCAGCCGCCCTGACATTTAGGGCCTCATGGAAAGCAATTTCATCCTTGGCTACCTGCCCTTTTGGGTGGTGACCTATTTCCTGGCGCTGACTGCCTGGGGCTGCCTGGGGCGCTTCATGATGCAATTCTTCATGACGCCGACCAATAGCAATTACATCTGGCGCGGCTTTCAGTTGCTGACCAATTGGGCGGTCTGGACCGCCGAGCGGCTGGTGCCTTCCTATGTCTCGCCGCCCTTTCTGCCGCTGGTTGCGGCCTTTTGGCTTTTCGCGGTGCGGATGATCTTCGGCTTGGTCATGGTTGGGCTTGGTTATGCGCCACGCATCAGCCCGCCAGGGGCGGGGTAGCCACCATGATGACCCCGCAAAACCTTTTCGTGGCGACGGTTGCGACCTGCCTGCTGAATGGCATGATCAGCCCGACCCTGCCGATTGTCTGGCATCTCTATCCCGTCTGGCTGCCGGAGCTTTTGCCGCCGACGAAGGAGGTTGTGTTTTACGGCGCTTCCCTGATTGTTTCGACCGCGACCCTGCTGCTGGCCGCGGTGCCGGCCGCGATTTCTGAGCGGCTGGGCCTCAGCCTGGAACGGGCGATGATGGTCTGGTTCGGCACCGCGCTTTTGCTGGTGCTGCTGGGATTGGGCTGAGGCGGCCTTCCCGGAAAAGACAGCTTTCACCCGGCAGCGCATAGGGCTAGGCTCATGCGCATCGCACCTGGATCCTCCGGGGGCACCGCGCATGAGGGCCATGGCTTGGAACGGCTTGAGGCAATGGCGGATCTGGTCATCCGGCGCGCGGTCGGCTTTGCGAGCTTGGCCATCGTGCTGGTTGTGCTCTCGCTTTCCTTCCAGCTTGCCTTGGCGCTGCGTTCCGGCGCCATGCTGGTGACCCTGCTTTGGCTGATTGTGCTGCTGAAACTCGTCTATGTGCCAAGCCAGGATATGCGCCATAGCGAGATCTGGCTGATGGTGGCGGAACGCCATTCCCCGGATGCGCTGCCGATGCAGGCGGCCATGCGTACGGCCTTCGCGAATAGGCTCCGCTGGCATGCGGATAGGATCGGCGCCTTTGCCCTGGCGCTTTGGGGATTTTATCTGCTGGTGAGTGTTGTGACCTGAGGGGCTTGGTTTTCTCCGACCCCGCATGAGAAGTTTGCGGCGATGGCTCAAAAATGATTTTCTGAACTGATGCTGCGCTGCCCGGTCAGCCGATGTCGATCTTCCAGCATTAACGCCCCATCACCTCAAGCCCGTGAGCCTTTCAGACATGAAGAAGCCGCCCGAAGACACCACGGCGAGATTGCTTGAAGCGCTTACACTACTCAAGAAGGGTGATATTGCTGGCGCCGAGGCGATTTGTCTTGGGATCCTCAGGCAGCAGTCGCTGCACCCCGAAGCACTTCATTTTTCGGGCTTGATCGCCTTGCAGGCAGGCCGTTTCGATCAAAGTGTGACGCGTCTGAAGCGAGCGGCGGCGGTTGCGCCCAAAAACCCGGATGTTCACGCCAATTTGGGGCTCGCCTTAATGAGGCTGGGCCGTAACGAGGAGGCTGCGGTAAGTCTTGAACGTAGCTTGACCCTTAGCCCAAACGAAACGGGTGCCAGGTTCAATTACGGCTTACTTCTTTTGCAAATGGGACGTTACGCTGACGCCATCAGCACCTTTGATGTTGTCATTAGTCGTGAAGTGGATCATGCCGAAGCCCATTACAATCGCAGCTGTGCATTAAGCGAGCTTAATCGGCTAGAGGAAGCTTTGGCTGCGCAGCAAAAAGCGCTTGGCCTGCAACCGGAGTCCGCCACCTACTTGTCTGCTGCGGCAGCCACGCTCTGCCTGTTGAAGCGATACAATGAGGCTGAGCCTTTGATCCAAAAGGCCCTGACGCGCCAGCCGGGCATGGAATTGGCGCTCCTGTGCCTGGTGGATGTCCTTCGTTCGCGTGGCGAGCTGCAGGAAAGCCTTGAGGTGGCGGAAAAACTCATCGCGGAACACCCTCAGTCGTTGCAGGGGCATATCAGGCGCAGCCGGATCCTGATCCTGCTGGGGCAGCCCGAAAGCGCCCTTGATCTGTCCGCGTTTTCACGAAAAATCGCGCTCCATGATCCAAGTACCCATGTCAATCACGGCTTTATCCTGGCCGCGCTGAACCGGCTTGAAGAGGCGCTGGTCTTTTATGATCGAGCGCTTGAGTTGAAGCCTGATGCCTCTGAAGCAAGTTACAACCGGGCCTTTGCCCTGCTCGCGCTTGGACGATTGGAAGAAGGCTGGCGCACCTACGAATATCGTAACGCGCGCCAAAACACGGTAGCGATCCGCGACTATTCAAAGCCCTTGTGGTTGGGCAAGGAGCAGATCAGCAATCGTCGCCTTTATGTCTATTGCGAACAGGGCTTGGGTGACACTATTCATTTCAGTCGCTATGCCCTGCTGGGCGCTGAGGCCGGTGCAAAGGTGTTTCTTGCGGTACAAACGCCTTTGAAGCGCCTTTTTAGGAGCTTCCATCCGGCGGTCACAATCCTCGATCGAGACGAAGCGCCACCCGATTTCGATCTGCATTGTCCGCTGCTTAGCCTGCCACTCGCCTTTGGAACCACACTTGGAAATATTCCGGCATGGCCCAATGGCTATCTGAGCACCCCCATTGAGGCAACGGCGCTTTGGCTTCCACGCTTGCCAACGGGGCGGCGGCGTATCGGCCTGGTCTGGA
>JADCEX010000186.1 GCA_020249825.1 Roseomonas sp.
CAGGATCGGCGTTGCAATGGCGCAGGCGACCAGCATGGACCCCCAGGCCCAGGCCGGGCTGTGGCGCCGGGCAGGCATGGGGGCTGGCGTTTCGGTGGCGGCGCGGGTCATGGACACCTCCCCCTATCACGCGCAGCGCGAAGCGGGGAGGTGCCGGGCTATCTTCGGGCCGGTGCGGGGTTGAAGCCTTCCAGTGTCCAGTAATAGGCGGCGGCGCTGGACCGCAGGCTGCCGATGCGCGGCGCGCTCAAATCCAGGATCACCACAATCACCGAAGTCCACATGCCGATCAGCAGCACGGATAGGATCGGCAGGGATAATTTGCGCAGTCCCAATTGATAGCCGAGTGCACCAATACTCAGCACCGCAATGCCCATCAATAGCCAGACCATTTGCGGCGGCATGGTTTGGGCGAAGGCGAAGCGTTCCGCCGTCGCACGATCAAATACCTCATTCGTGGCGGCCATCAGGGAAGATGAAATCGCATCCGGCCTTTCGCGCACAATGGCGGTGACATGGTCCCAAATGCGGTTTTGCAGTGCCGAGGTCTTTTCATTGATGCTGCGCACCACATCGCGGTCCAGCGGCGCCGTGATGAAATCAGCACGGAGCTTCGTGTATTCTTCGAATAGCTTGGCCAATTCCTCACCGCGCGGATGGCCTATCGCCTTGGCGCGCAGCCAGGCAGTGCCAATGGCATTGGCTTCCATTAGCGTGCCTTGGCGGCGTTCCTCAAAACGTGTGGTGGCGAAGGAAAGCGTCAGCGCCAGCACAAAGGCGAGCAGGCCGAGCATGCCGCCCACCACCACGCCAACCCCTTCCGCCGGCGCGGTACCGCGTGCCGTATGGCGGCGGCCAAGCCAGGCGCCCAGCGCCTGGGCCAGCCATTGCACGAGAAAAAACAGCAACCAAAAGGCAAACAGGCTGAAGGCGAGGATTTCGGCGAGTAGGACCATCATGCGGCATTCTCCACGCTCAGGAAATCAAACCCGGCCAGGGCATGGATTTGGGCGATGGCTTCCAATTCAGCGACCGAAACCCATTCATCCGCGCCGCCCATATTATGCGGTGTGGGGCCATAGACCACGGTGGGCAGGCCGGCCATGCGGAACCAGCGCGCATCGGAACCGCCGACGCGCATATTCACGGCCACGGGCTCACGCAGCACTTCCTCGGCCACCTGATGGACATGGCGGATAATGGGCAAGGCAGGGTCGGTGTGGTTGGGTTCAAAGCAGCGCAGCACGCGCCAGGTAATGCCGGGCAGCGCATCAAGCGCCTGATGCAAAGCGCCCAGCAGCCGCGCGCTGGGCACGCCTACCGGCAAGCGGATATCGCAGGCGGCACGGGCTGAGGCCGGCACCAGATTGGGTGAGGCGCCGCCTTCGATCCGCCCGATATTCACCGTGACACTGCCAAGCACCGCGGCTTCTCCGGCGCCCGATAGCGATTCACTGATGCCGCGCGCGGCGGCGATGGCGGCGGTGACTGAAGGCGGCGCTTCGGGCGCCATGGCGCGCAGTGCCGCCACCGCATCCAGGGCAGCGCGCAACCGATCAATGGCGTTATCGCCCAAATGCACATGGGCGCCATGGGAAGCGCGGCCCGCGGCCTCGATCTCGATCCAAACGAAGCCTTTTTCGCCAAAGCGCAGCACACGCGGGCTGCCGGCATCGCCGATGATGACGCCAGCGGCTTGCGCAAGCCCCGGCACATTGTCCAACAGCCATTTGGTGCCGAGCGGGCCCATACTTTCCTCATCGCCCGCCAGCGTCAGCAGCGCTTCGCCGTGCCAAGTGGCGCGGTATTCCGCCAGCAAGGCAAAGGCCAGCATGCAAGCGGCAATGCCGCCCTTCATATCGGCGACACCGCGCCCATAAAGCCGGCCATCACGCAGCAGGCCGCCCAAAGGGGGCACGGTCCAGGGCAGAGCCTCATTCACCGGATAGGTATCCAGATGGCCGTTATAGGCCAGCAGCCGCCCCGGCCCGGCGCCTTTGATGCGCGCGACCAGATTGGTCACCTGCGGGTCGGTTTCATGCAGGGATATCTCGGCCGCGGGCGCCAGGGCGCGCAGCATGGCGGCGGCTTCTTGGGCAGCGGCGCGCACATCGCCGGGTGGGTTGGGGGAGGCGATGGCGGTCAGGCGTTGCGTCAGCGCCACCACCTCTGGCGCGCGGCGGGCGGCGGCGGTGGCGAAAGCGGCGCGGGCGGAGGCATTCATAGGGGCTACCCTGCGGGGCTGCGTAAAAGCTGGCAAGCCGTGCCACGCTTGCAATATTCGCCCGCGCGGGCATATCCCGCCCCATCGGGTGATGGCCGGGCTGCCGCAGGGGCTGCCTCGCCCCCCTGGAGAACCCCCCATGCGCATAGATGCCATTCCCATCGGCAAGGACCCGCCGAATGATGTGAATGTGATCGTTGAAGTCCCGATCGGCGGCGAGCCCATCAAGTACGAGATGGACAAGGCCGCCGGCACGCTATTCGTGGACCGCTTTCTGCATACACCCATGCGCTATCCTGGGAATTATGGCTTTGTGCCGCACACACTTTCCGAAGATGGCGACCCGATTGACGTGCTGGTGGCCAATACCCGCCCCATCGTGCCGGGTGCAGTATTGAATGTGCGCCCCGTTGGCGTGATGAAGATGGAAGATGATGGCGGGGGGGATGAAA
>JADCEX010000187.1 GCA_020249825.1 Roseomonas sp.
CTTCCATCGCCGCGCGCATGCCGGCGGGGTCCTTGTGCCAGACCTCGGCGCCCTGGCGGCGAATACGCTCAGCCACATCGGTTTCGGTGACGATGCGGCGAATGCCCGAGGAGAGTTTTTCCATTACCGCCGGCGGCAGATTGGGCGGCGCGATGAAACCGAACCAGAGATACATCTCAAACCCCGGCACGCCGGCTTCGGCAAAAGTTGGCACATCAGGCAAAGCGGGATCGCGTGCGCTGCCGGTCACGGCAAGGGCGCGCATCTGGCCGCCGCGAATATGGCCGATGGAATTCGGCACATTGTCAATCAGCATATCAATGCGCCCAGCGATGATTTCGGTGCCTGAGGCTGCGCCGCCGCGAAACGGCACATGGGTGATGTCAACGCCCGTCATGTGCTTCAGCAATTCGCCCGCCAGATGCGGGCTGCTGCCGCTGCCGGAGCTGGCGAAAGTCATCCTCCCCGGCTGGGCGCGGGCGCGTTCCAGAATTTGTTGCAGGCTGGTCAGGCCACTATTCGGGTTGACGACCAGCACATTCATCAGCCGCGCCGCAATGCCCACCAGGCTGATTTCCGTGCGCGGATCATAGCCCATATTCGGATAGACAAAGGGATTGACCGACAGGATCGGCGTATTGCCGATACCGATCGTATAGCCATCAGGGGCTGAGCGCGCGACGTGTGTCGTGCCGATATTCCCCGCCGCCCCCGGGCGATTTTCCACGACACCTGACTGGCCAAAGACTTCCGGCATCTTATCCGCAACCCAACGCGCCAGCATGTCATTGATCGCACCCGGCGGGTAAGGCACCACGATGCGGATGGGGCGGTTTGGGAAGGCTTCTTGCGCGCGCAATGCGGGCGCGGCCAGCAAGCCCGCAGCACCAGCACCCATCAGGGCGCGACGAGACATCGCCATGGCTGATCCTCCTTTCTCGTTGGGCGGTTCATGTGCCTTTGCGCCAGAAGCCTAACGTGGGCCAAGGCTGCGCGCCACTCACGACTGCACAGTGAGGATGATGCCCCAAGTGAAATGGGGCCACACGCCCGAATTGGATTAGGCGACCTTGCTAACCCCTGTACCGCCCTCTGAATCACTGTCAGGCCTGGCGGAGACTTGCGTTTCCTCCTCCGGAGGTAATCGAATGCCCGGGCGCGAGGCAGAAGGTTCACCTGGGGTGACATTCAAGGCCTTGACACCGGGTGGCACGTCAGCGCCGAATTTGAGGGACGCACGATAGGCTTCAATCTCACGCGGTGTCGGAAGGCTCACGCTCACCCGGCCGGCAGAGTCGCGGAACTCAATCACTACCATGCCCAAATCACGGTCTAGCCGCATGCGCGGATTTGCCGGCCCCACCTCTGGCGAAGCCGCTGGGGGTGCCGATCCGGCAACACGATCCGCACCAACGGACCCCGCCAAAGGGCGAGATGTGTCTTTGGACTGGACCTGCGCTAAGGGACCGAGGATGATCATCGTGGACGTTCCGAGGTTTTTAAAGCAAAGATCCTGGACCTGAGTCAAGAAATTTATTAAAATTGTTCGGAAAAATCTGGAAGCTCGGTCAAATATGCTGGTCAAATGCTTCTAGGTAGATCAATGGGGGGCTCAATCGCTCAAGGATTGAGCAGAGTGGAGGCAGATGAAGCTTGATTTCCGCGCCGATGGGCGGCCCATACCCATTCTTGAAGTGGGTGATCTCGTGCGCCTTACCCGCGGCGAGGCTGGCCCTGCCCCGACCGCCCAAGCCGGGGAATGGGGGAAAATTCGCCGCATCACCGAAAGGGGCGCGCTGGATATTGTGCTCGCCGGCTATTCCCGTCCCCGTGGTGTGGCTCTTTCCATGGTGAGCGACATACCCGTGACCAATGTTGTGCCCTGCGACCATCGCGGTGTGGCGCTGGAATTGCCGAAATGGTCCAATTGGCGCAAGGGCAAGGCCAAGGGCTTCGGGTCCCGCAACAAGGGGGCTTAACCGGCGCCATAGTATTTTGCGGGGTGCCTTCGGCAAAAAGGGCGGCAGGGCCGGAACCCGGCCCTGCTGAGGCCATCACGCGGCCATTAGCGGCTTGCGCGAAGCGCAGAATTACTCCACCGCCATGATGTATCGCAATAGCTCTGGCTCACCCACTGGCAGGCTGAGCGCCACCATGCCGCGCCGGGCGATGTAAATCCCGGCCTTCATCATATCCAGGAAGAACAGCTCCCGCAGACCATCTTCCTGCGCGCTGGCGCTATAGGGGCGCAGGATCGGCCCCAGGCGGAAATGCGGCTGCACCATGCTGCCAATGCCGGTGAATTGCATGGCGACCTTGTGCTTGGCGCAAATCGCGTTCAGCGCATCGCGCAACCCATCGCCACGCTTGCGCAAATCTTCTGCCGCCGTGTCATCAAAAATCTCACCCATGGCGAGCGTACCCGCTGACATGGACAGCACGTTGTTATTGAAGGTGCCGGCATGCGTCAGCGCATTGGGCTTATGGGAGTCGAATACCGACATGACATCAGCGCGCCCGCCAAAGGCGCCGAAGGACATGCCGCCCGCGATATATTTGCCGAGGGAGACAAGATCAGGCGTGATGCCATGCAGCTTCTGCAAGCCGCCTGCGGTGTGGCGGCTGGTCATCACTTCATCGAATATGAGCATGGCGCCGACTTCACGGGTTGCTTCGCGCAGCCCGGCCAAAAACTCACGCGTGGCGGGAATACAGCCACCGCTGCCCATCATGGGTTCCAATAGCACAGCGGCCAGATCGGCGGCGTGTTCGCGAATCAGCGCCAAGGTGCCGGGCAGATCGTTATATTCGGCAAGCGTCACCGAAAACGGCGCATTCACCACACTACCGCCGGTGACGAAGCTCATCACCCCGCCATGATAGCCGCCGCGGAAGGCGATGATGTTGCTGCGTCCCGTATGCGCACGCGCGGCGGCAAGGGCCATCAGATTCGCCTCGGTCCCGCTATTGGTGAACCGCACCAATTCCAAGGCCGGGAAACGCGCGCAAAGAATGGCGGCGAGCTTCGCCTCATTCTCCCCAACCGCAGCCAGGCTGATGCCGTTCTGGATTACC
>JADCEX010000188.1 GCA_020249825.1 Roseomonas sp.
AGGCGGCGACTGGCAAATGCTTCGGCGCAATCGCCAGCAATTGCGGGTGCTGCGCGCCATGGCTCAATACAATCCGCTGCGTGTCAGAAAGCTTCATCTTCTCGGTCTCCGGTTGCGGGCGCCGACCATCGGCCCCTACTGCCGGGAGCCCCGCGGGCGGACCCTGCGGGGCAGTGCGGCGCCGCCTCGCGGCGGGCTGCGCTTCAGTCTTGCGCTTCGGCGGCGATCCCCTCGTTGATCACGAAGCCTGTCAGGTAGGGCATGCCGGCGGGGATGCCCGTCTCGCGGCTCGTGCGCTGCGTGATGCGCCAACCCATCCATTCCGCAGTGGTCTTCGCGATTGCGTCCGCGAGGCTCGCGCCGTAATGCATCTGGCTATTCACCCCATCCGCGAAGTGGCGTCCGTAGCGGCTGTCAAGGAAGGCGCGCACCGAGGCGGGATCCGTGCTGGTCGCGTTGTGGATCGCGGTGAAGGCAATCGGCCAGGCTTGCTGCGCGTATTCGCGCATGGTGCCCCAGAAACCCCAGTCTTGGTTTTCGGTAGGAAGGATCGTGCTCATCTTCTTGTCTCCGTCATCGGCGGGGGAAATCCCCTGCGCGTGACAGACCATTCGCGCTGTGATGGGGGCTGAGCCAAGCAAAATAGAGCGTTATTTCATTGCTATGATTCAGGCGTTTTGATCATGATGTGAGGGCCAAATGGCAGCACCATTCGGCCCCCAAATTGCCCTATCGGCTGCGCTTTTTGCTGCGCTTCGCGGCCGCCATCCCTGCGGCGTAGGCTTCTGCGAGAGAATTGCGGATGGACCAGACGGCGACATCGTGGAAATCGAGCGCGTCGCGGTTTCTGGTCTCCAGCGTTTCAACCGAGGGCATGTGCCGCTTGGCGATTTCCAGGAAAAGCTGGGCGGTGTTGGTGGTGTCGTTCATCTTGGTCTCCTTGCTGTGGCGCCGGGGCAATTCCCTGCGCCTGAGGGACCATTCGCGCTGTAGTGGGGGGCGAGCCAAGCAAAATTGAGCGTAATTTCGTTGCTATGATTGGGAGCGATTGGTTGTGATGTAATCGCCCAACACAAGCCGCGATAATGTGTTCCAAAAGCAGCATTGGTAGGTCATAATTCGGTTATGGCCAGGATCACCGTCGCCCTATCGCAAACGCTGCAGACCTTTCTGGAAGAACAGGTTCGTGCCGGTGGCTACTGCAGTGCTGAGGAATACATCTGCGACTTGATCGCCAAGGAGCAAGACCGCCATGAACTCAAGACGCTGCTGTCACTGGGCGCGCGAGCGGCGCGGGGCTCGGAAGCAAATGACGCGTATTTCGATAGACTGCGAAGCAAGCTTTCGGGTCTAGCGAGGTAGATTTCCCGACGTATTCAAGGTCTGTATCCATTTCACTCAGCCCCTTTGCGCAGCGCCGCGACATCGCCAAAGGTGCGATCCTCGCCATCCAGCACCGCCGCTTGCCCAGTTTCGTCCTGCCAGCGTTGCACAATCACATCGCAATAAGCCGGATCAATCTCCAGCAGCACTGCCTGCCGCCCGGTGCGTTCCGCCGCGATCATCGTCGTCCCCGATCCGCCAAAGCAATCCAGTACCGTATCGCGCGGCTTGCTGCTGTTGCGGATGGCGCGCTCGACCAACGCTACCGGCTTCATCGTCGGGTGCAGATCGTTCCTGGCCGGCTTATCGAAGTGCCAAACATTCCCCTGGTCGCGCGCGCCGCACCAGTAATGCTGCGCGCCGGCCTTCCAGCCATAGAGCATGGCTTCGAATTGCTGATGGTAATCTGCGCGCCCGAGCGCAAAGGTGTTCTTGGCCCAGATGATGGTGCTGGACCATTTGCCGCCCGCTTCCTGCCAGGCGCGATGCAGCGTTGGCCACTCAGAGGACGACATGCAAACATAGCTGGCGCCCTTAGTAACCGAGAGAAGGTTCGTCAGCGCCGGCCGCAGGAAATCCAGAAACCCCTTGCCCAGCGCGTCATTGGCGATGGTCATCTTGGCCGCCGTGCCGCCTTCGTAGGCAACATTATAGGGCGGATCTAGAAAGGCCATGTCCGCGAGATGCCCATCACCAAGGGCGCTCTGCACATCGGCGGGCTTGGTCGCGTCACCGCAGAGCAACCGATGCTCTCCACAGCGCCAGAGATCTCCCTCGCGCGTGACGGGATTGACTGGCAGTGGCGGCGCTTCGTCAGCGTCCTCGCCATCTATGCCGGCATCGGCGGCGGCCAGCAGCCGATCCAATTCCATGCCGGAGAAGCCAAGCACGTCCAAATCCACCGTACCTTCATCACGGATGCGCGCGATCTCAGCCGCGAGCAGCGCCTCGTCCCAGCCGGAATTGAGCGCGATCTGATTATCCGCGAGCCGCAGCGCGCGCGCCTGGGGCTCAGTCAGATGTGCCAGTCGAATGGCCGGGACCGATGCCATGCCAAGCTGCTTGGCGGCCATGACGCGGCCATGCCCCGCGACCAGCACGCCGGCACCATCCACCAGCACCGGGTTCACAAAGCCGAATTCGGCGATCGAGGATGCAATCTGCGCTACCTGCGCCGGCGAATGCGTACGCGCATTTTCGGCATAGGGCACCAGTGCGGCGACCGGGAGGGTGATGACGGCAAGCTCAGGCTGCATCTGCTACCTCCGAGCGCGCTGCCGCGATGGCATCGTAATCCCGGCTATCGCCGGAAAGCGTCACCGGCTGATCGGGGTAAAGCATCCGCCAGCGCGCAATCGCCAAATCCACATAGGCGGGCGCCAATTCAATGCCGCGCACAACACGGCCCGTGCGTTCGCCCGCGATAATGGTACTGCCGCTGCCAGCGAAGGGCTCAAATACCACTTCCCTCGTGTCGGTGTAGGCACGCATCAGGAAATCGGGCAGTGCCACCGGAAACACTGCGGGGTGTTCGGTCTCAATCCCGCGCCCCTTGTGGCGCGTGATACGCAGCACCGCGTCAGGAATGCGCATGTCCTGCACTGGTTGTCCGATATGCGTGTAGGCTTTCACCTCGCCATCGGCGGCGCGCAGCCCGCTGCCCTTATTCGGCGTGCCGGCCCATTTGCAGGGGATAATCTTATTCGCCTGCCGCGCCGTTCGATTGAAGTGAAAAACCAACTCGAAAGCCGGAGCCAAGCGCCCATTCCAGTCACCCGGCAATCCCGGCCCCTGGTCCCAGGTGTAGAGGCCAAAGCGACGCCAGCCGCGCGCCCGCATCCATTCCATCCAGGCTTGCCAATAGGGCTGCCATTCATTCTCGCGATGGATCAGGCCGAGATTGACCAGCACCTGGCCATCCGGGCGCAGCGCCGCGTCCAGGTGCTGAAACACGCCCTGCATCAGCGCATCCCAATCGGAAACACCGCCGGTCGTGTATGCGCGCTGGTTGCCATAGGGCGGCGAGGTGAACAGCATCGCCGCGCGGTCGCTTTCCATTACGCGCGCCACCGTCGCCGCATCGGTGCTGTCCCCACACAGCAGCCGATGCGCGCCCAGCAGCCACAAATCGCCGGGGCGCGAGACCGCCTGACGCGGTGCCTCGGGCTCGGCATCGGCGGGATCGTCGGCATCTTCGCCAATTGCTGGCGCGGCAGGGTTCTCGGCGGTGTCCGCGGGCAGGGCTTCGGGCGCATCGCCGTCTGACACGGCATCTCCAGCCGCCGCGAGGATGCCCGCAAGTTCATCCGCCGAGAAACCAAGCGCCGCCAAGTCAATTTCCGCCGCCTGGACGCTCGCCAACGCATCGCGCAGCAGCGCCTGGTCCCAGGTGGCGTTCTCTGCGATACGATTATCGGCAAGCCGCAGCGCTTCCTTTTGCGCAGGTGCGAGGTGCTTCAGCACAATCACCGGCACCTTCGCGATGCCGAGTGCTTCCGCCGCCGCCAAGCGACCATGGCCCGCGATCAGCACGCCATCTTCGTCCACCAGCAGCGGGTTGGTGAAGCCGAAGGCCTGCATGCTGGCCATGATCTGCGCGAGCTGCGCCGCGTCATGCACGCGCGCATTGCCGGCGTGCGGGCGCAGCGAGGCGATCGCGCGGAGTTGGATCCGCTCGGCCATCCAGGGAAGCGTCATGGGGGGTATCCGGGAAGAGTTGGGCAGGGATGCGCGGTGCTATGCGCTGAGGTTTGCACCTAAGCTGCTGAAATTACGCCGAATTGGTGCAAACCATGCGGGGGTTGGGTGCAAACCAGGTGCAAACCTGAAGGGCCTAGGTTTGCACCTAAGTAATTGAATTCAGGGCGCTATGGTGCAAACTGCAACCCATATTTTTATTCTGACGCTAGAGGGGTCGGGCGCTTCCGCCCCCCGCATACAAAATCGCCAGGAAGGAACCATGAGATTGAAAGCGAAGAAGCCCAACGTCCCTTCGCATCTGGCATGGCAAAGGCCATGAAATTGTATTGAATAAAGGGAGAATTTATTGGCACGCGCCATGATTTGTTGCACAGTAGCGAAACACATAAAGACTTCTCTTTGGAGAATTCATGTCAGCGAAAGCAAAAGGAAGAAGCTCAACAAGCCATCGTGCCGTACGCAGCAAAAAGGATACAGCCTCAGTCGTTATCAAATTTCGTGTTCTGCCCGGTGATCTTGCCTTGATTAATGAGGCTGCCTTGCTTGCCGGGAAGTCTCGTTCTGAATTCATCCGTGCAGCGTCATTGAATGCGGCGACAGATGTGATTCTCGATCGCAGGTTGCTGCGCCTCACGCCCAAAGCATTCTCTCGCTTTGTAGAGGCGCTTGATGCGCCTCCAAACGCTAATGACAAGCTACGCAAGTTGCTCAGCAAAGCACCACCATGGCAATGAAGGCACTGCCACGGGCGTCTGGCATAACTTTTGATTTTAACTGACCGAGCGGCCCCATGCGGGCCTTGTTTGGGCCCAGGCAACGCGGCCGAGTTGCTCTAGCCCTCCAAAGACGTTATTCCCCATGTATAAACAAGGAAGTTCAAGTGCCAGCGCTCAAGCTCATCTCTATCGGCAAGTCGGTTGGCGTGATCCTGCCCAAGGAATTGCTGGCCAAGCTCGGCGTTGGCAATGGCGACACCCTGTTTGCTGTGGAGACTGATGAGGGCATCCGCCTGACCACCATGGGCCCGGAGCTACAGACGCAAATGAACGTGGCGCGGCAGGTCATGAAAAAGCGCCGCGCCGCCCTGCGTGAACTAGCGAAATGACGGCTCGGCTTAAGCGCAAGCTCTCCGTAGCAGTCCATGATGAGCAGGCGAGACAATCACCACGATCAGTTTCAGTAACGCTTGAAGCGGCGAATCCCGCCATTGGGCAGATCCACCCGGGCAAGGTTGATGCGACGACCGAGGATGACCTTCGGCGCCAAGTGGCTGAAGACGAGGCCGCAGCGATGCAAGAGGTGGCGGCTTACGTACGGCGTATCCGTAAACGCATGGGCATGACGCAGAGGGATTTCGCAGTACGGATCAATGTGTCGGTGGATACTCTGCGCGATTGGGAAAAAGGGAAGCGTTTGCCCGAGGAGCCTGCTAAGGCGTTACTGAGGATTTTGGACAAGGTGCCTGAAATCGCGCTCGCTGCACTCGATTGAAGGAGACGACGGATCGGCGCAATGCCTTACTGGCAACGTCACTACGGCGGCCCTACGGGCTGATGCGCGCAATTCGACAAGTGAAGGGTTTATATCCAATCCAGATTCCGGTGGGGAGTGCCAGATTGTAGCGTTAGAAGAATTTCTATCGTCAGCTTGCTGGCCATCATTTTCGAGACATGTCCGCGAAAAGAACGCCGTCTTCCTTAAATACCCCACCTTTCAGACAAATTCCATCAACCACCAAAAACTTCAGCTTCAAGCAGTTTCCGTACTCGCAATAGATCACCCAGCGTTCCGCCAAGCATGACATCGAGCGCGGATCGGCCATCAAATTGCGTATTCGGCGCCTTGATCCACGAGTAGCCACGATGGGGTTCGCGAAAAATAATCCGAAGCGATTTGTGAATTCCCATGAGGTGCGAAAGACGTACTTTGCCTTCCTGCCCCAATCTTCCTGGCATTCGTGCCGCTTTCCAGCGTGACAGCGTACGCTTGGAAACGTGAAGCAGTATAGCAGCTTGCCTTTCAGTTAGTTCCCATTGATCGAAGAGTTTCAAGGCCGCGCGGAACATGGCGGCTGTCTCATCATCCGTAATCTGATGATGGAAGCTTTCGGTTAATTCGACTGGGGTTTTGGTGATGCTGGGCATAAGCTATTCCTACCGCCCAAGACGGTAATGCAAGAAACCATAGGTGGCGAGGAAATTCAGACCGCTGGCGTCGCTTTCCTAATTTGCCTGCTCCCCCACCAACCCATAATACCCCGCAAGTACCCCGAGCGCCGACACCAAAACCCCCTGGCCTTGCGCGTGCCCAATCACCTTGCCGCCCCAGCCTGATTGTCGCGCCCATTCGGTGACGGATTGCTCAAGCCCCACCACATGCCACACGCAGGCACCACCAGGGCTGGCTGCGCCGCCGAGCACCTCAAGCGCTCCTGCCACGCGCTTGCGGGCCTGGAATTGCTGCTCGGTCAGCGTATCGCCACTGCCGCCCGGCATGCGGATCATCGGCATGGCGCGCAGCGTATCGAGCGCTGCCGTACGAAAATGTCGGCGGAATGAAGCGCCCGCATCATGCATCTCGCGTGTGATGGTGCCATTATTCAGCATCACAGCGAGCGTATCAATCGCATAGCGATGCTGCACCGGCCTGCCGGTTTCGGGATCGGCCTCACGAATAGGCGCGGTGAAATCGCCATGCTGCAGCCGCCATTTGGACGGGCGGGACAAATCCTCACGCAACACGCTCCGTTTGTTCTTGCGCTTACTGGCCATGGGAACCTCCAGCCTTGCGCGCGCCCCAGCGCCGCGTGGCTTCGTTGATGATCGCCTGGCGCAGCCAGGGATCGGTGATGTCGTGGACGGAAAGCGCTGCCACACCATGCCGATGCCAGGCGGCAGCGCGCATGCGCTCCATCTCCCCGTCATGGGTTGGGCTGCGTGTGCCACGATCAAGCGATGACCGCGGCGACAAGGGCGGGCCAAGGCGTGTCATGGCGCTGCACTCGTTGTGATCGGCGTATGCGCATGGCTGTCGCAAAGCCCATGACCAAAGGGAATCTCATCGCCGAGCTTCCAATCGAATTCTGACCCGCGCGGCGTCAGGCGCAGCGCCTTGATTTGCGCGCCGGGAAAATGCGTATGGCTCGCTTCCACCCAGCGATAGGCATCCCAGGCGGCAAGCACGCGGCCAACCTCATCCAGCGTCCAGATATCGCGCCCCCGCCCGTCTCCGGCCAGCGCATGGGCTTCGGGCAAGCTGCGCACAATGCCGAGCACGCGGCCATTGGGCATGCGCGTTTCCCAGACCTCTGGCGCGAGCGGCTGATGGCCCGCTGCAATGGCCGCCTGCTCAAGCGCTGCCCAGGCGCGGCGCATGGCTTCGGAATGGGCGCGCACCGCTTCCAGGTTCTGCGCCGCATAGGCCGCCTGCCACTTGGTCCATTGCCGGTCAAAGCGCTCACGCAGCGCATCGCCGACCAGCAGCCGCAGTCGCCCGACACCCCATTTCCGTTCCAGCGCATCGGTCACAAGGTCAACGGATTGCACGAGGCCCTGGATGGCCATGGCCGTGCCGCTGGTGTCCTGCAGGCTTTGGTTCATGGCGCGGCCCTTGTCGTGATTTGCGCCAGTGCTGCGCCACTGAAATGGCTCTGGCAGCCCAAAACAGGGATATTCAGCTGCGCCGCTGCCCCACCGGTCCGTTTTGCGCCACTGCGCCACTGCCCCATGTCCCCTAAGGGACATGAGGGCTTGGGCCTGGCCAGTGGCGCAGAGGCGCAAACCTTCCCGGCCACCGGTTGCCGCGCCACTGCGCCAGTGAATTTCCAGTGGCGCAGGCCAGTGGCGCAAAGCCTAAAGCGGTTCATGCTTCGGCTCCGGCAGGTATTTTGACCCGGCGTTTCGGATCACGATGTTCGGCGCAGCGGCGACGATCGACACGAACGGCGACGTTGCGACGCGGCGTCAAAAGTTCAAACGGGGCACCGCAATCAGCGCATTGGCTCTGCCACCGTGTCAGTTCCATTTGGCGACCATCCATGGTCTTGTGCGGGCGTATCTCCACACACTCAAAACGCTGGTGCTGCACAAAGGCGATACCGCCAAGCTCCGGGCGGCCTGGCAGGGTCAATCGGGTTTTCATGGGTGCTCTCCTTCCTGAGCGTTCAGCCGCATGCCGGCGACGATTTGCGGATCATGTTCGAGCCCCTTGCGCGTCTTGCGCTGCTTGGCGCTTGGGTATTCGACGATGCGAAGGGCCTTGCTGGCGAAATAGGCCGCAAGCATCGCGCGCGCCTGTTCCTCGCTGCATCCGGTGGTGGCCATGATCAGCTCGCCACCCCAGCGCCCAAGATCCTGTTTGCGGGCGGACCAACGTTCCCCATCATCCCTGGGGCTGCCGAGCTGCTCGACCAGGTCGGCGGATTCAGTCATGGACAAGTCGCGAAACACCGAGGCCGGGCGCCAACGCGCGATGGCCTGGACATGATCGCCATTGGGTAGAGTTATGGACCGCAATTGCAGCCAGGTGGCATCAAACGGCCTTGGTGCCAGATTGAGCTTGGCGTTATCGGCGCGGACATAAAACCAGCGTTCTTCCTCGGGGATGCCAAAGCGCTCGGCTTCGCCATCATCCATGCTGCGCAGCGCGACAGCCGCGCGCGCTGCATCGACCAAAGCCGAAGCACCGCGAAACGCATCCGCATCGCCCGCCACACCGCCCTTGCGGAAATGATGCACCAGCAGCACGGCACAGCCTGCTGCATCGGCAACGCGCGACCAGAGCGTCGCTGCGAAATCCACCTGCTCGTTACGGTTTTCCTCCAGCCGGTGGGATTTGACGAAAGGGTCAACAATCAGCAGCCGCACTTCGCGTCGGATCAATTCGGCAATCAGCGCATCGGCAAGCGGCGTTGCAACGGTGCTGCCATCCGGCAGGCGCACGGCAAGGATAAGCGGCTGGTCCCGCCCGCTATCGAGGTAAAGCCGCCCTGTCATGGCCGCAGGGCGAATGCCATGCGCAATCAGGGCAGCTTGAACCCGGCGCAGCAATTCCTCGCGCGGGTCTTCCAGATTGTAGATCCAGACTGCGCCGGTGCTATGCACTGGCTCCTCGACCAGGGGGCGGCCAAGCGCGACGGCAAGCCCGACCGCGATGGCATAGGCGGTCTTGCCGGTGCCGCCCGGGGCGCCAAGTACGGAGACAAAGCGCCGGATCAGAAAATGGCCATAGACCCATTCGCGCGGCGGCAGCTTGGCAAGCTGGTCAGGCTCAAAGGGGGTGGCAATCAGGCCGGGCGCTGTCTCCGCCGCAATGGCACCCGCGGGCGTGCTGCGCGCGGCCTGGGGCAGGTTGGGCGGGCCAGACTCCCAGTCATCGCCGGTAGGCAGTGCAACGCCCCCACGCCCCGCAGCAATGGCGTTTCCGGCGATGAGTGATGGCTTGACCCAAAGCGGATTGGCCATGCGCGCCAGATGATAGAGTGAGGCATAGCCAATCCGATCGGGCGGGCTGCGAAACCAATGATGCCAACGTTCCAAGCACGCCGCTTCCTGGTGCTTGGCGGATTTCGCCGACCAGGCCGCCCAGGCGGCGAGACCCTCGGCACTGGCCGATGACGCACGCCAGACTGCCATGCCAATCTTTGACCATTCATCCCAGGGCAGATCGGCATTCGGTATTTGCGCCAGTGCCGCGACGATGTCCGCAGCCGCAGCCCGGCTATCGGGATTGGCGCGCGGCGGCGCTTGGTCTGGCAATGTCTGCGCATCGGGCTGCGCCAGCAGCAGCAATTCGGTCGCGATATCAGCGATGGGGCGCAAGGCATCGGGCGTTTGCGGCAATTGGTGGCCAGAGACAGTGACGTAGCGCGGGCAGCGATGGAAAATCTCAACGCTGCCGCCTTCCGGCATGGCGACGCGCCGATGCACTGGCGCGCCGAGGCCGTCATTGCTGCCAATGATCCGAAGCCCGCGCCCGGACGGCGTGATTTCTGTGTAGCTGTCGGCTTCCTCAACAAGCCGCAACGCCCAATCGGCCAATGTGCCGGTAGCTGGGTCTCGGCAATGATCGAGATCGAGAAAGACATGCGCTGCGTCATCGCGCAGCACGTATCCGGCGCCATCGGCCTCGGCGGCGGCGACCGCACCCATGGCGGCGGCGAAACTATCCCAGGAAGCAGGATCCTGGGTTGAGGCATGGCGCCAGGGATCGCTGGCGCGGAACAAAGGCTTGTCGGGCTTGGCGCCAGGGCTGGTTTCTGTCCAGCGCCAGATCACCCAATGCCTGGCGGCGGTGAGCGCTTGCAGCGCCATAGGCAGCGGGCAGATCAGCCCGTCGCCCATGGATGCTACCTGCGCCACCCCCGACATGGTTCAGAATTCCGTATCATGCATCGCCATTTCCGGGGCCGGTGCCGCAACCGGCGCTGGCACATGGCGCGCGGGCGGGGGTGCTACTGGCGCGACAGCGCGTGGCGCGACGCTGGTTGGCGCCGCGATACTCGGCAAAGCGCCAAGCGGCATATCATCCGGTCGCGGCAGCCATTTCGTGATCTCGAAAATCGGTGCGTAATTGGTCGTCTGCCCCTGTGGCGTCTTGCTCACAACCGCTGTCGTGCCGGTCAGCATCACCAAGGGGACCAGACGCTGGCCTGATTCTGCTGCTTCCTCATATTGATTGTGCAAGGCATCCATGGCCGCGATCACCACACGCGCGGTAGCCGCGAATTCACGCAAGCCGTCCAGGAGCTTCGGCGCATAGACGCGAATACGAAAACCCTGGCGATGATCCTTGGAAGGTTGCTGCGGCAGGGGCTCGCCAAAGCGCACCATTTGAAAATCCGGTGCACCACCGGTGAAGGCTATCCAGCCCACTTCAATCTGGGCCAGATCCATCAGCATGACCGGTGCCGGCGATGTGATATCCGTGGATCTGGATTCCCACTTGCCATCAGGCTTCTGTTCACGGTCGTTGCGGAACAGGCGCCCGGCGCGTGCATCATAGCGGATATGCGGAACAATTTCGGCATTGGTGTTGGTGTTCAGTCCGAGGGCCATTGGCCTCTCCTTTCTTGCGGGGGGTGCGCGCCGGTTGCGGCGGGCGCGCGGCGCCGTGGCAGGGTCAGGCGATCAGCCCCCAAGCCAGGAACAACAGCGTCCAGAGACCAGCCCAATGCAGCGCGGCCAGGATCAATTCGGGCGACAGCGCAGACCGCAGCCGTGCGCGTGAGGGTTCAAAAGCCATAGACTTCCCTCCCAAGCGCGCGGGCTTCCGGCGAGGACCACCAGAAGGTCTCAAAATCAGGGCAGATCAGGGCCGCGAGTTCGTGTGCATCACGCGATAGGCGGAGAAAGCGTTCCAGCCTGATGGCGATGGCCCGCAGTATCGCAAGCTGTGCCGGCACATCGGGAAGCACATAGACCGCCACCTTCTTTGGCGTGGCGTAGCAAAAGCGCATCTCCCGGTTGGTCCCGGCCACATAGACAGCGCCCTGGCGCGCATGGGGCGCGCTGATGTCACTGGCCAGCCGGAATTGCGTCTTGAGATCCAGCACAATGCCATGCGCATCCCAGACGAAATCCTGATAACCGATGACGGGAACGGCGATATCATCCAGACGGATTTCCACCCGATGCTGATGCCGGCCCTCGGGCGGGCTGGTCGGCACGCCGTACTGGCGCAGCTCCGCCAGCGCCAATTCGACAATGGCCGGGATCGCCTCGCGTTCCTTGGCGCGATTGGGATCAGCCGAAAGCGCCGAAAGCCGATCGAATTCTGCCAGCGCCGCTGCCTGGCATTCCGCCACCGGCAGGGCTGGATCGAACAGGCCGAGCGACACGCCATGTTCGGCCGCCGTGCCACGATGCGCTGCCGCGCCAACCGGCGCACGCCGACGCAGCAGTTTTTCCACTACCCAAAGCGCGGGTGCCGCAGCATAAAGATTGAGGCTGGTCGCAGAGAGATGCTCAAGACCATGCAAGGCAAAGCCGTTCATGACAGGCTCTCCTGCGTTGCGGCGGGCAAGCCACGCCCGAGCAATTCCAGCCAAACATGCAAGGGCACCACCACCAACGGTGCCGCACGGTCGCGCCAGAGAAACAGCGCATCATGCGTGCCGAGCCAGCGTTCCAGCGTCTTGAAGCCTTCGCCATCGCCGCGGGCTTTGACTTCGGCCACCAGCGGCGGTTCGGACGCACCGCGCGCATAGATGTCGATGTCAGCGCCATTGCTGCGATAGTGCGTGGCACCGGATAGCGGGACACGCTCGGCTGCGATGCCGCTTTGCTTGTGGATCTCCACCAGCGCGCGTTCGCGCCGGAGGCCCTTGTCGCGTGAAGGCTTACCCATGGTGGGGCCCGCCCTTGGCAAGGAGCATTTTCGCCTTGCCCAGATTGGCAGACCGATCAGCAGGCCCGTCGCCGCTGGCGCGAGTGCGGTCGATGGAGCCCAGTTCTGTCAGCAGGCGTTCATCCACTGGCTTGCCGGACATGCGCGCGGCGGCGGCGACGCCGGCCCAATGCCGAGCGGGGATGCCCCGGCGGCGCCAGGCGCGGACCGTGACGGCCTCGACATCGAGGGCGATGGCCAGTTCGGTGGCGCTGCGCCAGAGGTTGATGACTTCCGCGAAATCACGCGGCATTTGCGGGGCATGGGGGCGCGAAGGGTGCTGGCGCATTGTCTCCTCGGGGGGGCGAGACTGGTTGGGTGGCCAACAGATACATAGAGTAACGCTACCAAAACAAGACTTGTTGTATATTTTTCTTTCTGCTACATAATGGCGCAGTAAACGCTACAAGATGCAACGCAATGGACACCATCGCAGAACGCCTGCGCCGCTTTCGGGAGGCCAAAGGCATTGATTCCGGGGCAGAATTGGCCCGCCTCGCCGGCGTACCGGAGGCGACCTATCGCGCCTATGAAAGTGGGCGCCGCCCGTTGACGGCGCGTGCCGCACGCGAGCTTGCCGTGCCGCTTGGCATCACCTGGCAATTGCTGCTGTTCGGCAAGGAGCCGACCGAAAGCGGCATCGCGATCAATACGCCCGAGGAGGCGGCCGCGATGTTGGGTCAGCGCGTGCGCCGCAAACCCATGTCGCCCCGCGTGCCAGCTTATTCTGGCCCGACTGAGGTCGAGCTTGTGAGTATGGCGGGCGATAGTTATGCGCTGCTGCCTGTCTATGACGCGGCTGCTTCTGCAGGCCCTGGAATGGAAATTGACCGCGCCCAGGTCATCTACCGCATTGCCTTCCGCGAGGAATGGATCCGCAGCGTCACCCGCGCGCCTTTGGAACAATTGGGTGTCATCACCGTGGATGGCGATTCGATGGAGCCGACGCTGCGTACCGGTGATACTGTTCTCGTGGATTTCGGGCAGAATCAGCCGGGCGACAAGGATGGCATCTATGTCATTCGCACCGGCAATGGGCTGCAGGTCAAGCGCTTGCAGGTAGAGCTTGGGCGTCCGGTGCGCCTGAGCGTGCTTTCCGACAACCCAGCCTACCAGCCGCAGCGCAATCTGAGCGCCGAGGATATCCAGGTGATTGGCCGCGTGATCTGGCTTGGGCGGCAGGTTGGGTCGTGATTCTTTTTGGGCTTGATGTGTAACGCTACAATCCAGCACTCCCCAAGCAAGTTTGTGATGCGTATTGTCGCGCTATGCAGCGTGACACATCGATACTCAATCCCCACCTCCCGCCGCACCTCCGCGAGGTCTGCGACATCCTCGCCCGCGGGCTAGTGCGGCTCCGCAGCCGCGCTGCCCAGAAACCCGCGGACCAGGGAGAGCCGTTGCTACACTTCTCGGCGCCACAGCGCCTGCATGCGAACCGGACTAACCGGAGAAACGCATGACACGCATCGCCAAATCCAAATCCGGCGGCACGCCGACGCCGAGCATCACCGCCATTCCGCAAGCCGATGTGCTCGGTCGGCTGGCGGCGCTCAAAACCACCGCGACGCCCGATTTGAAGCAGCAATGGCGTGATCTCTTTGGCAAGGAGCCACCGCCCTATAATCGGCGCTTCCTGGAAAGCAGGCTTGGGTATCGCATTCAGGAACTGGCCTATGGCGGTCTGAAGCCTGAAACCCTGGCACGGCTTGAGAAGCTGGGCGAGCAATTCGACGGCGGCAAAGTGGCAGTACGCCGCATCCGTGGCGACGACAGGCCACCCGTCGGCACGCGGTTGATCCGCGAATATCAGGGCGTCGAACATGTCGTTACCGTCATGCGCGATGGTTACGAATATCAGGGGCGCCCATACCAAACGCTCTCCACCATCGCGCGCGCCATCACTGGCACACGCTGGAACGGCTGGGTGTTCTTTGGCTTGAAAAACAAGAGGGGTTCGGCATGAAGCGCAAACCCAACCCAGACGCCACCATGCCGGCCACAGTCAAGAAAATCCGCGCCGCCGTCTATACGCGCAAGTCGAGCGAAGAAGGGCTCGACATGGAATTCAACTCCCTAGATGCACAGCGCGAGGCATGTGAGGCCTATATTGCCAGCCAGCGTTCCGAGGGCTGGGTATTGGTGGCCGACCGCTACGATGATGGCGGTGTTTCCGGCGGCACACTGGAACGGCCAGCGCTGAAACGACTGCTGGCCGATATCGAGCGCGGCCTGATTGATGTCGTGGTAGTCTATAAGATCGACCGCCTGTCGCGCGCGCTGATGGATTTCGCCAAGCTAGTGGAGGTGTTCGACGCGAATAACGTGACGTTTGTTTCCGTCACGCAGTCCTTCAATACCACCACCAGCATGGGGCGCCTCACGCTGAACATCCTGCTTTCCTTTGCGCAGTTCGAAAGGGAAGTGATCGGGGAGCGGATTCGCGACAAGGTGGCGGCATCCCGCGCGCGTGGCATCTGGATGGGTGGCTTTGTGCCGCTTGGTTATGACGCGCGAGACCGCAGGCTGATCGTGAACGAAACTGAAGCCGCGCTGGTGCGGCGCATCTTTGAGGAGTTTGTGAAAACAGAATCCGGCACCAAGCTGGTCGCGATGCTGCGCGCCGAGGGCGCCACCACGAAACGCGGCCGCCCCTTCACGAAAAGCGATATCCACCGCCTGCTGAAAAATCGCACCTATATTGGCGAGGCGACGCATAAAGGAAAATCCCACCCCGGCGAGCATGCCGCCATTGTGCCGAGGTCGCTCTGGGACGAGGTGCATGCCTTGCTGAGCATCAACCCGCATACGCGGGCGAGGCGCACACTCTGCCAGACGCCCGCTTTGCTGCGCGGGTTGATTTTTGACAGCGACGGGCGGGTCATGTCGCCCACGCATACGCGGGGACGCCGAGGCCAGCGATACCGCTATTATGTCAGCCAAGCCGTGCTGCAGGGCGGCGCCGCCGAAAGGCCGGCCATTGCGCGTATTTCCGCGGGCGAGATCGAGGGCATCGTGATCGCGCAGCTGCGCGGCCTGCTGCGCCAGCCAGAGATAGTTCTGGGCGCCTGGCGCGCGGCACGGCTGGCGGCGCCGGGCCTGACAGAGGACGAGGCGCGTCTGGCGCTGGAGCGGCTCGACCCACTTTGGGAGGAGCTCTTCCCCGCCGAGCAGACGCGGATCCTCCGGCTTTTGGTGGATAGGGTGGACCTTGGGCCTGATGGCGCGGATGTGCGGATGAAGCTGCACGGGCTGGCCAGCCTGGCAAGGGAATTGGCCGCCCCGGGCGCAAACTGGTCGAGGGTCGCCGCATGACCGCCGAGGCGCAAATGCTGACCATCCGCGTGCCGCTCGCACCCCGGAAGCTGCCCAGTGGACGGAAGCAGGTGCTGACGCCAGAGGGGAACGCGATTGAGGCGCCGGCAAATGTGGATATCACGCTGGTCAAAGCCCTGGCGCGGGCCTTTCGCTGGCGCCGCATGATTGAAACAGGCCGGCACGCGACCGTCGCCGAGCTGGCGGCGGCGGAGAAAATCAATCCATCCTATGTCAGCCGGGTGCTGCGGCTGACACTGCTTTCGCCCACCATGGTCGAGGCGATACTGGCGGGGCGGCAGCCAGAGGGGGTGACGCTGCCGGCGCTTCTGGATGGAGTGCCGGTGGGGTGGGGGGAGCAGGAGGCGGCTAGCGCCAAGGCGCCGCAGTAGCGCACTGGTGGCCAGGCGCCCCTCGAAACTCTGGGCAGGATGGCAATAGTCGCAGACAATGCAATCGCATTGACATGACAAGGCGTTTGCATTACCACCGTAGCGCAGTCACCCTTCGTACCGGAGCGCGCCATGCCTGCCACCCTCGACGCCGAATCCACGTTGACCGACCGCTACCAGACCACGGTGCCGGAAACCGTGCGTCGCGCCCTGCGGCTCGGCAAGCGAGACAAGATACACTACACTGTCCGCCCCAATGGCGAGGTGGTGCTGACCCGCGCCGAAGCCTCCGAAGGCGACGACCCGGTGCTTGGCCAGTTCCTGGGCTTTCTGGCGCGCGACATTGCCAGCCATCCCGAGCGCCTGCGGGCAGTGGATGCGGGCCTTGTTCAGCGCCTCCAGTCGCTGGTCGGTGGTATCGAGGTCGATCTTGATGCCGCCCTGTCGGCAGATGATGAATGAGCACAGGCAAAACTGCGTCCCTGGTGATTCACGGATGGACAGTCTTTGCCCACCCGTTGTTCCTCGCACAGATTGAAGCCTTGGCGCAGCAGGTCGAGGCGTTCAAGCAAAAGGATCCAGACGGGTACACAAAGAAGAACGCCAGCAAACGACTGGCGGCAATCACCAAGTTGGCGTTCGACGTCATCCCGCAGGATCCAGCCCGTTCGGAATACCGGCAAGGCGGCACCTTGGGCAACGACCACAAGCATTGGTTTCGGGCGAAGTTCTTTCAACAATACCGCCTGTTCTTCCGCTACCACGCGCCCGGCAAAGTGATCGTGTTCGCGTGGGTCAACGATGACGACACCAAGCGCGCCTATGAGAGCAGCGACGATGCCTACCGGGTGTTCCGCAAGATGCTGGAAAGCGGCCATCCTCCCGACGACTGGAGCCAATTATTGGCCGAGGCGCGGGCCGAGGGGCAGCGTTTACAACACTTCGCCGCCAGTGTTGGCGCCGAAGCAAAGCTGACCCATGTGCCGTTTGAAAACTGACCCAGGCTTATGTTGCCCCTGTCATGCTTATGGGGGTCTTGATGCTTGTGGCAGAAGCAGTGGGCTTTCACTGGGGCGTCGCAGTAGCGGGCGTCGTGGCCCAGCACACCTCATCTCCGCGCCCCGCGCCGCTTTGAATACCCGTCAGCATTCATAGACCGCCCGACATTCTGGCCGCGCGCGTAAACATCGCCCACTACCCGTCCATGGCGGTCCCGATGATGAGGCACCACCGTCACCGTGCCGCCAGGGATCCGACGCCGTAGCTCCTGCTGTGCGGCGCGGTAACCGCTCTCGCCGCGCTCCGGCGTATCCACCCCGCGCAGCCGCACACGCCCCTGGCGGCAGGCCAGCGTGTCGCCATCCACGGCGCGGCAATCGGTGTAGCGCTGCGGTCCCGCCTGCATAGTGCGCGCCGGTTCGCGCCACTGTGCATCAGAAGCGCTGGGCAGGAAGGCTATCAAGGCCAGGCCAAGAAGGAGCTTGCGGAACATGGTCGGCGCGGGGAATACCTTCTTTCAAATCAATCAGTCCATGACAGCACATCACTCGGGACCTGGGCCATATTTATCTCGCGTGGGCATCAAGTCTAGCCATGTGACCGCCTTGCCACAACTGTGCGCGAAGCTGCTCCCCCCGGCCATGATTGAGGCAATCCTGGCGGGGCGGCAGCCGGCGGAGGCGACGCTGCCGGGGGTGCTGGAGGGGGTACCGGTGGGGTGGGGGGAGCAGTAGACGTTCCATAGCGCCTAACCCGAGGGCGTCACCCGGCTCGATGACGACAAAAAATTCTTTAAGATCTCCATGGTGGCCCTCAACTTTGAGCGCGTTGCTGCCGAGAGCGCCGCCTCACGGGTCGCCGGGGCGCTTGCTTTGTAGTTCGACGATCGATTTCCAGCACGATTTCTGCGGCGGCAGAAACCTGCAAATCGAGTAGGGCTTCGAATAGGGCAAGGCCCTTCTCCCGAAAGCCGGGCATGCGGTGGAGCGTCACGGCGATCTCCGTCAACGCTGGCGCATCCGCTGCGCGCGCATTCCGGATGTCACCGAAATCGCGGCCGCATTGCGAGATAAGTACTTCGGCGACAGTACAAACTAGATCTGGTGTATACGGGAGGTGCTCGGCCAGCGCATCAACGAGCGGTCCGCTACGTGAGGTCGAAAGCGCCCTCGGATTTGCGATGATTGCCCTAAGAATCTCGCGCGTATAGTCGCTGCGAGGCAAAGGGTCAGCGCGCCAGAACACTTGCATGCCCGCCGACGTCACGATGTCGACGTTGCTGCGTAGCGCGGCGGTCACGTACCCGTTCGCGATCTCCTGCAAAGCTTCCGATTCTGCCCATGCAGTGCTAGCTACGTGAGCACAGCCCACCAAGGTATCTGGCGCTTTCCACCGTTCTCCACATTCGAAAATTTCGTCCACGAGATGGCGAACTACCAAGTCGTCGGGGCGGCGAAGTCGCCGTAGCATAAGGAGCTCGCCGGCCGCCTGACGGAACCATCGGCTTTCATCTGTGCTGAGGCGAAGGGCCAGTTCGACGAAAGTTGAAGTATCAAGTCGATCGTCCAGCTTTCCAAGCAGGAATACCCCATCGCGGCTGCGTAGAACCCTTGGGTGATTCAGCAAGCGAACCGCCGTCTGCGCATCTTCCTGCGTCCCGCGAACAATCAGCGGCGGCATTAACCAAGTCAGGGCGCGCATTCCTCTAGGATCAGGACTCCGTGCGAGATAGCATTCTACGATCGAGCGAAAGCGCGCGACATCGGGTGGCGTTCGGCGGAGCAGCCCATCCTTCAGCGCGGTGAGCAGAAGCGCGTCCTCGCGCCCTACCACTGAGTAGCTGCCCATCCCAAACAATATACTTTGAGCACCGACCTCCTCATCGTCCTTGGGGCGCTTTGCCTCCTCCTCCTCACCGGTTGGGAATTCGAAACCCTCCAGCCAGCGCACGAGGAGGACGCACAGAGCTTCCGGCAAGGCATCGCGCTTAGCGAGGCTCCCGGCCGCCGATGCGGCGTCGCTTCGGAATGAACTGCCTGTGAACCCGCGTGAAGCCGCATCGACAATCTGTGCGGCGACCAAAGCCGTGTTTACCTGGGTATTGCGCGCGAGTTCGCGGAGGCAGGCACCAACTGGATTCTCGTGTATGCTAGGCTTGAAGCGCGGCAGCAGCTTTAGGAGCCGCTCCGGCTCCGTCTTGGCGAGTTCGGCGAGTGCCTGCGCAGCCTGCTCGCTGCCGCCAAGAAGCCAGTCCCGTGGGTGGTGAGAGCCTGTTGAGTCCGGCAGGGCGTCGAACACGCCGATTATCTGATCATCACTTGCTTTCCCGAACTGCTCAGTCGTCACGGGTGAACCGATAAAGCCGCTCCGAATGGCGAAACGGTCCTCTCCAGCGTGAGGGAAGACGCGAGCTTCCTCCTGGATAAGGCGACGCGTGCTAGGCGAGAGCCGATCCTCAGGGAGAGCGAGCAGGAGTCGTAATCTCGCCTCACGGTTCCAAGCGAATAGCTTTCGCCGTAGTTGGACATCCTGCTCGGTAGTATCGTGTGGCGTCCATTGGAGGATCGCCTGCTCGAGCCGGCGTACGCCTTCGTCGTCAAGTGCGGGGCCGAGGCGCGCGAGCAAATCGGGCGTGCTCAGTTTGCCGCGGTCTTGGTCAAGGATGGTAAAGCGGCGCGTATCGCCAAGCAGGTAATCGACGACCATGTCCGGATCGCTCTTGGCGGCGGCGAAACCGATGAGAACGAGACGATGAATCGCCTGAAGTTTACTTGCCAACCATGGGCCAAAGAAGGCTCGGAATCTCGCTGCATCAGTTGAAGCCGCCTCTTCCGCCGCGCGGTCAAAGGCGTGAAGAACAGGGTGTGTGGAGGCGTCGTTCTCGAGGCGATGGCCGTCAAGAGTGTAGCAATGCGATCGAGTGTAGATGCTGCCGTTCGGAGGTGGCTCACTTCGAAGGCGCTCCGCTGCCTCCGCAAACAAGGGGAAGCAGGCATGGAGGAAGGCGAAGGGGTCGGCTTCCGCCACTGCAGCGAGGTCGTACCAGTCGTGGCTCTCTAGAACCTCCTTCGTTTTCGCAAACCGTTTGAGGTCTCGCAGCATGTCCGCCGCCAACCCTTGCTCTGCTCCGGGTTCATCGTGCACCGCCTCGAGTGCGGACTGCGCTTTAGCGTCTTCCATCGCGGCAACGGCTAATTGCCGCTGGAGCGCGGCGGCTACGACGCGTGGGGCAAGGGCCGGCGCGGCCGCGGAGGCGGCCGCGGCAAGGTCCCGCACGATGCCGGAGTGCACGTCCGTTCGTTGGAGGAAGGTTTCGGCGAGGCGGACCTCCCTCTCCGTCCAAGCCGGTACGTCCGCCAGAAGCCAGACCGCGCGCGCGTCGTTAGCGGGGTCGGGCAGCCAATGGGCTTCGAGCAGATCGAGCACCGCCGGCTGGGCGAACGGGAGTGCCCCTTGGAGGAGCGCGTATGCATTGCCGCGGGCCTCTTTCGTGCCCGCCATGAGTTTGGGGAGGTGGTCCGGCCGCAGTGCCTCGAACCAGCCTGGGCTGCCACGGAGCGCGGCGCAGAGGCGGGCTTGCACGCCGTCGTCCGCGAACCAGGACAGCACGAGGCGCTGCTCCATCGTTGTCGGGTCGCGCTGCTGCCCGAGGAACTCCGTGATGAGGGCGCGCAGGTGCTTTGCCAGCGCGGGGTCTTCCCACAGCGCGGCCAACTCGCGGTCGTAGGCCGCGCTCTGCAAGCCGCGGAGGTAGGTTAGCGCGCTCCAGACCAGCGGTCGGACGAAGAGGCCATCCTGCCGCTGGCGCACATGCTGCGCGAGGCTGCCCGCGCGTCCAACGAATGCCCGCGCGCGGGCGAAGTCGAACATCGTCTGGTGAGCGAAGCCCACCTTCCGCCGAGCTTGGTCGAACCGCAGCACGCCGAGGGCGACGCTGCGCTCGAGATCCGACCAGGCATGGTCCCACCGCGCCACCGGCGACCATAGGTCCTCATCCTCCCCCAGTGCGAGCGCCAAGTCCTCGAGCAGCCGTCGGCGCGGCTCGGCACCCTCTCCGCGCAAGACCCGCGTTTGCCAGAGGTGCTCCAGCATCTGCTGGTAGGTCTCGAATGGGGGGAGTCCGCCATCCGCCGCGAGTTCGAGGAAGATGGCGAGGTGCTGCGGAACGCGGAGCGACTCCTTGAACTCCGACGACCAACCCGTCGTAAGGATGTTGTGCTCTGCTAGCTTTGCCTCGACATCGGCGAGCGGCGGCAGCTGGAGTTGCAGTTCTTCGGGCTGCGGGCGGAGCCGAGCCAGTCGAGAGTCGTTCGCGTATTCAAAGGCGCGACACGACAGCACGACATGAACGTTGGGGTGTTCAAGGCTACGGCGCACAATTCGAAATACCGCCTCAAGCCGCGCCGTCTTCAGGTCGACCACGCTCGAAAGCGCGTCTAGCTGATCGACCACAAGGATGCACCGTCCTGCGGCAGCCACAGCGCGCACGCAATCTTCCACAGGTGCCGGCAAATCAAGATCGAGGTGGATCCCTTCCACCTCGCTCCCGCGCTCCGCAAGCATGTCGGCCTTGATCGCGAGGAACGGTACATCTTGCCTGGCAAGGGCGTCGCAAAGCGACGACAGCAAGGCAGTCTTCCCGCTGCCTGGCTCGCCAAGCAGCACAAGGCAGCGGATATCCTGTTCAGTGCGACCGATGAACTCGAGCATCTGAGCGAGCTCTGGGCGCACGAACTCGCCGCCTCCTGGCAGAGTTCGCGGCGCACCGACCACGTCCGCGGAAGGCATTGCGAACAGGGCCCGGAGCCCTTCCGGCCCAGGAAGCGACACCTCTGGGGGTGGAGACGAGATCCTGCCCAGCAGGTCGGCGGTTCTCGCCGTGCTAATGGCGATCGCGGTGGCACTTGCGGCGGTGCTGAGGATAGCCCGGCCGCGCATGATCTCTTGTAGGGCCTCCTCAGCTTCCAACTCTTCATCAAGCACGCGGAGGAAGTCAGTACAGGCCTGCTCCAAATGGGGCGGCAGCGAAACACTGAAGTAGCCGCGGAACGCGTCGGCCATGGCTGCCGGGTCGGGAGCGCTCCGCGACTGTCGGAGCAGCTTTTCGACCTCTGGGCCGACCCGATGGAGAACGAAGTGTTCGTCGAAGAAGGCGTTTGCTAGTTCGGGGTATCGCTTACGAAATATCGTAATGGTCCGGTTAACTGCCGCGACAAGTGCCTTCATTTGCTTGCGCTTCGTGATGCGCAGCACCAAAGGCTGTGACAGCAATTTCCACCCGCCGCCTGCGGCTTTGGACAGGGCTGCGCCAGCCAGCTTCCACACTACCGAGCTCGCGGTGAATGCCGCCTCTGCCACATCTACCCCGCATTTTTTTACAATATCTGAGACTGCAGACCATCTGCGCCTCTACGAATCCAAAACTAAACTGTAGAACCAAACTAATTCGACGCCCATCGGTTACGCCAATCTGCCCAACGTGCCCAATCCGGTTGATGCGCTCTCGGCCAGCCAGAGCGCATCATCAGCCGGCGCCTTGCCTGAACCATCTCGATCGCGTAGCCGCACGGTAGCTTCACGCGGCTTGGCGTTTTAGAAAGCCCTTTATCGGCCACCGATCTGGCTACTTGGAGATTCTCCAATGAGTCCTTCTCATCCTGATTGACGATGCACGCTCACCTTGATTGCCGACGCTTAAGTACCCTCGGCATAAGGCACAGGAGGCAGCTTCATTCGGAGGGTTGGCTTTTGCGACGACGCTCAAGGAACTTTGTCTTGGCAACCTCGAAATCCTCGGTAGGATTGCACAGACGCCTCACCGGCAGCAGCACGAAGTCGCAAAAAAGGTCCCAGTAGTCGCCATCCGATACAACGAGCCATCCGCCCAGCGATTGCGCCGAAAGCCCTTCTTTGGCAGCGTGGATATCGTCATCACTGGGGTCTGAGTGACGGCCAAGCCAGATGTGCCGGCCATCTTCGCCGAGTACTAGCCAACGCCGATCCTTCGCCTTCACGGAAAAAAAACCTTTCTGTCACTCATAGCTTGCCGATCCGTTCGTCACCTAGCAACTGGAGAACGCGCGCCCCTGACTGGGAGGGATATAGATTGCGCATCAGCGTCGCAGCAGCCATTGGGCGTCGGTCCTATTCTGCTGCGACCGGCAGTAGAATTGTTCCTGCCGGGTGTAGATCTTCTGTTGCAATCAAGCTTGAACCCCGATTTGCTGCCGCAACGGTGACGCTTTTTGGGGCTGCAGTGATGGCCGACACGATCGCCGACATTACGGGTGGGGCAACGCCGTTTCCGAGCAGCCTGATCCGGTCCCGACGCTGACCAATGCCATCCAGCGAGTATTCCCCGACGAAGCCCATGGCGGCCATGAGTTCCTCGACCTGAAGCATGCGCAGCATTGGAGTGTTGCCGTCCCAGGTCACTAACCCGAACCTATCGATCGTCGTGATGGTGCGCAACGGCCTATCCAACGGCTGCCATCCTCCGGCACCGTCGCTGCCGTAATAGACGATGAGAAACGGCACTCCCTTGCCGAGTTGCTTTATCGCGCGCTCTGCACGTTGAAGGGTAGCGGGCGCACGGCCTTCGCGGCGCAGCGGCCGCGACCGATGCGTCCCCTCTTTCGCCAGGATGCTCTTCACCGTCGGGGGGCGCCCGCTCCTGGGCAAAATCCTCTCCGGCGGCTCAGCTTCCAGGTCACCTACGATGAATACTCTGCGGCGGGTCTGGGCTACCCCGAACTTCGAGGAATCCAGCACATAGATTCGCGTCTTATAGCCGAGCTCCTCCAGCTCGTTCAGTAGCGGTTTATAGCCGTCCCAGCCGCGCATGTGGACCACATTCTCGAGGATGACCCACCGCGGTCTCGGGTCCAAGTCCCGGGCAAAGTTCGTAACGTAGAACGCCGTCCGCTTGCTTCCCTCGTCCCTGGGGCGGGCACCCCTTGCGCAGGTGTGGTGGGTGCACTCTGGCGAACCGAGTAGCAGGTCAATCGTGCCAATGTCGCCGAGGTCTGCGGGACCCGTTTCGGGAGTCATCGTCAGATGGACAGCTTTTGCCTTCGGGAAACTCTTTCTATAGGCGCTGACTGCCGTGTCCCAGGCATCTACGCCGCACACGATCTCGGCCCCCGCAGCCTGGGCACCCCAGCTGCTACCACCACCGCCACAAAAAAGGTCTAGCACTTTGACTGACACAGTTCGACATACTACCGATTCGGGCTCGGATGAACACCCTTTGTCCCTGCTAAGACGAAGATTCCGGGGATCGTGTCAAGGACTGGCCCCGCCGCCTCGGAAGGGCTTCCTCAACCCGCTGAACGCAGCGAAGCAAGTCACCATTCACTTGATGCTCCCAGATGCGAATGACCTTCCAACCATTGCGCCGCAGCTTACGGAAGTTTCTGGCGTCGCGGCGACGGGTAGCCTCGATCTTGGCCTCCCACTTCTCTGATAGCTTGTCCTTCCATACGGGGAAGCGCCACCCGTGCCAGAAGTCCCCGTCGATAAAGACGGCAACCATTGAATGGCGAAAAAGGATATCTGGCCGACCGGGCAGATCACGAGCATGGGTCTCGAACTCCCAGCCACGGCCCCGCAATGCTTCGGCGACCGCGCGTTCCGGCCCAGTATCCTTGCCCCGGATCCTGGACATGACCGCACTCCGGGTCTTTGGGGACATGAAATCTCCCCGGTGCCGACGCTTGCCAGGAGCCGCGAAAGCATTTCGGTCTGTCCTAAGCGCTGAATCTCGGTTTTCTTCTTGCACTGAAGCTCCAGGGATTTATCCTGGGCCGCAGCGAACCCAGGGGTAGCACGCTGTCGAGCCAGGAGGACATACGTAGGCGCATTGAATCCAGGATTGGCCAGGGAGAGTTCCTGGCCAACATGCTTTACCTCGCCAGACGCGAGTCCGAACAGGCTCAGGAGCAGTTCGTTGACCGCTTGGCCCGAATTGCAGCTACCGTCCGGGACCTCCTCGAGAATAATGGGCTGGTTCGGTCACTGACTTACCGCCCCAGCGTCTACTGGCCGACCCTGAAGGGCAACGCTTATGCATTCATCGACGGGGGGGTCGCGAATATCGAATTGCCCTCCGCCGCGCCGATAGGCATTCGTGTCGGCTCCTATGTGGTCAGGCCAGGCGACGAAACGGACGCCCGCGAAAAGTTCGCCATAGAGCTCGCCCTGGTAGATGACCTCTTCAGTGACCAAGGTATCCTGTTTGACGACGATTTCCAGGACATCGCAAAGCTACGGGATGCGGCGCGCATGTCGAGCGAGATCGCGGCAGCCCTGAAGCTGGCCCAGACAGGCCCACCGGACAGTCTGAACGCCGTCATCGTTCACGGACCGCTCGTGAACCCAGTTGCGCCATACGGTCTCGAGGGTTTCCCGCCCTTCGGCTTGGTAGCATGCAGAAAGTTTCTGGCAAACGATGCGTGGGATGGCGACGAAACGGCGAGGAACTTCGTGTCGGTCTACCTCGAGCAGCTCAAGGCACTTCGCGATACCGGCACGCCCGTAGTTGGCGCGGTAGAGCGCTCCATCGGTCGGGACCCTGTAGTCCTACGCAGGTTGCTCGACAAGCTCCAGCGTGACGGCGTGCTGAAGCAGAACGAAGCGAAGAAGGTCGAGGACGAGGTCATTGCCTACGGCTTGAACGACGCGGCGCTCCTCGATGTGGTGCTCGCCGAGGGTGAATATGTGACGCCCATTCCGGTCATGCGTCAGGGACCGGAGAGCAAGTGGCCGGAAGAATGGAAGCGCTGGATCCGCGAATACCCAGACGCCCTGACTACGTACCTGAAGCCCTCCGCGCTCGTGATGCCCTTCCGCATCGAGGCATTTGAAAATATCGCGGATTTCGAAGCGGTGCTGGACCTGATCCTGCATACGAGCCGCCTGCTGCCGAGCTACGGCTTCCCGGTTGGCCTCGATATTGTGGACAAGTTCGCCAAGGTCCCCGCCTGGATGTCGCGGAGCATCAAGGGGCAGCACCAAATCGTGCTACTGAAAAAAGCACTTGAGAGCGGCGACCCGGCGACCATCGCCTTCGCGAAGAGAGTTCTTGCGGCAAAAGGGCGGGACTGGCTGTTCCGCCCAACGGCCTGACTGGAGAAAAGATGGACGGCACCGACGCATCGAAGGCGGCAAGGTCGAGAGGGGCTGACGGCGTTCCGGCTGGGTGGACGCGCATCGGCACGGTTGTCGGTGATGCATCCACCTCTGGGTACACGTTCATCCTCCGAAGCCTACAGGGAAAGCTAGGCGACATCGTCGCAACTCGCGTCGAGGTTCCCGCTGATACCGACGGCTCGAAGCGGGTCGCTACGGTCTGGGGCAGGATTGTTGGCATCTCACGAACCAATCCCTTCTTTCCGGCCGAGGCCGCACAGGAGTTGGCGGACGAGAATGTAAGGTTCCTTGATACGGTGCTTTCAGGCAGCCGCGATCATCTAGAAGCTGAAGTCCTGATTCTTGGAACCACATTTGGCGCCGATCCGGGGGCGACTCAGTTGTCTCCGCTGACCTATCCGGTGAAGCCGTCGGCTGAGGTCTTCTATCCAGGCGCCGATGATGTCCGGCGCCTGCTGACTGGCGACGATGAAACGAAGAAACCGCCTCCTTCCAAGCTGCACATTGGCAGCCTGATCGCTCGCGGTGACGTGGACGTGTCGCTGGGAGCGAAGCAGGTGGTGTCCCGGCACCTCGCCATCCTCGCCATGACCGGCGGCGGCAAGACGGTGGCCGCCCGTCGTATCATCCGGGAACTCATCGAGATCGGCTACCCGCTGATTATCTTCGACCCGCATGGCGATTATCTGGGCCTCGCCGAGAAGCAGAAGCTGTTCCCGAAGTCGCGTATCCGCACCTGGTACCCGATGCTCCGAGTGCGGGACGGCAACCTGGGTTCGGTGACCGAGCTCATCGAGAAGATGGGTAAGCGGCTCACCGACGCGCAGCAGCAGCTGTTCCTCTACCTCCTGAACAACACCAAGGTGACGGACGGCGAGGAGGCTGCCGACTACATCCGTAAGATGATCGGGCACGCTGAAGGCATCGCCACGAAGAAGCGCAAGAAGGACGAGCATCTGGATGAGGAGTTGGAGTCCATCCGGCTACCAACCATCCAGGCTGCTAAGCGGTCGCTGGAATTCGTACTGGCGAACCTTCAGCAGATGAAGGGGAACAATGAGCGTCTCCGCAGCCAGGAGCGGTTCAAGGGGTACGACTTCCGGGAAATGCCGGACCCTTGGGACTCGCCGGACGACATCGTGTCACCTGGGTTGGTCTCCATCTTCTATCTGGCGGGCTATGACCACCTGAACCAGTCGGCGATCGTCAGCATGGTGCTGGAAGCGCTGTTCGCGCACCGCTCGACACTGTCGGGAGTCATCCCGCCATTCCAGGCCATCATCGAGGAAGCTCACAACTTCATCCCGAGCAGACAGGAAGGCACGGACGAGACGCCGTCACTGCCGACCATCCGGAAGGTCATCACCGAAGGGCGGAAATTTGGGACGGGCCTAGTCCTAATCTCGCAGCGGCCTTCCCGTCTCGACGAAACAACTCTTGCCCAGTGCAACAGCTTTCTGGTGCTGCGACTGGTGAATCCCAACGACAAGCGCTTCGTCCGGTCGGTGATGGAAAACCTGTCGGAACAGGATGCCAACATCCTTCAGACCTTCGGACCGGGTCAGGGCATCGTATCCGGCCAAGCCGTCCGGTTCCCGCTCCTGGTGAAGGTAAAGTTCGACGAGGACCTCGTCAGCGACGCGATCGGCGACGAGGATTTCATCGCAGAGGCTGGCCGCTGGAAGCCAGATGCCCGTCGCAAAGCGAACGCGGAGAGCGTCGCCCGGAACCTTGACGGGGAGCGCTCCAGCGGGTTTTCCAGCAGTGCCGGAACATCAGGGGCGAAAACAGGAACGCGCAGCGCGCCAGGTACGGACAGGCGGACAAAGAAGAAGCCTGGGCGCCGCGGACGCGGTGGCGTTAAGCCGGACTACTGACGCCCAACCAAGCCTGCATATCTTATGGCACGCACGTGCGCATTTGAATTATAGACAAATTTCGATTGAGTCTGTTTCTTAAGGCGACGGACGGATGAAATGCTGCAGGTTCATTGATATGTAGGTCATCGGGATTGTGAGGGAACAGGAAGCCGCCGCTGTGACAGCGGATTTTGCCGCCGTCACGGGATCAGCCAGGCGACATTCTACGAGCGGAAGGCCAATTCTGGGAGCCGTGCGGCGGCAGTTTGGCTATGGGCGGCCCGGCTATCTGCTGACGCTGGAGGGGCTGAAGCGAGGGGAAGACTTCCCCCTTTACGAATACTTGGAACATGATGATGATCGAACAAAAAGGGAGTCTGGCCTATGTCGCTGATATTTGACCCCGTTTCGAAGAAGATAAAGTACCGTGACACGGTCATCGGGGAACACGTATACGAGAATGGGCGATCTATCGTTCGCCTTAACTTGGAGTACGAAACTGCCGATGACTGGATCCCACCGCTAAGCTGGTTGGCCCATGGGCTGTCTTTGCTGAATGAGAACCGCCCCGCACCTGCCCTGTTGGAACTGGAGACACACGAGGACGGGATTGCCGAAGAATTTGAGTGCGTCCGGTTTCTGACCGAGAGGCAAGTGAGGCGGAAAAATTTCATTTGGTCATTTCACAAGAACGACGCAGATAATTGGCCATCTTCCCTACATGGCCATGAGTACGAAAAGGGCTTGACGCTCGACGTGATTACTGGCGAAGTCTACGATAAAAGTACGCGTCAACTCTGCAAGCGGCTCAAGAGCAAGGACCTAAAAAAAATTCAGTATGAACTGAGAAGTTCAAAGGATTTCGGCGAAGCTGTAAAGAAATTCATCGACAAAGACTGATCCGTTTGATGACCATAATCGGCTCGGCGAGCGCCTGCCCTTTCTGAACCATTCCCGCTACGGCCAAATGAAGCAAAATCATACGACTTGGCGCGCCCTCCTGACTCGTTGCCAATTTTTGGCAGGGCCTTTTTCTCAATGCTCTGCCCCCAGTTAGTGATTACCTGCTGCTAGCGTTTTAGCTGGGGCTGGAAAACAATTTGACTGTGACTTTGCATGCCAGCGAGCCCGACGCAAGGAACCTTTATGTGCCGATGACGGGTGCTGCCCGCCGCTGACCACCAGTGGACCGAGACCAGTCCTATATGTCTGATCCGCATTGAGCAAACGGCGCCATCCATCGGCCAACTCCGGCAAGGTCAATCGGGTAGAATACTCGCCCGCCTTGCCGCTGAAACTAAACGTGCCCCGCGCACTGCTTGCTTTAAAGATGGTTCTTTTTGCCAATGCTCCATTGCGTATCCACTGATGGTGTGTGCGACCTTCCTGTCTAATTCGTCGATGCCTGGGGTCCTTGCCGCCCAGGCCATCAACAATGCCCATTGCTCCCCGTCCAGAGCCATGCATGTCATCACAGGATCTTCGGCGTGGGCTCGAGGTCCGTTCACGCCATCCTCATCAGAAACCTCTGCCCCTATCTCTGCAGGAAGCGGCGCGGGCAGTGGCAGGGCTAGGCCACGAATGATCTCCCAGCAGCCTTCCTTTTTGCACCATTCGGTGACGTTGCGCTTACCGGCGCTGTCGATGATGGCGTGATGGATGAGGGGCGCCCATGAAGCGAGCATCGAAGCCAGCTCGGAGGAGACCTCTTGAAACTCCCAAATATCGTCGAGGTCTACCCTGTTACCGAATTCTGACGCGAGCTTCGCGACCATGAACGTCACCACGTTTGCGCCGTAGGACTGCAGCTTGGCCTTGCGCACCACCCCTTGCGCCGCCTTGAAGATGAGGGCCTTGGCGATCGTATCTTCATAGAATTCCCGATCAGGCTCCCAGCCCTCGCCCATCCGTTCGCGCAGCTTGAACATAAAGGCAGCATAGTTCTTCTGGGCGCCCCTGCTGACTGTGTGCGGCTCACCCCACCAAGTCATTAGGAACTTTGCAAGGTCGGCCTTCCCGAAGTGCTGGGCCTTCGGAAGCATGCGGTCGAACTCACGGCGCTTTGCGGGGGTGGTCCCATGGCGCATCCGAGCAACTTGATAGGAGCCACGGGCGCGCTCATAAAACCAGCGCGTCTCCTCGCCAGGGCACCAGACTGTCTCTGACAGTGTCTCAAATTTCTGGTGAAAAACATCGCTGGCAGAAAGGTCGGCAATCTGGATAGGATTCTGAGTGTTAGCAAAGCGCGCGATGAGAGGCACAAACTCCTGAAGCTTCTCAGCAGGCACCAGGGTCAGCTTCATCGAGACGGCCACCTGATCGAGCGACAGCTTATCCACCTTTTTGGCACGATGGATGGATGCGGTCGTTTGAGCGCCATTGACGATCTGCAAACCCTTGAGGCGGTGGATCACCGTCTCACCGCTTAGGGTGCCAACTTCGATATCGTCAGCTGTGGCGGTCAAGCCGTTGTTATAGGCCAGAAAGCGGCCTGGCTGTTCCTCAATAGTCTTCCTGATTCCTTTGTTCACGCCGCCCTTCGCCTGAAGGAAGGAGCGGACATTGAATTCGAATAGCCTAGCGCCGTAGCGCTCGTAGAGATCGTAAATAACATTACCGGGCACGACGAGGAGGAACGTCTGATATTCGGCCGGAGGGGGCTTCATCTCAAGGCATGTAATCGGGCGACCCATCAGTGCCTTAAAATCCACCTCAATGCGATCGCGGGAGACCTCCTCGCCACTCGCCCTGTAAAGGCGCTCCAGATCCCAAACTTCAGTCTCGACCGTCCTACCAAGGACCGTGATGTCCTCGACTGCGCGATCCCTGACGCGGGCATTGGTAAGGAGATGCACACGGACATCCTCAATGCGCGCAATCTCCTCGCGGATGAGGGCTGCAGCGCCTCCCGCGGCTGAATCGCGGGAGAACCGGTCATGGTCGCCCTTGGCAGCATATTCGAAAAAGCGCGCCGCACCGCCGGACAAACGCGCTACCTCCTTGGTGGGCAAGTTTGCGGGACCATCTGGAGGCACGAATATGGCCGTGAACAGGTCCAGGCGAGTGGAGTCCTCGGGCAGCGAATAGCCGAGGATTCGGCATGGGCGCCTTAGTCCATGATCCTCATGCGGACACAGGTCATGTCCTGCGACCGCGCCGGCTTCCTCAAGATACCCAAGCATGGCCTCCGCGAGCGCTATGTCAGCAGCCAGCGGGTTCGCCTGGTCCTGTTCCGCCAAGGCCTCTGCTGCCTGGGCTCGAAGCGTTCCAGCGAATTCTTCGAGGAGCTGGTCCTCAAACACTTCTGATGACCCTCCCCGAGCCCGCACGATTCCACTCTACTTGTAGCACAGTGCCCGTCATCAATGAATTAGAATAACGGTGGCTTCTGAAGCTCACTGGCTTTGCTGCGCCCTCAGCCTCCAATTGCACTGAGTACGGTGGGCGGTGTCGGCCGAGGTAGCCCATCGTAATGTTCTCGGTTCGCAAAACAAGTACGGATCGGCAAGTGTTCTGCTAACCACGCCACATTTCCGCCACACCAAAATTTTGCTTTTCCAACAGCTTACAACCTCCGTACTAAATCGGCCAAGTCAACAGGTTCGGAGAGAATTGGCCCTCAGAGAGAGAATTTGGGGCTTTTCCGGGCAGCGCCAGTCAACAGGTCCGGCCCCAAAACCCTATGAAACCTAAAGTTTTTCCGGCCTTCAGCCCCGGCGGAGAACGCGATTCGCTAAAATACTGGCGGATGGAGTGGGATTCGAACCCACGATACGCTTTTGACGTATACGCACTTTCCAGGCGCGCGCCTTCGACCGCTCGGCCATCCATCCGCTACAGCCCCGCTTATTCGCCTTGTTTCCGTTGCCTGTCCAGCCCTGTCACAATTTTCCCGGAGTTCCCCAAATTACCCCAGGTGCAACCGAAACCCGCCACGCGAACTGATCACAACCACCCTGGGCTTCGGGCAGATTTGCGCTGTCCACAAGCCAGACGCCCCCAAACTTTCCAGGGGCAAAAATTTCTCTTTAGGCAGTTTGATGGCGGAGGGGATGGGATTCGAACCCACGATAGGACTATTAATCCTATAACGGTTTAGCAAACCGCCGCCTTCGGCCACTCGGCCACCCCTCCGCAGGAGTGGAAAGTCACACGGCGTTGCAACACCCCGCTTCTAGTGCCGCGGCGGGGCAGCGTCAAACCCGAAACGCCATCTCAACCCAGCGAAACCTCAAACCCACGTTTTGTGGCAGGCCGCGCCATCATCGCCTCGTACCAGCGCTTCACATTCGGCAAGCCCCCAAGGTCCACCTGATGGCGCTCATGCCTCCAGGCCCAGCCTAGAATGGCGAAATCAGCGATCGAGGGCTCACCGCTTGTCGCGACGAAATCCCGCCCCTCCAGCCGCCGATCCAGAACGCCATACAAGCGCTGGGTCTCATCGTGATAGCGCTTGAAGCCATAGTCACGTGCCGGCCCTTCGGGCTGCATCAGGAAGTGATGCACCTGCCCCGGCATGGGGCCAAAGCCCCCCATCTGCCACATCAGCCATTCATAAACCGGTACGCGCGCCCGCAAATCGCGCGGCAGGAAGCGGCCGGTTTTCTCAGCCAAATAGAGCAAAATCGCCCCGCTCTCGAAAACCGTAATCGGCTTGCCATCCGGCCCATCCGGGTCCTGGATGGCAGGAATGCGATTATTCGGGCTGAAGGCCAGGAATTCAGGGTTGAATTGCTCGCCCTTGCTGATGTTCACCGGCCGCACGGTATAGGCCAAGCCCATCTCTTCAAGCGCGACACTGATCTTCCGCCCATTGGGCGTATTCCAGGTCCAGAGGGTGATGCTCATGGGCGGCAATCCTTGGATCAGCCGACGCGCCCGCTCAAAAGGGCGCGCCGGGCATTACGTCAAAGCGCGGCCAGAACCGCTTCGGCCTTGCTCACTTCAAAGGCACCGGGGGCTTCCACGGCCACATGGGTCACCTTGCCGTCCTTCGCCACCAGGGCAAAGCGCTGGCAGCGCACGCCAAGGCCACGCGCCGTCAGATCAAATTCCAGCCCCATCGCCTTGGTAAAGGCGGCCGAGCCATCGGCAATCATCGTCACCTGGTCCGTGATGCCCTGATCCTTGGCCCAGGCGCCCATCACAAAGGCATCATTCACCGCCATGCAGGCAATGGCATGCACACCCTTGGCCTTCAGCGCTGCCGCATGCTCCGTGAAGCCCGGCAGATGCTTGGCCGAGCAGGTGGGGGTGAAGGCGCCCGGCACGCCGAACAGCACCACCGTGCGGCCCTTGAAGAATTCAGCCGTATCAAGCTCCTTCGGCCCATCTGCGGTGCCCTGCATGACCTTCATCGCGGGGATGCTGTCGCCAATCTTGATCGTCATGGATGTCTCCTTGCTGGTGGGGATGATTTAAACCCCCATCAGGCACCTGTCACCTGGGCAGAGGCGCCCGGTTTAGGCCTGCAACTCGCCCCGCGGTTGAATTTTTAACCAATTCGCGTCTACAAGCCCCAAGCCATGTGCGCGATCCCCCCCATGGCCCGAAGCGGCACCCTGCCTTTGATGGCACTGGTGCTGGCGCCCTTGTGGTTCGGAACCCCCGTTCCGGCCATGGCGCAAAGGGCCACTCAGACCGCTGCCTTGCCCATGCCCGCTTTGCGTGCTTCGGCCAGCATCAGCCAGGCTTTGGCGCCCGCCGATGCGGCAGCGCTGCAAGCTATCTTCGCCCTGCACGCCGCGCGGGAGTGGGAAGCGGCGGAACGCGCGACAGCGCAGCTTTCGGACCGTCGGCTTGAAGGCCATATCCTTGCCGATCGCTGGCTGAACCCGGCCGCGCCGCGTCCGGATCAGGAAGCGCTGCGCGATTGGCTGGCGCGCTTTAACGATCATCCGGATGCAGCGGCGATCCATGCCCTGCTCCGCCGCACGGCGCCGCGCGGGGCCAGCCTACCGGCGGCGCCCGTGCAGGAAAGCCTTGCTGAAGATGCCGGCGCCGCCCCAGAAGAACGCGAAGCCCCGGACCAGGGCTTTGTGCGCAACCCGGCGCTGGACCGGGCGCTCAGGGACCTGGTGCGCGAAGGCAATCTGCAAGCTGCCTTGCGCCAGATGGAAGCCACGCGCGGCATGACGCCCGCCTATGCCGCCGCGCTCAGGGCCGATTTCGCCCTGATCCTGTTTCGCCGTGGGGATGATGAGCGCGCCTTTGA
>JADCEX010000189.1 GCA_020249825.1 Roseomonas sp.
CACTTTCGCGCAGTTGGTCGGCAAGGATGCCGGCTATGCGCAGGTGAGGCTGATGTCTGGTGAACTGCGCCTGATCCGTGCGGAATGCATGGCATCCATCGGTGCGGTGTCCAACCCCGACAATAGCAACCAGCAGCTGGGCAAGGCTGGCCGTAATCGTTGGCTGGGCCGCAAGCCGCATAACCGCGGCGTTGCCATGAACCCGATTGACCACCCGCATGGTGGTGGTGAAGGCCGTACCTCTGGTGGTCGCCATCCGGTGACGCCATGGGGCAAGCCGACCAAGGGTGCGAAGACGCGCCATAACAAGCGGTCCGATGGATTTATTGTCCGTCGCCGCAACGCGACGAAGGGCTGATCGCGATGCCGCGCAGCGTATGGAAAGGTCCGTTTGTTGACGGTTACCTGCTGAACAAGGCGGAAGCCGCTCGTGCTTCAACCCGCAATGAGATCATCAAGATCTGGTCGCGGCGCAGCACGATCCTGCCGCAATTCGTTGGCCTGACTTTCGGTGTCTATAACGGCAAGAAGTTCTTGCCGGTGCAGGTGACCGAGAACATGGTCGGCCATAAATTCGGTGAATTCTCTCCGACGCGGACCTTCACGGGCCATGCGGCGGATAAGAAGACGAAGCGGGGCTGATAGCAATGAGCAAGCCGAAACACCCGCGCGGCCTGGCCGATAGCGAAGCCCAGGCTGTGACCTTCAATATCCGCGTGAGCCCGCGCAAGCTGAACCTGGTTGCCGCGATGATCCGCGGCAAGAAGGCGCAGGATGCCGTGGCGCAGCTTACCTTCAGCAAGCGCCGCATCGCCGGCACGGTGAAGAAGACGCTGGAAAGCGCGATTGCGAATGCCGAGAACAACCACAGCCTGGATGTGGATCGTCTTGTTGTGTCGCGCGCCGAAGTTGGCCGCGCGGCGGTGATGAAGCGCTTCCATGCACGTGGCCGTGGCCGGTCGTCCACCATCGAAAAATGGTTCAGCCATTTGAAGATTGTGGTGGCCGAACAGGTTGTGGCGGAAGCCGCTGAAACTCAGGAGGCCGCGTAGTATGGGCCAGAAAGTCAATCCCGTCGGGCTTCGGCTTGGCATCAATCGCACCTGGGATAGCCGCTGGTTCGCCGCCGCGGATTATTCCAAGATGCTGCACGAAGATTTCAAGCTGCGTGAAAAGCTGCGTGATCGCCTGAAGGGCGCTGGCGTGAGCCGCGTGGTGATTGAACGCCCGGCCAAGAAGCCGCGCGTGACGATTCATGCGGCCCGCCCCGGTGTTGTCATCGGCAAAAAGGGCGCGGATATCGAAGTGCTGCGTAAGGATTTGCAGAAGATGGCGGGTGCCGAAGTGGCACTCAACATCGTCGAAATCCGCAAGCCGGAAATTGATGCCGTGCTGGTCGCTGAAAGTATCGCGCAGCAGCTGGAACGCCGCGTGGCTTTCCGTCGTGCCATGAAGCGTGCGGTGCAATCTGCGATGCGGCTGGGTGCGCTCGGTATTCGGATCAATTGCTCTGGTCGGCTGGGCGGCGCTGAAATCGCGCGTATGGAATGGTATCGCGAAGGCCGTGTGCCGCTGCACACGCTGCGTGCCGATATCGATTACGGCACGGCGACGGCGAAGACCACCTATGGCACTTGCGGTGTGAAGGTTTGGGTCTTCAAGGGTGAGATCATGGCGCATGATCCGATGGCGCAGGACAAGCGCGCCGCCGAACAGGCGCCGCAGCGCTAAAGGTATAGGACAATGCTGCAACCTAAGCGCACCAAATTCCGGAAGGCCCATAAGGGTCGCATCCATGGCCTGGCCAAGGGTGGGTTTTCCTTGTCCTTCGGTGGCTTCGGCCTCAAGGCGTTGGAGCCTGAACGTGTGACCGCGCGGCAGATCGAAGCCGCGCGTCGTGCGATCACCCGCGCCATGAAGCGTCAGGGCCGTGTCTGGATTCGTATTTTTCCGGATGTGCCGGTTTCCACCAAGCCTGCCGAAGTCCGCATGGGCTCCGGCAAGGGCTCACCGGAATATTGGGTGGCCCGGGTGAAGCCCGGCCGCATCATGTTCGAGATCGACGGCGTGAGCAACGACGTGGCGCGTGAAGCGCTCAGCCTCGGTGCCGCCAAGCTGCCGATCAAGACGAAGTTCGTGACCCGTCTGGGTCTGGAGGCTTGATCATGGCCATGACCAAGATCGGCGATGTTCGCGCCAAATCGGCTGATGAGCTGAACACGATGTTGCTTGATTTGCGCAAGGAGCAGTTCAATCTGCGTTTCCAACGCGCAACCGGGCAACTTGAAGCCCTTAGCCGCATTCGCCAGGTCCGTCGGGACATTGCGCGGGTGAAGACCATCATCGGTGAGCGCAGCCGCGCCGCCGCAACCAAAGCCTGAGAGGAGACCGACGGCGATGCCGAAGCGCGTCCTCACCGGGCGGGTCGTCAGCGACAAGATGGACAAGACCGTTACGGTCTTGGTCGAACGTCGCGTGATGCATCCGCTCTACAAGAAATTCATCCGCAAATCTAAGAAGTATGCGGCGCATGATGATGCCAACCTGTGCAAGGAAGGCGATGTTGTGCAGATCGAAGAATGCCCTCCGATTTCCAAGCGCAAGGTTTGGACGGTAGTGGCGCGCAACGGTGAAACCGTGGCGCCGGCGGCGGGGGGCTGATCCATGATTCAAGTGGAAAGCAACCTGGAAGTCGCTGACAATTCCGGTGCGCGTCGCGTGCAATGCATCAAGGTGCTTGGCGGGTCCAAGCGCAAGACCGCGGGTGTGGGCGATGTGATTGTCGTTTCCATCAAGGAAGCGATCCCGCGCGGCAAGGTGAAGAAGGGTACGGTTGAACGTGCGGTGATCGTGCGGACTTCCTTCCCGGTGCGTCGCAATGATGGTTCTGTGATCCGCTTCGACCGCAATGCGGCGGTGCTGATCAACAAGCAGAATGAACCGATCGGCACGCGTATCTTTGGCCCGGTGGTGCGTGAACTTCGCGCGAAGAAGTTCATGAAGATCATCTCTCTGGCGCCGGAGGTGTTGTAAGCCATGGCGCAAAAGATCAAAAAGGGTGACCGCGTTCAGGTGCTGACTGGCCGTGACAAGGGCCGTCAGGGCGAGGTGATTCGCGTGATGCCGACCGAAGATCGCGCGCTGGTGCAGGGTGTCAATCTGGTGAAGCGTCACCAGAAGGCGACCGGCATTGGCAATCCCGGCGGGATCACCGAAAAGGAATCGCCGATCCATCTCTCCAACCTGGCGCTGCTGGATCCCAAATCCGGCAAGCCGACGCGGGTTGGCTTCAAGGTTTTGGAAGACGGCAAGAAGGTCCGGGTGGCGCGTGCCTCCGGTGAGGTGCTTGACGCATGAGCGACGTGAAGGAACAGCCCCGGCTGCGCCAGCACTACGAAACCGTGGTGCGCAAGCAGCTGTCCGAGGAATTCGGCTACACCAATCCGATGGAAGTGCCGAAGCTTGAGAAGATCGTGATCAATATGGGCGTGGGCGAAGCCGCCGGCGACCAGAAGAAGCTTGATGCCGCGGTGGCCGATCTGACCCTGATTTCGGGCCAGAAGCCGGTGAAGACCAAGGCCAAGAAGGCGATCGCGGGCTTCAAGATCCGTGAAGGCCAGGCGATTGGCTGCAAGGTCACGCTGCGCAAGGAACGCATGTATGAATTCCTTGATCGGCTGGTGACCATTGCGCTGCCGCGTGTGCGCGATTTTCGTGGCATTCCCGGCAATCGTGGCTTTGATGGTCGGGGCAATTATGCCCTTGGCCTGAAGGAGCAGATCGTGTTCCCCGAAATCATCTATGACAAGGTGGATACGGTGCGCGGCATGGACATTGTTTTCGTCACCACGGCGAAGACCGACAAGGAAGCGAAGGCGCTGCTGAAGGCGTTCCAGCTTCCTTTCCAGAACTGAGTTTTTTGGAAAACCGCCGGGTGATCCCGGCAGGTTCCGGAGGGTTATGACGTATGGCTAAGACCTCGTCTGTTGAAAAGAACAAGCGCCGGGAGCGGCTTTCAAAGCTGCATGCCGCGAAGCGCGCTGCGTTGAAGGCTGCGGTGATGAATCGTGACCTGCCGATGGAAGATCGCTTTGAAGCGACGCTGAAACTCGCGCAATTGCCCCGCAATGGCGCCAAGAATCGCGTTCGTCTTCGTTGCGAGCTGACAGGGCGGCCGCGCGGCAATTATCGCAAGTTCAAGCTCTGCCGTAACGCCTTCCGTGAGCTGGCCAATCAGGGCCAGATTCCGGGCGTCGTGAAGGCCAGCTGGTAAGGAAGCCCGGCATGTCCATGTCCGATCCGCTGGGCGATCTGCTCACCCGCATCCGCAATGCGCAATCCGCGCGCCAGACCCGGTGCAAGGCGCCGGCGTCCAAGCTGCGTGAGAATGTGCTTGATGTGCTCAAGCGCGAGGGTTTCATTCGCGCCTGGCGCACCGAAGAACTCCGCCCTGGCGTGAAGTTCATTGATATCGAATTGAAGTATTCCGAAGGCGAACCTGCCATTCGCGAAATTACGCGCGTGTCGAAGCCTGGCCGTCGCGTCTATTCGAAGATCGCTGAGCTGCCCAAGTTCTATAACGGGCTTGGCATGTCCATCCTTTCCACGCCGCGTGGCGTGATGAGCGAAAATGAGGCCCGCGCTGCCAATGTCGGCGGCGAGGTTCTCTGCCGCGTATTCTGACGGAGGGTTTGGCAATGTCTCGCGTCGGAAAATATCCGGTTCAGGTGCCTTCGGGGGTGCAGCTTGCACTTTCTGGCCGCACACTGGTGGCGAAGGGTAAGCTTGGGGAACTCAAGCTTGACCTGACGGATGATGTGGATGTCGAAATCAGCGCTCAGCAGGTGGCGGTCAGGCCGCGCCGAGATGATCGCCGGGCGCGTACCATGTGGGGCACCACGCGCAGCCTGATCAACAGCATGGTGACGGGCGTTTCCACGGGCTTCGTGAAGTCCAGGGAAATCAACGGCACGGGCTATCGCGCGGCGGTGCAGGGCAAGGATCTTGTGCTGAGCCTCGGCTATAGCCACGAAATCCGCTACCCGATCCCGGCTGGCATCAAGATCACCTGCGAACGCCCCACGGCGATCAAGGTGGA
>JADCEX010000019.1 GCA_020249825.1 Roseomonas sp.
AGCCTTGCTCCAGTCAAAGAAGACCAGGAAGGTGCGGGCAGCGGCAACAGGCGCGGCAGCGACCGGCATGGCCGGCGCGGCGTTGAAGGCGTAGCGCAGGCCGACGAGGAGGGAGTGGTTGAAGTTGTCAATATCCGAGTTGAGGCGAGTCTGTGACACGCCAGAACCCGAGGTAATGTTGCCAGTTCCGTTAATGTCATGCCCGAGCGTTCCCATGAAACGATACTCGGCAGTGACTGCAAGGCCAGGGACGCCGCTGATGGGCACGGAGAAACCGAGAATAGCCTGATATCCGAAGGCGCCCGTATCGCCATTATACACAGCCCGCTCACCAGTTGAGCGACGCGCGCCAACATCCTGATAGTCGTGCCAAATATAGCCAGCACCGGCGCCAATATAGGGCGTAAGCCCACCCAGGGCGCCACCAAGGTTGAAATCATAAAGGGCGTTCGCCATCACGCCATAGCTGACAGCCGTGCCTTTACCGCTTGCAATACCCTGTACCGACGCGCCACCCACCCTTGTATCGCTCACTTCGTTGGACCGATAGTTCCCTTCAATTTCTGCCCGCAGCCCGTTGCCAAAGCCCCAGCCCAAGCTCAAAACACCGACATAACCAAGCTGAAATTCATTTTCGATCTTGGTGCCGGCTGCATTATTCACTGATCCATTCAGCGTTGTATCTTGCAGCAAGTTTCCGCCAATGCCACCGGCGATGTAAAGCCCGCTGACCGGCTGGGCATGTGCCAATACCGGCATCGCTACTACCGCCGCGGCGGCCAACAGAGTCGTTTTGAATTTCATTGCGAATTCCTATCCTGAAAGATGACACGATAACTGCGGAGCTTAGACAATCCTAAGGCTCAATGGAAGGAGTTTTAGCCTTCAACGATGCTTCCGCATAGCCCTAAACGAAGCGGGGCGCCCTGAGGCGCCCCGTCCACTCCCAAAAGAACCGCCCGAATTAGCGGAGGATGATTTCCACGCGGCGGTTCTGCGGTTCACGCACACCATCGGCCGTCGGCACCAGGTTGTTTTCTTCACCAAAGCCGCGCGTGACGATTTCGTTGCGCGGCACACCGCGGCGCACGAGCTCAGCCGCCACCGCATTGGCGCGACGGATGGAAAGCTGCATGTTGTAGTCCGCAGGACCAGAACGGTCCGTGAAGCCATTCACTTCAATGCGGGTCACACCAGCGCCGCGCGCGGAAGCGGCTTCGCCGATGATCTGGCGCGCGCGATCGGTCAGGTCAGCCTTGCTCCAGTCAAAGAAGACCAGGAAGGTGCGGGCGGCGGCCACCGGAGCCGCGGCGGCAACAGCAGGGGCCGCGTTGAAGGCGTAGCGAAGACCCACAAGAAGAGAGTGGTTCACGTTGTCAACGTCAACCTTCGTGCGAGTACCGGCATTGTTTGAGTCAATTTCATGACCGGCCGTCATCATGAAACGGTATTCTGCCGTCACAGCCAAGCCAGGCACAGCGGAAATTGGCAGCGATAGGCCGACAATCGCCTGGCCACCAAACGCGCCGTTATCTCCGTTCAAGACATTGCTCACACCACCCACACGCGTTCCAACGTTATCGTACTCGTGCCAAATGTAACCCAAACCCCCACCGACATAAGGCGTGATTCCGCCAAGCGCACCATTCAAATTGATGTCGTAGAGCAAATTCAACATGGCGCCATAGCTTGTCGCCGTGCCGGTTGAGCCGCTCACTGCTGGCGTAGCCTTGACATCCGAAACGTCATTTTGCCGATAATTACCTTCGATTTCAGCACGAAGCCCATTGCCGAAGCCCCAACCCAAGCTCAGGACACCGACATAGCCCCAGGAGAACTCGCTGGACACGTTAGCGCCAAGCGTGTTCAAATTGGTTCTATCCGTCGCTGACGACCCCGTGATATCCGTCTTGTCGAGGTAATTAGCGCCGAAGCCGGCGCCAAGGTAAAGCCCGCTTACCGTTTGGGCCTGCGCCAGGACCGGCAGCGCCACCACCGCCGCAGCGGCCAGAAGGGTGTTTCTGAAGCTCATTGTTTTTTCCTCATTTTGAATTGGCGGAACCGTGTTGCATTAACGAATCCGACACGAACCGAGTTGAGTGTTTTTAGCACGTTTCGTCGGACAAACCAGCTTGGATTACCCGGACCAGCCCTCACGTGTCGCATCGGCCACCTACTGTGGCAAATTTGCAATGCCTCCCCCTGGCCCAAGCAGCAATCAGGGGCTCAGTCGCTTTATTCCCAGAGTCAGCAAGGGCCAGAAGGGGCCTTCCTCATGCCTCGCTTTCCGGGCGCCGGGCGGCTGGCGCCTCGCCCCATCCCTCCGAGCGGCCCTCATGCCGCGGATCGGCCCTTGGGCGGTAACTTTGGCTGGATGAGGCGCGGGGGCGGCAGAGATCACGCTGCAACCCGAGGGGCGCATCATGTCCCTTTGGGCGTTGCGCGCGGCCTTCCCCCTTGGTGCGGGCGCCATGGGGAAAGCGGCATCATGCCGAGATTTGCGGCGGACCAGCCCAAAGCCTGTCCTTCGGGCATTGAGGGTTTTCAAGCCAAGCGAAGCCACTTTACGGCCTGGAAAGTTTCACGAAACAATGGGTTAGGGCGATTTCCGCGAAGAAACTGGGACGGAGACTACCGGAAGAGGGATCACCCTTTCAATCCGGCACCGCAAATCATCCCCTTGCGCAAACACGGCCGCCCCTGCCGGCGCCACCACAAATAGCTGCCCGGCCTTTGTCCCCACCTCATATTCATGCGTTTGCCCCAAAAACGCGGCACGCTTGATCTGACCGGGCAGGCCCTCACCCTCTCCGGCCAGCGTCACCGCCTCCGGCCTGATCGCGAGTAGCGCCGGGCCTGGCTGATGGGGGCGGAGCCTGGTTTCAAGCGCCACGCCCGCCAGGGAAATCCGCCCAGGGCCAAGCGCTTCGCCTTCCAGCACATTCGCCTCCTCCATGAAATCGGCGATGAAGGCATC
>JADCEX010000190.1 GCA_020249825.1 Roseomonas sp.
CTAGACAAGTCACATGAACCCGAAAGACACCCTCTCCCCCCAGGCCGCGCGGCAGAAATGGATGGCTGTGCTTGCACGCGCCTCGGCAGACGAATTGGCCGCAGGGCTTGCGGTACTGCCAGCACTGCCGGAAGCAGAGGTGCTGCGCGCGCCGGAAACCGGCTTGGTGATGGTGCGTGGCCGTGCGGGCGGTGATGGCGATGCCTTCAACCTGGGTGAAATGACCGTGACGCGCTGCGCCATCCGCCTTGGTTCGCATATCGGCCATGCCTATGTCGCAGGGCGGGATCATACGAAGGCCAGGCTTGCCGCCTTGCTTGATGCAGCCTTGCAGGATGCCGCGCTGCATGATGCGTTCATGCAGGCAGTCGTGGAGCCCCTCGCTGCCGCGCAACAGGCAGCGCGCGCGGCTGAAGCACGCAAGGCGGCCGCGACGCGCGTTGATTTCTTCACCATGGCGACAATGCGATGACACGCTTGACCCCGGGCTTTGCCGATCCCGTTCTGGATGCGCAGGCAAGCTTCCGTGCCATTCTGGAAGCGATGAGCCGACCCGGACGCATTCAGCGCATTGAAGCGCGCATCACGCCGCCCGCGCCGCTATGCTCTGCTGCCGGCGCAGCCTTGCTGAGCCTGGCTGATGCCGATACGCCGCTTTGGCTGGATGCCGGCGATGCGGTGGCTGAATGGCTGCGCTTTCACTGCGGCGCGCCTATCACGCCGGAGATCAGCGCCGCGCGTTTTGTGCTTGCTTGCGGTGCTGCGCCATTGCTTGAGACACTCGATGTCGGCACGGATGAGGACCCGCAGCTTGGCGCGACGCTGATCCTGCAAGTGGCCGGGTTGGTGGCGGGTGATGGCTGGCGCCTGACCGGCCCAGGGATTCAGCACGAACATCGCCTGCGCGTGCTTGGCGCGCCCGTTGGTTTCGTTGCGGCATGGGCGCGGAACCAGGCGTTCTTCCCGCGCGGTGTGGACGTGCTGCTTTGCGCGGGCGACAGTATCGCTGCATTGCCGCGTAGTGTCATGATTGCTGAGGACTGATCATGTATGTCGCGGTCAAGGGCGGCGAAAAGGCCATCAGCGCTGCCCATGCCTGGCTGGATGAAACCCGCCGCGGCGATACCGCGCTGCCGGAACTCACTGTCGCGCAAATTGAACAGCAAATGGCGCTTGCGGTTGATCGCGTGATGGCTGAAGGGTCCTGCCATGATCGCTTTCTGGCGGCGCTTGCCATCAAGCAGGCGAAGGGCGATTTGATTGAAGCGGCATTTCTGTTGCGCGCCTATCGTACCACCTTGCCGCGCTTTGGTGCCTCGCTACCGCTTGAAACCAGCCGCATGCTGCTACGGCGGCGGATCAGCGCCACCTATAAGGATTTGCCGGGCGGACAGGTGCTGGGACCGACCTTTGATTACACGCATCGGCTGCTTGATTTCGCCCTTGCCGCCGAAGGGCGGGAAGCACCTGCTACGCCGGAAGTGCCAGCGGATATGGGCGACGTGCCGCGCGTGACGGAAATCCTGGCGCGTGAAGGCTTGATGCAGCGTGAAGCCATGACTGGGGATGAGCCTGGTGATTTGACGCGTGAGCCGCTCAGCTTTCCTGCGCCACGCCCGGTGCGGCTGCAAAACCTCGCGCGTGGTGATGAGGGGTTTTTGTTGGCGCTTGGTTATTCGACGCAGCGCGGCTATGGCAATGCGCATCCCTTTGTGGGTGAAATTCGCGTGGGGCATATCGGCGTTGAAATCACGCCGCCCGAGCTGGGCTTTGGTATTGAAATCGGCGATATCGGTATCACCGAATGCCAGATGGTCAATCAATTCAAGGGGAGCCGTACGGAACCCGCGCAATTCACCCGCGGCTATGGCCTGGTTTTCGGCCATGGGGAGCGCCGCGCCATGGCCATGGCGTTGGTGGATCGGGGCTTGCGCGCAAGCGAATTGGGCGAGGACGCGGATGCGCCGGCCCAGCAGGAAGAATTCGTACTGTACCATTCGGATAACATCGAAGCGACCGGCTTTGTGGAGCATCTGAAACTGCCGCATTACGTGGATTTCCAGAGCGAGCTTGAAAACCTGCGCACCATTCGCCGCGCCACTGAGGCTGAGCAGCAGGAGGCCGCGGAATGACCGAAGCCGGCTATAATTTCGCTTATCTGGATGAGGCGACAAAGCGCATGATCCGCCGCGCCATCCTGAAGGCCGTCGCGATCCCTGGGCACCAGATTCCCTTTGGCGCGCGCGAAATGCCGCTGCCTTATGGTTGGGGGACGGGCGGCATTCAGGTCACGGCCTCGATCCTCGGGCCCACCGATGTGCTGAAGGTGATTGATCAGGGCGCGGATGATACCACCAATGCGGTTTCGATCCGCCGTTTCTTTACGCGCGTTGCCGGCATTGCGACCACGGAAGCAACGGGTGAGGCCACAATTATCCAGACGCGCCATCGCATTCCGGAAAAGCCGCTGACCGAAAACCAGATCCTGGTCTATCAGGTGCCGCAGCCCGAGCCGTTGTTCAAGCTGGAACCGCGCCGGGCGGAAACGCGAAGGCTGCATGCGTTGGCCGATTACGGGCTGATGCATGTCAGGCTTTATGAGGATATCGCGCGGCTTGGCCATATCGCCAAAGCCTATGATTATCCGGTGATGGTGAATGAACGCTATTTGATGTCTCCATCGCCAATCCCGGCCTTCGACAATCCAAAAATGCACCAAATGGCCGCCTTGCAGCTTTTCGGCGCAGGGCGCGAAAAACGGATCTATGCCGTGCCACCCTATACGCCGGTGCGGAGCCTTGATTTTGAGGATCACCCCTTCCGCCCCATACGCGCACCCCATGCCTGCGCGATTTGTGGCAGCACGAGCAGCTATTTGGATGAGTTGGTGACAGATGATGCAGGCGGGCGCGCCTTCATCTGTTCTGATACGGATTACTGCCAGGAACGGCAGCAAGCGCCGAAGGCGGCTGCGGAATGACAATGCTGTTGGAAGCCCAAAGGCTGCATCTGAACTTCGGCGCCATTGCGGCTTTGGATGATGTGGCACTTGATGTCACGGCCGGAGAAGTCGTCGCCATTGTCGGTGAAAGCGGTTCGGGCAAGACCACCTTGCTGCGCGTGCTGGCTGGGCAGTTGGCACCCGATACTGGCGCGGTGCATTACCTTGGCCGTGATGTGCTTGGCATGACGGAAGCCGAACGCCGTCGTCTTATGAGGAGCGATTGGGGCTTTGTACATCAGAACCCGCGCGATGGGCTGCGCATGGGTGTATCCGCTGGCGGCAATGTTGGTGAAAGGCTGATGGCGCTAGGTGCGCGGCATTACGGCAATATCCGGGATGAGGCCAAGGCCTGGTTGCAGCGGGTCGAAATTGATGCAGCGCGGATTGATGATCTGCCCAGACATTTTTCGGGTGGCATGCAACAGCGCCTGCAAATTGCACGCACACTCGTCACGCGCCCTAAGCTCGTGTTCATGGATGAACCGACAGGCGGGCTTGATGTTCCAGTCCAGGCGCGATTGCTGGATCTGATCCGCGCGCTGGTGCGTGAATTGGGGCTATCTGTGCTGATCGTGACGCATGATATCGCTGCTGCACGGCTGCTCGCGGACCGGATATTGGTCATGCGGCGCGGGCAGGTGGTGGAACAGGGCCTTACGGATCGGGTGCTGGATGATCCGCAGCACCCTTATACGCAGCTTCTTGTATCATCGGTGCTGGCAGCATGAGCATTCTTCTGCGTACCGAAGGCTTGGGCAAAAGCTTCACGCTGCATTTGCAGGGTGGTACGCGCATTCCTGTGCTTGCCGGTGTTGATCTTGCGGTGCGGGCCGGCGAATGCGTCGCACTTTCCGGTCCATCAGGCACGGGTAAATCCACGCTCATGCGCTGCCTTTACGGCAATTACGGTGCTGGCGCAGGACGGATATGGCTTACTCATCGCGGGGCAGAGCTTGACCTTGCCAGCGCTGATCCGCGCGCGGTGATCGAAGCGCGGCGGGAGAGTATTGGCTATGTATCCCAATTTCTACGCGTCATTCCGCGCGTCAGCACGCGCGATATTGTCGCCGAACCCATGGTCACGCGCGGCATGGTGCGAGGCGATGCGCTCTCCCGCGCCTCCGCCCTGCTGGATCGCTTGAACCTGCCCGAACGCTTGCACAGCCTGCCGCCAGCGACGTTTTCGGGTGGGGAGCAGCAGCGCGTCAACCTCGCGCGCGGTTTCGGGCCGCGCTATCCGGTGCTGTTGCTTGATGAACCCACCGCCAGCCTTGATGCCGCCAATCGCGCCATTGTGATTGGTTTGATCCATGAGGCGAAGCAGGCCGGGACTGCCATTGTCGGCATTTTCCATGATGCCGAGGTGCGAGAAGCGGTCGCGGATCGTGTTTTCACCGTTGAACCCATGCAGGATGCCGCATGACCGCCGAGACAATTCTGACCAATGCCAGGCTAGTCCTGCCCGATGCGGTGCTGGATGGCACGCTGGTGCTGCGCAATGGGCTGGTTGCGGATATGCAACCTGGCCGAAGCCAGGCGCCCCGCGCGCTTGATCTAGAAGGCGATCACTTGATCCCCGGCATTGTGGATGTGCATACGGATAATCTGGAACGCCAGGTGCTGCCGCGCGCCAATGCGCGTTGGCCATCACGTTCCGCGATGATTGCGCATGATGCGCAATGTGTGGCCGCTGGCGTCACCACCATTCTGGATGCGCTTTGCCTGGGTGATCTTGGTTTCGATACGGAACGCGGCCAGACTTTTTTGGATGGCGTGCGTGATCTGGATGAACTTGCTGATCTTGGCGCGTTGAAGGGTGAACATTTTTTACATCTGCGTTGCGAATTACCTGCGCGTGATATGCCGCCCGCGCTCGATCCGGTGGCGGATCATCCGCGCGTGGTGATGGTAAGCCTGATGGATCACTCACCGGGCGTTGGGCAATATCGTGATCTTGTGCGGTATGCGGCCATGCGCAAACGCCAGACTCAGTGGAATGATGCGCAGGTGCAGGCACGGATTGATAGCCTGCTTGCGCAGCGGGCGGAGCTGCGGGAGAAGCAACGCGCCTGGTTACTTGAGCGTATTCGCCATCGCAACCTTCCGCTTGCGTCCCATGATGACGACACGCCGGCCGAAATCGCACGCAATTTGGCGGATGGCATCACAATTTCGGAGTTTCCCGTGACTATGGAGGCAGCCCGTGCCGCAAGGGATTTGCGCGTGGAAGTGATTGCCGGCGCGCCCAATATCGTGCGTGGCGGCAGCCATTCCGGCAATGTCGCCGCAGCTGATCTGGTACGCGAAGGCTTGGCACAGGCTTTCGCTTCAGATTACGTGCCCGCTTCCATGCTGGAAGCCGCCTGGCGCGCGGTGGAGGCGGGCGGGATCACACTGCCGCAAGCGATTGCCATGGTGACAGATACGCCTGCGCGCATGGCCAGGCTTGCTGATCGCGGTCGACTTGCTGCGGGGCTAAAGGCTGATCTGGTGCGGGTGCGCAGCCTTGGCGATATGCCGCTTGTGCGCGGGGTTTGGCGCGCGGGGGAACGGATTGCGTGACGCCCTACCGCATTGCGCTTTACTACGCACCTGAGGCGCATGATCCCTTGCATCAATGCGCCTCAGCCTGGCTGGGGCGCGATGGTGTAAGCGGGGCAGACCTGCGACAAAAGCCAGTCGCTGGCGTTGATATTGCGGAAATCACCGCTGATGCGCGCGGCTATGGGTTTCACGCCACACTGAAGCCACCGTTTCGCCTGCAAGGTGATGTGCAGGCAGCGCTGCAAATGGCGCGGGATTTTGCTGCACGCACCGCGCCCTTTACCCTTCCGCCGCTACACGTCACTGATCTGGATGGCTTCCTGGCGCTGCGCGAGGCCACGCCCTGCCCAGCACTGCACGCCCTTGCCGATGGATGTGTCATGGCACTGGATGCGCATCGCGCGCCCCCGACCGAGGCTGAGATTGCACGCCGCAAGCCGGAAAATCTCAGCCTGCTTCAACGCGAGTATCTTGCAGCCTGGGGCTATCCTTACGTTTTTGCCGAATGGCGCTTTCACATGACGCTGACGCGGCGCCTGACGCCAGCTGAAAAAACCATCATCCTGCCTGCGGTCACGGAAGCGCTGGGCGATGCGCCGGGCTTGGCCCGCAGCGTTGCGGATATCTGTGTTTTCTCGCAAGCCGCGCCGGGCGCGCCCTTCACAATCCTTGAGCGTCTGACGCTGCGCGGTTGAGCGCACGCAACACGCGCGCCACACCCGAAGCGACATCGGCATCATTCATCACGCGCTCAATATCCAGCCCATCCGGTAATGCGACCTCACGCGCCAAGCGCGCGGCGATATCAGCAGCGCTTTCGCGGCCCCGCGCGGCAAGGCGCGCGGCCAGAACCTCGATTGGTGCAGAGATGTTTAGGACGCGCAGGCGATACCGCGCATTGGCTTCTGGCAGTACTGCACGGGAAAGATTGGCAATCACCACGCGTCGTGCCGCCATATCCGCTTCAATGTCGCGCGGAATGCCGTAATGCAGCCCATGCGCTTGCCAGTTTAACGCAAAGCCGCCGGCATCGCGCCGTGCGATGAAATCAGCTTCGGTCAACGCCTGATGATCCTCACCACCGGCCTCGGCGGGGCGGGTGATGGCGCGGCGCACGAAGCGAAAGCGGGCATCCTGTAACAGGGCCAAGCGCGCGCCAGCCATCAGCGTATCCTTGCCCGCGCCGGAAGGTCCCACTACGGCAATCAGCATTGCCTAAACCGCCGGCTTGCGGCGCAATTCCGGTTCCAGCAATTGCGAGAAGACATCCGCACCCACGCGTTTCAGGGCGCCGTCATCCAAGGCGGCGCGCGGGTCTTCCGCATTGCGCAGATGCTTGTATTCATCACGAAATTCCCAGCCCGCGGATCGCGCCAGCAGATGCACCCAGTTCATCACGCTGATGTCGCGGCCACGTTCCAACGCCACGGCTTCCCGATGGCAGGAATGGAAAATGGTGCAGAGCGTATCCGCCCCATGCCGCGCCATGGCTGCCAGATTCGCCTCATGCGCCGCGGCCAAGGCACCGGGCACGGCGGCCAATGAGGAACACATTTGGCCGGGCAGCGCTTCGTCTTCCTCCACCAACTCCAGCCCAGGGATCAGGCGCAACAAACCGGGGACCAGATCATTCACCGCCACGCGTGGTTGGAATCCGGCATGGCGATGCAGCAAAATCCGCACCGGCACCGGCCGCACAAGCAGTTTCTGCAAGGCAGCGCGGCGTTCCCAGAGAACCTCCGTCACATGCACTGTCTTGAACTGGGTCGGCGTTTCCGGCGCCATCAGATCATCCATGTTCATATGGCAGGAAGGGCACCAGGTGATCACCTTATCGCGCCCGGTCGCATTAAAGGCGGTAACGGTGCGCCGGCCCATGCCTTCTGTAATGCGGGCATTGTGTTCCGTGGTTGAACCGCAGCAATGCGAAGGCCCGCCGCGTGGTGCCGCATCCACGCCAACGGCTTCCAGGAAGCGTGCGGTCAGGCGCAAAATATCGCCATGGCGCAGCAGATTGCAGCCATACCAGAATACCGCGCGCTCTGCCGGCACGGGGTTGCGGGTTACAGCCATTCCGCTTGCTCCTGTTCCGTCAAGCCAAGCCGCGCAAAGCCCTTTACGCGTGCGGACCAGCCGCTATCGGCCTTCACCGGCACCAGCGGCACGCCATCCAAGGCGCCGCGGGCGCGCATGCTGGCGAAGCGCATCATCAGCGCGACATCCAGCTTTTCGGGACAGGCGCTGTTGCAAGCGGCACTTCGCGTACAGGCGCCAATCCAGGCGAGTGCAAGGGGCGATGTTTCTTCACCGCGCAGCAAGGCGCGAATCCCGGTTGCAACCTCGGCCGGATCGGCTTCCGCAACCCCTGCGGCAAAGCGAGTCATTGGGCAGGCTTGCACGCAAGCACCGCAGGCCGTGCAGGCTTCCGCCATGCGGGCACCTTCGGTTGCGATGCGCGCGGCGAGGCTCATGCGTGGTTGTCTCCATCTGCGATCATGCTTTGGCTTCTCGGTAGTATCTAGCAGAGAGACCTTCTTCACCACGCAGACAGGCGTAACGCTTGATGCCAAGCGGGTCGGCACCAATCGCCGCAACGCCATACAGCAGGTTTTCCGCCCGCAGCTTTTGTGCCGTGATTGCCTTATCCAATGTCATGCGGCCATGGCCTTTGCATCATTCAGCACCATATCGGCGGCTTTTTCACCAATCATGATGCAGGGCACATTGGTATTGCCGGAAGTCAGCGCCGGCATGATGGAAGCATCCGCGATGCGCAGCCTGCCAATGCCATGCACACGAAGCGCGGCATCCACAACCGCCATCGGGTCGCTGCCCATTTTGCAGGTGCCAACGGGGTGATAGGTGGTCTCGCCCACCTGCTTCACCCATTCGATGATTTCCGCATCGCTTTGCCGCGTCGGTCCCGGGGCCAATTCGGTCAAGCGTAGCGGCGCCATGGCCGGGGCATACATGATGGATCGCGCAATTTGAATCGCGCGCACCGTGAGCGCCGCATCCACGGGCGCCGAGAGGAAATTGAAATGGATCGCGGGCGGTGCCTTGGGATCGGCCGAGGTGATGTGGATATTCCCCTTGCTTTCAGGCCGCATGACATGGGCGTAGCAGGTCATGCCCGATTGCGCGGCGATGCGCGGGCCATTCGGTCCTGGTTCGGTGAAGGCCGGCACCCAGCCCAGTAAAAGATCAGGTGCTTCCAGCCCTTCGCGCGAAAAGACAAAGGCACGGATCGGGGCCGCCACCGAACCCAACATGCCTTTCCCTGTCAGCGCATAGCGCAGGGCCTGCCCCACCAGGCCAAGCCCGCGCCCGCGATCATTCAGCGTATAGCCCTTGGCACCCACGGCCCAGCGTGTGCGCGGCGCGTAATGGTCGCGCAGATTCTCACCAACCCCGGGCAGCGCATGCAGTGTTTCAATCCCCAGCGCCTGCAGGCGTTCCGGCTGACCAATCCCTGACAATTCCAGCAATTGCGGCGAATTGATCGCGCCGCCGCTGACGATGACCTCTCGCCCCGCGCGCGCTTCCTGCGCCTGGTCGCCCTTACTGTACCGCACACCCACGCAGCGGCGGCCTTGAAAAATTAGTTTTTCCGCGAGTGCCCCGGTTTCGATATGCAGATTGGCCCGCCCACGGATCGGGTCCAGGTAGCAGGCGGCAGTGCTCATGCGCCGGCCGCCTGAGATGCTTGCCTGGCTCATGGCGATGCCATCCTGGCGCGCGCCATTGTAATCCGGGTTGTGGCGAATGCCGACTTCACCGGCGGCCTTGATCAGCGCCTGAAAAATCGCCTCTCGTGGTTCGGGATTGGTGACGCGCAGCGGGCCATCCTTGCCGCGATAGGTGGCATCACCATCGCCCTGATAGGTTTCGATCCGCTTGAAGAAGGGCAGCACATCCGCGTAGCTCCAGCCGCGATTGCCCATTTGCGCCCAGGTATCGAAATCCTGCGCCTGGCCGCGCACGAAAGCGAGGCCATTGATCGCACTCGACCCGCCCAGAATGCGCCCGCGCGGCACGGGCAGGCGCCTTCCATTGGTGGTGGCTTCCGGTTCTGAGGTGTAGAGCCAATTCACCTCAGGATTATTGATCATCCGCGCATAGCCGACGGGAATGCGCGTCCAGCGATAGCTGGCCGGGCCCGCTTCCAGCAGCAGCACCTTGTTGCGCGGATCGGCGGAAAGGCGATTGGCCACCACCGCGCCGGCTGAACCGGCGCCGATGATGATGTAGTCATATTCCGCCATGACCTTCCCCTTTCCCGAGCATGCCTATCAATCCATGCAATGCGCTTCAGGGCAAGGTCTGGCAGTTCATGCCAGTAGCAGCATGCTCAGCGCATCGGGCGCATATATTCCATGGACATTTGCGATGGGTTCTGAATGCCCATCATCGCCATGTTGCGATCAATCTCCTCTGACAAAAGCCCGATCGCATGCTTGACGCCTTCTTCGCCCGCCACCGCCGCGGCTGAGAGCATCGGGCGACCAACAAACACGAAGGAAGCGCCAAGGGCGAGGGCCTTCAGCACATCACTGCCGCGGCGGATGCCGCCATCATACATCACGGTCATGCCACCAGCATCGCGGGCGATTTCAGCAAGGCTCCGCAGGCCGGAAATCGTGCCATCCAATTGCCGCCCGCCATGGTTGGACACCATGATGCCATCCGCCCCCGCATCGCGGCACATGCGCGCATCTTCCGGGGAGATGATGCCCTTCACCACAAGCTTGCCCTTCCAGCGCTTGCGGATCAGTTCCAGATGTTCCCAGGCCAGCCCATCACGCGCACCAAAGGCGCGCATCAGCGTGCGGGAGACGATGGGCGGCCCACGGCCCGCATCCATATTCTCAAAATGCGGCATGCCGTGCTTCAGCATGGTCTTGAAAAAGGTATTCAGCACCCAGCCCGGATGGGTGATGCCATCCCACAGCAATTGCGGCGTGGGCTTCAGCGGAATCGAATAGCCATTGCGCACATTGTTTTCGCGGTTGGATGAAACCTGCACATCCACCGTCAGCACAAAGGTCTTGAAGCCGGCGGCCGCCACGCGATCCACCAGCGGTTCAATGCGCTCGGCCTCACCGGGCAAATAGGCCTGATACCAGGCATCCGGATTGGCCTTGGCCACATCTTCCAGCGGGATCAGCGAAGAAGCGCTCATGATCATCGGCACATTGCGCGCGCGGGCGGCTTGCGTCAGCACCAGGTCGCCGCGATAGGCGACCAGCGCGGAAGCCCCCATGGGCGGCAGGCCGAAGGGCGCGTCATATTCCTTGCCAAACAGCGTTGTCTTCAGATTGCGCCCGCGCGTGTCGCGCAAAACGCGTGGCACGAAGCCCCATTCCTGGAAAGCTTCGCGATTGTCCCGCAGCGACGCATCGGTTTCCACCGCGCCCGAGACAAAGCCGCCAATGCTGCGTGGCAGATAGCGCGCAGCGGCGGCCTCAAAATCCGGCAGGCTGAGGTAGCGGCGCACGGAAGCCGGCGGTGGCGGCGGGCGCTTCTGGCTGAGATTCTGCGGGGCGGTGGGCGCCTCTGCCCATTCTGGCGAATTCGCCGTCATCGAAATTTCCTCGGACTGAAATGTCTCAGGCCTTTTATTGCCTGGAATCGCGCGGCAGGCCAGCCCAAGGGGCCGCTTTCAGTGCCAAAGCGGGCGGATGACGTGCTCATACAGCGTGAAGGCGACTTCAATCCCCACCAGCGCCACCACGGCGGCTTCCAGCCCGAGCGCCCGCCTTGCTTGCAGCAGGGAAAGCAAGGTCTGGATGGTATCGCCGATCCAGGCGAGCTTGCGTTCCAGGGCGGCACCCCTTTCGCTGAGCTCATATTCATCCGCAAGGCGCGCATGGAGGCGTTCCAATTCCGGGTGATCCCAAAGCACTTCCGGCTTATCGGCGGCCTCCACCCGCGCCAGGTTGCGGCTATGTGCGGAGAGCGCATGGCCGATCTGCCGATGCAAAGCGCGGGAGGAAAAGCGCAGCCTGCCTGCCGCGCGCAGGTCCGCCACGGCGGGTTCCAGGCGGTCCAAAGCCCCGGCGATGCGGGCTTCCTGCTGGGCGAGGGCGGCGCTTTTCGCCAGCGCATCCGCCACCACGGCAAGTCTTTCCGGCGCCGAATTGCAAAGCCGGATCACGCCTTCGGCATCAACGCCGTCTCGTTCGGCGCCGAGCGTGATCAGGGCGGTTTCCTCGGCCAGGCTATCGGCGGGGTTGGTGATGCGCGGCGCAAGGGCAGCAAGGAGCGACGCTTCTTCAGCGGGATTGGCGCCAAACATCACCACGGCGCCCCAGCGGAAGGCAAAGGCGGTAATGGGCGCGGGGGCTGCGATAGGCACGGGGTCCGCCATGGCGGTGCCGCCAGGGCCAAGGCTGCGATGATCGAGCCTTTCGCCGAGGATGACGGCGCGGGCGCGGAGCAGGGGGCCTTGCGTGGCATGGGTCTGGCCCAAGCCGGAAGTTTCGATGGTACGCGGCGCTTCCTGCATAGCGTAAGCTTAGCGCAGATCGCCGCCGGATGGTATGAAAGATCAATGCTGGGTCCTGCCGTTCAGGATGCTCTCGATAACAGGGTGGTGATGTCGCTTGTCAGGTGTCGAGCGATGCGGCTGTGATCATGATCCGCGTCACCAATGATCCAGCCGACGCCTGCCTTGGCAAGGCGCCAAAAGCTAGCGCCGCGAAGGCGGTGGCGAGGCCGGGGGCTGCAACACTGCCGTAAGATCGGCTATTGCCTGATCCCGGCTGGGCGGATTGCCATTGCTGACAGCGGCCATATGCCGCGCCGCAATACGCGCGAGCTCCGGCAAATACTGCACATTCTGCCCCTGCAATTCCTGCTGCACCACATTGCCGGCATCCGCAATGCGCAGCCGATCCGCGCTGCGCCCAACCGAAAGCACAGTCCGCAGATAGCTTGCGGCCAATTCCTGAGCACGCGCTGGTTGGCCTTCCGCCTGACTGCGCAGCGCCGCTTCGATGCGCGCCATGGTATTCGTAATTTGCTGCGTGCGTTCCTGTTGCCGACGCAGCGCCGCCTGCACCTCCGCCTGCGTGGCAGCGGCGATGCGGCCCTGATCTTCCGCGAGCGTGCGCTGCGCCTGCACGGTTTCCGCCTGCACGCGCGCAAAGGCGCCCAGCAATTCGCCAAAACCCTGCGCGAGCAGGATTTGCCGGCCAATCTGCGCCGCGGCGGCGATCTGGCTTTGGATCGCCTGCATTTCCTGATCATTGCGTTCACGCTGCGCGGTACGCAAAGCCGCGCCCACACGATCAATTCCCTGGCGCAGCGCTGGGTCTGGCGTGTCATTCTTCAGCACTTCCAACAGCCGCGCCGGGTCTTCACTGGCGGTGCCGCGCGATTGAGCCTCAGCTTCAAACGCGGCGCGCAATTGTGCGGGGCGCTGGTCGCTGCTGGTGGCAACCAAGGCAAGCACGGGGCGAAAGCCAAGGCTGCGCAGGCGAAGCGCTTCGCCATTGCGATCAAGCGGCGGCAATTCAACGCGCAGGCTTGAGCGGATCTGATCTTCCGGCGTCAGGAAATCCCCGCCGCGCGCCACCATGCCGCCCGCCTGACCATGCGGCCGGCCAACGCGATTGAGCCGATAGGGTTCCAGCACCCATTCCGCAACATTGCCGAGTATATCGAAAATCCCAAGCGGATTGGGTTCAAGCATGCCAATGGGCCGCAACCGCCCGCCCGAGGATCTTGTGCCCTGAAACCAGACATGGCGCTGCATGCCTTCCGGCATTGGAAATACACGCGCGCTGAAATCCGCTTCTGATACCGCCGCCCCACCACGTGCGGCGAATTCCCATTCATCTTCGGTCGGCAGGCGCACGAAGGCGCGCGCATCATCGCGCATGGGCAAGGCATCACGCGCATTGCGCGCGAGCCAGGCGGAATAGCGTAGCGTGAAGCCAATCGCCTCATGCCAAGCGATATCTGCCTGTGGCAGGCGTCCGGCCGTTGCAGGCGTTGGGCAG
>JADCEX010000191.1 GCA_020249825.1 Roseomonas sp.
GGCCAAGCGAAAGCAACACTATCGGGATGATGATCCGGGCACGCATGCTGTCAGCGTAACATGACACTCACCGCTTGGCTCCCCCTCAGGTTCACGGGGCAGCAGGGCGTGGGGATATGGGGATGGTTGTGCGAAGGCTTGGCAGGGGGTATGACGCGCCGGTTCCCAAGGTTCGTGTTTTTTGGGCCGACTTAGCTCAGGGGTAGAGCAACTGATTCGTAATCAGTAGGTCCGGGGTTCGATTCCCCGAGTCGGCACCAGTTTTCAATGGGTTGGGCCCCATCTCGAAAGACCCGCCGGGCATATTTTTCGCCCACCCCCGCCGCTTACCCACCTGCCCATGGCGAATAGGTACGACGCGGCGCTTCATGTCAATGCGCCTTACCCATCCGTTATGGGGATGGATATCGCATCAGGCGGCGATGAAGCTGCCAGGGTTTTCGTCCATTTGGTCGGACGAAGAATGAAACCGCCATCGCGCATAAAACTGCCGACAGGCCCCAAACAGGCCAGCACCGCTTGCACGCGAAAAATCATGATCCTCGCAATGCGCCCCCACAAAGTAGAAAGCGGACGCTCTAAAACCGCCTGAGCAGCCGATCGATATACTCCAACTCCACCGGCGGGCGTTCGCGTTCGGCGCCACGGCGGCGGAGTTCCTGCTGCAATTGATGCGACCGCAGCCGTTCCGCATCCCCCGGCACCAGCGTATCGCCCGCATTATCCTGCGCTGACCCGCCGCTTTCGCGCCGGTCGCGGCCCAATGGATCGCGGCCTTCGCCAAGCTGGTTTTCCTGACCCTCACTGCCTTGCTGGCCGCCGGCCATTTCTTCGCCTTCGCCCTCACCCTCGCCCTGACCTTCGCCAGGCTGAGGCTGGCCAAATTGGCGCTGCATGCGTTGCGACATTTGCCGCCCGCCTTCGGTCAGTGCGCGGATGGCTTGCTGCTGCGCGGCGCGCGGGTCTCGGCCCTCGGCCAAAGCCTCCGCCGCATCGCGCATGGCGCGATCAGCCTCAGCGAGCGGCGCCGGCACATCGCCGGTCAATTCGCCGAATTGCTGCATCAATTCGCCAAGCGCGCGGCGTAACGCACGCTGCGTGCGCGCATCACGTGCCGCTTCTTCGCGCGCTTCGGGGGTTTGCGGGCGGGGGGGTGGTGGGCGGCGCGAATCGGTGCGGTTGATGTCCTGCTCACCGCTGCGCCGATGCGCACGGTCCAGCATTTCGGTTTCGCGACGGACCATATCCTGCAAAGCACCCATTTGCTGCTGGCCGCGTTGGCGTTGTTGGCGCTGGCGATCTTCCGCGCGGCTGGTGCGGCCTTCTTCAAGGGCTTGCAGCATTTCCTCAAGCTCAGCCATTTCGCGGTCGGCATCTTCCTGGCGGCCATCGCGCGCGGCGTCTTCCAGGCGGCGGGTGCGGCGTTCCAATTCCCGGCGATCAAACACGCGCTGCTGCGGATCATAGGACAGCGCTTCATTGTTTTCGCGCTGCATACGCTCCGCCAGCGCTTCCAGATGCCGGCGAATGGCTTCGCGCAATTCCTGAATGCGGCGCTGCAATTCGGCGCGCTGTTCAGGGCTGCGTTCGGGATTGTCGCGCCGCGCTTCTTCCAAAGCCTCACGCAATGCCTCACGTGCCTGGGTGAGGGCCCGCGCGGTGCGGTCCGTGCGGCCTTCTTCCAAAGCCACCGCCACATCCCAGAGAATCTGCTGCACTTCCCCCACAGCCTCATCACGCCGATCACGCCCCAGCCTATGCCGCGCGGCGCGCAAGGTCAGGAACATGCCCGTATCATGTTCAAAGGCTTCCGGCGCATTGGTGATGCGGTCCAATTCGCGCCGCGCCGGTTCGCGCGCATTGGGGTCGATTGAGAGCGCACGGCGAAGGGCGATCAATTGCTGCGCGACGGGATGCGAAAAGCGCCGTTCCGGCAGGACCAGAAACGCGCCTTCGGATTTGCCTTCCTGTTCCGCGCCATCGCGTGCAAAAAGCCGCGCTTCCACTTCAAGCCCCGCCCAGGGATGGGCGGAAAAATCATGCTGCGCCGCGCCCTGTGCCTGGCGCGGTGCGCCACCGGGCAAGGGCATATCCTGCGTCACCGGCGGCGCGGTGGGCCTTTGCTTCAGCCGCAATTCAACCCGCAGCGCAACAAGCCCCCAATCATCCTCGGCCTTCCAGGGCAGGCGCAGCCCAAGCCCGCGACCTGCACGTGCCGGAGAGGGATCCCAGGCAACCACCGGCGGTGTATCCGGCGTCAGCGTCAACGCCCATTGCGCCACGTCGCGCCCATCGCGTTTCAGCACCAGGGCACCGCCTTCAGTCAAAGGCAGTTCCAGCGCATGGCTTTGCGCATCCATGCGCGCAAAAGCATGGGCCGCACCGCCCAGGCGCAATTCCGGCGGATTGGCGCTGCCCGAAAACACCATATGCAGCCGGCTACCCGCCGGCACCGCCACGGCGCCGCCTTCAGCCTTCAGGAATTGCGGCGGCGCGCCAGTATAGGCGGGCGGCGTGATCCAGGCTTCAAACCGCGCCGCAACAGAAGCGGCAGGCGCCAAGGGCTCGGCGAAGGGCGGCAGCAGTGCGGAGATCAGCCGTTCCGGAGCCTCCCGCCCCGCCATACCAAGGCTGGCCACCAGTGCGACCAGCACGGCAGCCCGCAATGCCCGGGGGTCCCGCGCCGCCAGACCTGGTTTGGGTCGCGCCACGCGCAAATGGTCAAGCTGCGCCACCGCCCGGTCCCGATGCGCCTGCCACAGCGCCTGGGCCATGGCGTCATCCCCGGCGGGGCGATCCGCCAACACGGCAAGCGGGCGATGCGCCAGGCCCGAATCGCGTTCCAGCCGCCGCGCCGCCGCATCCGCCGCCGGCGCCCGCAGCCCCTGCGCGGCGCGATAGCAAAGATAGCCAAGCGTGGCGGCAAAACCGATCAGGATCAGCAAATGCAGCGCAGGCGGCAGCGTGGGCAGCAACCCGGTAAAGGCCAGCACCAAGAAGGCGCCGAGCACACCAAGCGGTGGCCATAAGGCGCGCCAAGCGCCTTCCCACCAAAGTGCAAGCCGAGAAAGCCCAAGCTTCACGCCCAGGGAACCAAGCCCTTGGCTTTCAGGCGACGCTTTCCCTGGCGATTCTGTCATTCCATCAGCCATTCCGGCACATGCTGGCCGGCATGGAGGGCTTCATAGGATTGGCGGTCGCGCACCACGGCGAAGCGCGCGCCATCCACCAACACCTCGGCCGCCAAGGGCCGGGCGTTATAGGTGGAAGACATGGTGGCGCCATAAGCCCCGGCATCGAGCAAGGCGACCAAGGCGCCCGGCGGCAAATCCGGCAAAGCGCGGTCACGGGTGAAGCAATCGCTGCTTTCGCAGACGGGGCCAACGACATCCGCCGGCGCAAGTGGCGCAACAAGCGCGGCTGGCGAGACCGGCAAAATGCCATGCCAGGAATCATACATGGCCGGGCGCAGCAGATCATTCATCGCCGCATCCAGCACCACAAAGCGCCGCGCCGCGCCCTGCTTTTGCAGGATCACGCGCGACAGCAGTACCCCCGCCGGCCCGGCAATCCAACGCCCCGGCTCCAGCATGACCGGCAGCCCAAGCGCGCCAAGCTCTGCCTTGATCGCCCCAGCCAGCGCCGCCGGCGCGGGGGCGATTTCATCGCGATAGGCGATGCCAAGCCCACCGCCGCAATCCACGCGTTCAATCGGCAAGCCCTGCGCGCGGATAGCGCGGATGAGCGACGCAAGCCGCGCATAGGCGGCGCGATAGGCACCCATGCCGACCGTGATCTGACTGCCGATATGGGTTGCGATGCCAATCGGGCGAATGCCGGGCAGCTTTGCCATGCGGGCGTAAAGCGCCAGCGCATCATCATAAGCGACGCCGAATTTGTTTTCGCTGAGCCCCGTGGTGATCTTGGCATGCGTCTTCGCATCCACATCCGGATTGACGCGAATGGCCACCGGCGCCGTGCGCACCATGCCGGCGGCGATTGAGGAAATCATGTCAATTTCCTCAATGCTTTCGGCATTGATCTGCATAATGCCTTCAGCGAGCGCCAGGCGAATTTCGCGTTCGGATTTGCCAACGCCCGAAAAGACAATCGCGCTGGCGGGAATGCCCGCCGCCCGTGCGCCGCGCAATTCGCCTTCACTCACCACATCGGCGCCAAGCCCTTCGCGACCCAGTAGCGATTGCACTGCCAGATTGGCATTGGCCTTGGTGGCAAAATGCACCGTCGCCGTCAGCCCCGCATCCGCCAGGGCTGAACGCAGCGCCCGCGCACGGCGGCGCAAGGTGCCGGCGGAATAGACCCATGTTGGCGTGCCCACCACTTCGGCAATGCGCTTAAGCGGCACATCTTCCATCACCAGCCCATCATGGGCGTGGCGCGTGAGATGCGGGCGCTGCGCCAGCAATTCGGCGAAGGAAGGATCATTGCCCGGATCAAGGGCGGGAGCAGGGGCGGCCATCCCCCTATTGTCGTGATGCGCGCGGATTATCGCAAGCGGTAAAACAGGCGCTCAGCGATTTGGATAGATCCGAGGATGGGTGATTTCCTCAGGCGGGCCGGGCGGGCGGACCGGCCCCATGCGGCCGCAAGCCGAGGCCAGGAAAGCCACCGCCAGCAACAACAGCAGGGACCGCGCGCTGCACCTCATGCCAGTTTCGCCTTCCATTCGGCGGCCATGGCGGCGACATTGGCGGGCGCCGTCCCGCCATAGGAAGTGCGTGACCTGACCGAGGCCTCGACCGTCAGCACATCAAACACGCCCTGAGTGATGCGCGGTTCCACAGCCTGCATCTCAGCCAAAGTCAGGCCGGAAAGATCAACACCGCGCGCTTCCGCCTTGGCAACCAAGGTGCCGGTCACGTGATGCGCGTCGCGGAAGGGCATTTTCAGGCTGCGCACCAGCCAATCCGCCAGATCGGTCGCGGTGGAAAACCCTGCCCCGGCGGCGGCGGCCAGCCTTTCGGTTTGCGGCTTCATATCCCGCACCATGCCGACGGTGGCCGCC
>JADCEX010000192.1 GCA_020249825.1 Roseomonas sp.
CAGCACACAGCAGACCAGCGCCAGAATGGCCAGCATGCCCTGGACAACTTCGAAATTCGGGGAGTCGCGATGGATGAAGATGGAAGCAGCCGCTGCGCCCATCATCATCAGGGTTTCCAGTATCCACTCCATCAAAGCGCCTCATCCTGTCATTGCGTGGCTGGCCAGCCACGGTCGGGCCTTAGTGTGGCATATCCCCTGCCCTGATCGAAGGGTGATTTTCAGGACGTCGGCGGGCTCGGCAACAGGCGGTTTTCCAGGCTTTCGATCCGTTCCAGCGATGTCTTGAGCAGCGAAATCAGCTCCGCCACCTGCTGTTCGCGCAGCAGGTCTATCTTTTCATGCAGCAGGCTGATTTCGGCCTCGGCCCGGATATTCACCTGATAATCCGCGATGGACCGGATGCGGTCTATATCTGCCTGGCGGTTCTGGCTCATCATGATGATGGGCGCCGTATAGGCCGCCTGGAAGGATAGCATCAGGTTCAGCAGGATGAAGGGATAGGGGTCCCAGGCATTCCCGCCCGAGGCGATATTGGCGATCAGCCAAGCCAGCAAGAGCCCCGATTGGATCAGGATGAAGCGCCAGGACCCGACCGTTTCCGCCACAAGGTCGGAAAGCCTTTCGCCGAGGCTCAGCGGCGGTGCCGGCCCTTCACCGCGTCGCCTTTCCCGCGCACGCGACAGGGCGGTGCGCAAATGGATGTGACGGCGCTGCTTATGCGGTTCGGGATGCTCGGCCATGCAGAATTCCCCCTGCAAAGCCAAAAGGCTGCACCATTCTTCCCGGCAAGAACATGATAAATATCAACTCCGCCCGTAAGTATCCTCAAAGCGCACGATATCATCCTCACCAAGGTAGGATCCGGATTGCACTTCAATCAGGGTCAGCGGGATCTTGCCCGGGTTTTCCATGCGATGGATGCACCCAAGCGGCAGATAGACGCTTTCATTCTCCCGCAGCATGATTTCCTCACCATCGCGGCGCACAATGGCGGTGCCGGAAACCACCACCCAATGCTCGGCGCGATGGAAGTGCTTTTGCAGGGAAAGCTTGGCGCCGGGGCGAACCTCGATCTTCTTGACCTGGAAACGCTCACCCATGATCAGGCCTTCGTAATGGCCCCAGGGGCGATAGGCGCGGCGATGTTCGGTGGCTTCCTTCGCACCACGCGCCTTCAGCCGATCCACCAGCTTCTTCACATCCTGCGCATGGTCGCGATGAAGCGCCAGCACGGCATCATCTGTCACCACCACCACGGCATTTTCCAGCCCGATCACGCCGGTCAGGATGGTTTCGCTGCGCACATAGCAATTCTTCGCATCCACCAATTCCACCGGACCGAGAGTCGCATTGCCGGCAGCGTCCTTTGGCTGAATGTCCCAGAGCGCGGCCCAGGAACCGATATCGGACCAGCCAATGGCAGCCGGCACCACGGCGGCTTTTTGCGTGCGTTCCATCACCGCGTAATCAATGCTGATGGCGGGTGTTGCGGTGAAGGCCGCCGCTTCAAGGCGAATGAAATCGCCATCGCGCGCGGCGCCGGCAACGGCAGCGCGCACACCCTGCAGCACCTCCGGCGCATGGGTTTCAAGCTCGGCCAGCATGGTCGCGGCGGTGGCGACAAACATGCCGGAATTCCACAAATGCCGTCCGGATTTCAGGAATTCGGCAGCGCGGGCTGCATCGGGCTTTTCCACAAAGCGCGCAATGCGCTTCACGCCATCGCTGCCCGGCAAGTCATCGCCGGCTTCGATATAGCCGTAACCCGTCTCCGGAGCGGTGGGCTGCATGCCGAAGGTAACGATGGCCCCCGCTTTTGCTGCGGAAGCGGCCTGGGCAAGGGCTGCTTGCAGCGCCGCCACATCCCCGATCGCCGCATCAGCCGCCATGAACCAGAGCACGGAGCCAGGCGCGGTTTCCTCGGCAAGCAATGCGGCGGCGGCAATGGCGGGCGCGCTATTGCGGCCAACCGGTTCCAGCACAATGGAAGCCCCTTTGTCGCGCAATTGCTCTGCCACCAGGAAGCGATGCGCTTCATTGCAGACAACCATCGGCGGCAGAAAGCCGGCGCCAGTACCGCGCGCGGCGGTTTCAGTCAGCATGGTCTGGTCAGACGCGAGCGGCCAGAATTGCTTCGGGTAGCTTTCGCGCGACAGCGGCCAAAGCCGCGTGCCGGTGCCGCCGGATAGGATCACAGGCAGGATCAGGGGGAAATTGGCGTTCATGGGCAATCATCGCTCCGCTTCTGGGAGCGCTTAGGGGCAAATCGGGGCAAAGCCAAGGCAAAGGCTGGCCGGCGTTTCCCTGGGCCGGCTTCCGGTATAGCTTCCGCCCGCCAATCAAGCCCGAAAGTCGCCCTGCCTTGGATCAGCCTGTCCCGATTGCCATTCCGGAAGGCTTTGTGCCGCGCCCTGCCGGGGGGCCGTTTCTGGAGCCCATCGGCCCCATCATGATCCGGCGGGATCACGGGCCGCTCGCCTTCGGGCTGCGCATCGAAAAGCGCCATTGCAACAGCAAGGACATGGCCCATGGCGGCATGTTGGCAACCTTCGCCGACTTGGCACTTGGGATTGGCGGCTTCAACTTGGCGGGGGTGACGGGGTTCTTCACCACCATCAGCCTGAATTCGGACTATCTGGCGCCCGCAAGGCTTGGCACCTGGCTGCAATGCGAACCCGTGCTGCTGCGCAAGACCCGTACGCTGGTCTTCGCCCAAGGGGTTTGCACCGCTGATGGTGCAGCGGTGCTGCGCGCCAGCGGCGTTTTTGCCCTACCGCGGCACGCAGCGCCCCAGCCCCCCAGCGGCTAAAGCTTACCCGTCGCGCCGTGCCTGGGCGCGCTTGTTCTGGGCGGAAACGCTGCCGATCCGCGCGCCATGCACGCGCTTTGAACTCTTCGCGTTCCCCTTAGTCTGCATGCCGTTGCTTGCACCAAAGCCGGCCGGCGGGTGCTGGGCGCGCTGCGCCCGACGGCGGGCGAGAGCCTCCTTCAGCGCGGCGCGGTGCTCTTCGCGGCGGCGCTCATGCGTCAGCTCTTCGAAGCGGCTATTTACCCGCTTCAGCGCTGCCGCATAAACCTGCTTGCGGCGGGTTGCCTTGCCGGCCTCGGCATTCGCGGCTGGCCGGGCATCGCCCTTGCCGCGCTTGGCGCGCTTGCCTTCACGGATCAGGTCACGAAGTTTTGCGTGCTCCGCGCGCAGCCTGGTCGCCAGTGTGCGGAGTTCCTCCGGCGGCAGCGCGGCGATGGCCGGCTGGTGGCTCGGCGCAATCAGGGCGAAAGCGTCGTGGCCGAGGAGTTCGCGTTCTTCGCGCTGTGAGGTTGCCATGGCGTTTGATCCTTATTTGTTGTTGCAAAACTCTTTGCTAACTGGGTGTCACGGTCCGTACATCGCGGACCCGTCCCGAAGCTGTGCAGAGCGTGCCGAAGGTTGCATCACCGATAAAGCCCCGCCGCCCGCGCGGCTTGGGTCGCCAGCGCCACCATGAGTGCGAAAAGCGGCATGGGCACACCCAAATCGCGCCCCAACTGCAATGGCGCGGTGAAAAGCGCATCAATTTCCATCGGTCGGCCCAGTTCCAGATCCTGTAGGATGGAAGGCTTGTGCGCGGTCTCCCCAAAACGGCGCATCCGCACTTCGCCTGGTACTTTCAGGTCATGCCCAAGCGCGCGGGCCAGTGCCGTGCCTTCATCGGAAATTCTGACCCCCGCTTCAAATATCGCTGGGTCTGTGAGGGTTGCCCTCATATCCTGGCGGGAGAGCAGACAAAGCGGCCCCACCACCATATTGCCGAGCAGCTTGCCCCAGATGCGGTGGCGGATATTCGCAACCGCCTCGGTCGGCATGCCGCCGGCACTCAGCACCGCCGCCAAGGCTTGGGCGCGCGGGGAAACTGCGCCGTTTGGCCCCCCCAGAAAAAGCTTCAGATCAGCATGTTCCGAGGTGACGATGCCAGGTACTGCCACCGAACTCGCGGCATAGATCACGCCGCCAATGGCACGCTCCACACCAATGGCGCGGCGCAACGCGTCATTGGGGTCCAGCACTGGCAGGCGCTTGCCTTCCAAGGCGCCGCCAATGCCATCGAAATACCACCAGGGAATGCCATTCATGATGAAGGCAACGGGCGTATCCGCCCCAAGCAAAGGCGCGATCCCAGCGGCAACCGCCGGCAAGGCAGGCGCCTTTACCGTGACCAGCACGGCGTCCACTGGGCCGATCTCGGCGGCGTTTTCCGCGGCTTGCACGGGGAAATTCTGATCGCCCTCTGCCGTGCGCAGCGTAATGCCCCGCGCCCGCATCGCAGCCAGATGGGCGCCGCGCGCAATCACACTCACCTCGGCGCCCGCCGCCGCAAGGCGCGCCGCCAGATGCGCGCCAATGGCGCCAGCGCCATAGACGCAAATGCGCTTCACGGCGCGTGATCGCGCAACTGCGCGCAAATGGAAGCACCGGCAGCAACAAGCTGTTCCACAATGCGCGCGCCATGCGCGGCATTGGCGCCGCGCGGATCGGGTGCGGCGACGCCGCCGGGGGCCACTTCCTCCACCCACATCGGCACGGCGAATTCCACACCATGGGTACGAATGGCGCCAAAACCCGTGGGCGGCACACCAAGATAGGGCCCGGTGGCTTCGCGCGGGCGCGCCGCTTCCGGGCGACACAGCTCCGGCTTTAGCGCCATGGTGACGGAAGCGACAGGATCACCACCATGGCCAAAGGTGATGGGCTGCCCGCCCAATTCGCCATGCAGCTTCCCCGCTTCCCGCCATAGATGCAGCGCCGGGATGATCACGCCATGCCGGTGCCGCATGCTGCGCGCGGCAGCATCGGCGGGTGCGATAGTGCCGGCATGGCCATTCACGATCATGATGCGCCGTGTGCCGATCTTGATGAAGGCTTCGGCCATTTCCTCGATCACGGCTGTGAGTGTCGCTACCGAAAGCGTGATGCCGCCCGCGACACCAGCGAAGAAATCCTCACCACCAAAGGGAATAGCAGGGGCCACCAGCGCATCAGCGCCCTTGGCATAGGCGCTGGCGGCGATACGGCAGGCGATTTCTTCGGCGACCAGATAATCGCCCATGGGCAGGGCCGGTCCATGGGTTTCCAGGCTGCCCATGGGCAGGATCGCCACGGCGCCTGCGGCGAAGCGGGAAGCGACTTCCGGCGCGGTCAATTCCGCGATGCGATGCGTGCTCATGCCAGCAAATCCAAGGCGGCGCGGGATAGCGCTTGCACGCCAAGGCCGATGCAGCGCTCATCGGGCTGGTAGAAGGCATTATGCAGCCGGTCATCGCGCCCTGGCTGGCCAGAGCCGATGCGCAATTGGAAGGAAGGCGCAACGGCCGCGAATTCCGCGAAATCCTCAGCGCCCATGGAGGCTTCGCCTTCGCTGATCACATCACCCATCTGGCGGCGCACCGCGGCAATCACCGGGTCCAGCACCTTGTCATCATTCACCAGCGGCGGGACTTTGCGGACGTAAGTCATTTCCGTCTTCACGCGCATGGAAACGCCGATCCCCTGGGCGAGGCGGCGCAAGGCCGCTTCCGCGATATCGCGGGATTCATGATGCAGCGTGCGCACCGTGCCCTTCAGATGCACGCGTTCGGGGATGATGTTGTAGGTCGTGCCCCCCACAAACTGCCCGATGGTGACCACGGCAGGGTGTAGGGGCTTGATTTCCCGGCTGACCACGGTTTGCGCTTCCTGCACAAAGGCCGCCGCCGCCACGATGGGGTCAATCGCCGCGTAAGGATGCGCGGCATGGCCGGATTTGCCCTGGATGATCAGGTCAAACCGGTCAGACGCCGCCAGGCAGGCGCCGCGCACATAACCAAAGCTTCCCACCGGCATATCCGGGTGGTTGTGAAAGCCAATCGCCATATCAATGCCATCCGCCGCGCCATCGCCGATCATGGCCGCTGCCCCTTCCAGCACTTCTTCCGCCGGCTGGAAGATCAGCCGCACCGTGCCGGCAAGCTGCGGCGCCAAATCCTTCAACACCGCTGCCACGCCAAGCAGGGTGGAGGTATGGATATCATGCCCGCAGGCATGCATTTGCCCGGCGATTTCACTCGCGAAAGGCAGCGCCGTTTCCTCATGGATCGGCAGCGCATCCATATCGGCGCGGATGGCAAGCGTCGGGCCAGGGCGCCCGCCCTTGATTTCGGCGACCACCCCGGTGCGGCCCACGCCGGTGCGCGGCGTCAGGCCAAGGCGCGTCAGTTCCGCCGCCACAATCCCAGCGGTGCGGGTTTCCTGAAAGGCGAGTTCCGGATGGGTATGGATATCGCGCCTAATTTCGATCAGCCGCGGGGCTACCGCCTCAGTCGCTTCGCGGATGCGGGTTTCAGGGTCATTGGGCAGGCGGTCACCATGTGGCATGGGGCGGTTTCCTCTTGCAGGCTTCAATCCGCGGCAATGATCGGCCCTGGCGCCGCCCGAGGCAAGGCTCGCCCGGCCCGCGCTTGCCGAGCCTGGGCTGTCATGCAATAGAAATAACCCTAAACAAGGGGGCCAACGGATGAGGAGCGTTGCACGTCGCAGCGTTGTGTTTGGTATTGGCGCTTCGCCGCTTTTGGCGATGGGTGCCAAGGCGCAAGGGGCATGGCCATCCCAGTCAATCCGCCTGGTGGTGCCATTCGCGCCTGGCGGGACCACCGATCTGGTCGCTCGATTGATTGCCGCTGGTTTGCAGGACAGGCTTGGCGTTTCCATTGTGGTGGAAAACCGCGCTGGCGCCGGCGCCACGCTTGGCAGTGAAACTGTCGCCCGCGCCGCGCCCGATGGCTATACGCTGGTCATGTCCAATATCGCGAGTCACGCGATCAGCCCTGCCGTCTATGGCAACAAGGTCCGCTACGACCCGTTGAAGGATTTCGCCCATATCGCCCTGGTGGTGAGCAACCCGACCGTCTGGGTTGCCAATCCGCGTGCGGGCATTCGCACCATGGCCGATGTTGTGGCGCGGGCCAGAAGCGCGGGTGGCTTGCAGGTGGCGACTTCGGGCGCCGGGTCATCCAATCATCTGCTCGTGGTGCAAATGAGCCGCCTGATCGGCACGGAAATCACCCATGTGCCCTTCCGCGGCGCAGGCCCGGCCATGCAGGCCGTGATCGCGGGGCAGGTGCCGATGATGTCCGATAGCCTGCCTTCCTCGGCTGCCCATATCAGGCAAGGATCGGTCGTTGCCGTTGGCATGTGTTCGGCGGAACGCCACCCATCCTTCCCGGATGTGCCGACCTTCCGGGAACAGGGCTTCCCGCTGGATTCGGATTCCTGGTTTGGGCTTTCAGCGCCGGCTGGTACGCCAACGCCCATCATTGAAAGGCTGAACCGCGAAGTGCTCGGCCTGCTGCAAACCGCTGAGATAAGGAACCGCTTTGCCGAGCTTGGCGGCACGCCGGGGACTTACTCGGCGGCGGATTACAACAGCTTCATCATTAGGGAGGTGGCCAAATGGGCGCCTTTGGTGCAGGCTGCGGGCGCGACGGCGGATTGAGGTGAGATAGCCGTAGACAATTGGGCCGAAAGGCTTGGGGGCAGCGTAGACCCTGAAGGGTCACGAAGGGTGGAAGACGAAAATGAAACTCAACACGAAGGACTTGCTATCAGCGGGGTTGTTCATTGCCATCGCGGTCGTCGGACTTTGGCTAAACCAGGATCACAATCTGGGCTCCGCCCGGCGTATGGGACCGGGTTATATGCCCATGCTGACCTTTTGGCTGCTGATTATCCTGGGCGGCATTGTGCTGTTTGGCGGGCTTTTCAACGGGCCCGATCCGCTTGCGAAATGGACACTCGGCGAAATCGGCTTCCTCATTGCTGGTGGTATTGCGGGTGTCGCGGCAGGCATGATCGCAGCGCGCATCCCAGGCTTCCCCTCTTCCGCCTGGAACGCGCTTGGCATCGGCATTTTCGTCGGCTGTCTTGTGGCGGCAATTCCTCCCGGATGGCGCGCCCTGTTCTTGCCAAGTGCCGCTTTCACCCTTTTCGGCTTGGTGCTGGAACCGCTTGGCTTTCTTGTCGCCATCATCCTCACAGTGATCTGCGCGGCTTTCGCGGATAAGGAACATCTGGAACGCCCGCTTGGCGTTGCAGGGCTTTGCGCCTTCCTCTGCGCGCTCTGCTGGGCGATCTTCATTCGCTATTTGGATATTCGCGTGCCGCTCTGGCCGCAGCTCTGATCGGGAAGGCAAAACACCATGGATCTTATTGCCAATCTCGCGCATGGCTTCGGCGTTGCGCTGACCTTCAATAACCTGCTTTTCTGCCTCATCGGCTGCATCATCGGCACGGCGATTGGCGTTTTGCCGGGGATTGGGCCGGTGGCGACGATTTCGCTGCTGCTGCCAATCACCTTCGGCCAACCCGCGACAACCGCCATCATCATGCTGGCCGGGATTTACTACGGCGCCCAATATGGCGGGTCGACCACGGCCATTCTGCTTAATCTGCCTGGTGAGGTCAGTTCGGTCGTGACCACATTGGAAGGCTACAAGATGGCCCGCCGAGGACGCGCCGGCGCAGCGCTGACGGTTGCTGCGGTGGCGTCGTTCTTCGCGGGCTGCGTCTCAACGGTGTTGGTGGCGGCTTCCGGGCCGCTGCTCACCTCAGTCGCGCTGTCTTTTGGCCCAGCCGATTACTTCTCACTCATGCTGCTTGGCCTGATCATCTCGGCTGTTTTGGCGCAGGGTTCGGTGGTGAAATCCATCGGCATGGTGGTGTTTGGTGTGGCACTCGGCCTGGTCGGCACGGATGTGCAAACCGGTCAGCAGCGCTTCACCTTTGGCATTCCCGAATTGTCGGATGGTGTGGGCTTCGTGTCCATCGCCATGGGCATGTTCGGCATTGCTGAAATCATCCTGAACCTGGAACGGCCCGAAGCGCGCAGTGTCATGTCTGGCAAGGTCGGCAGCCTGATGATGACGCGCGAAGAAGTCCGGCGGTCCATTCCCGCAGTGCTGCGCGGCACCACGGTGGGTAGCTTGCTCGGCATTCTGCCTGGCGGTGGCGCGGCGCTGGCTTCCTTCGGTTCCTATATGATGGAACGAAAGGTCTCCAAGGGTCGGCACGAATTCGGCACCGGCGCCATTGAAGGTGTGGCGGGGCCAGAATCGGCCAATAACGCTGCTTCACAGACCTCCTTCATCCCGCTGCTGACGCTTGGCATTCCGGCCAATGCGGTGATGGCGCTGATGGTGGGCGCGCTGATCATTCAGGGCATCCAGCCGGGGCCGCGCATGGTGGAAGCGCAGCCTGACCTGTTTTGGGGCCTGATTGCTTCCATGTGGCTCGGCAATCTGATGCTGCTGGTCATCAACCTGCCGATGATCGGGGTTTGGGTGAAGCTGCTGGCGGTGCCGTATCGCCACATGTACCCCTCGATCCTGATCTTCTGCGCCATCGGCGTCTATTCGCTGCAGAACAACGTGTTTGACGTGTATCAGACCGTGTTCTTCGGCCTGTTCGGCTACCTTTGCTCCAAACTCCGGCTGGAACCGGCGCCGATGCTGATTGGCTTCGTCTTGGGGCCAATGATGGAAGAACATCTGCGCCGCGCCATGCTGCTTTCGCGCGGGGATCCCATGGTGTTTGTCCAGCGCCCGATCAGCGCGACCATGTTGGCGATTGGTGCCATTGCCCTGATTGCCATGCTGCTGCCCGCCATTCGCAAGGGCAAGGACAAGGCGCTGCAGGAATAGCCGGGCCTTACCCCCCGAACCATGCCGGCCCTGTGCAAGCGGGGCCGGCTTTTTCTTTTCCCGGTTCTGCGTTAACCGAAGATCCGCTCTTTTGACGCTTCAAGGATTGAATGATGCCCCCGCTTTCCGCCCGCCTTTCCCCGGCCTTGCAGGTTGTGACCGCCGCCGTGCAAAAGGCAGGGCGCCGCCTGCTGCGCGACTTTGGGGAAGTGGAGCAGCTTCAGGTCAGCGTGAAGGGACCATCGGATTTTGTTTCCACCGCTGATTTGCGGGCTGAACAGACTTTGCGTGAGGAATTGTCCAAGGCCCGCCCCGGCTTTGCCTTTCTGATGGAAGAATCGGGCGCCTCAGGCGCGGATGATTGGGAATGGCGCTGGGTCGTGGACCCCTTGGATGGGACCACCAATTTCCTGCATGGCATCCCCCATTGGGCGATCAGCGTGGGCGTGGAAAAGCGCATCGCCGCCGACAAGACCGAATTGGTAGCGGGCGTGGTCTATAACCCTGCATCGGATGAGCTTTTCTGGGCCGAAAAAGGCGTCGGCGCCTTCCTGAACGACAAGCGGCTCCGGGTTTCTGGCCGGAAGGACATGCGGGAGGCACTTTTCGCGACCGGCATCCCCTTCGGCGGCGTGGCCCGCAAGGCGGAATTCAGCGCAACCCTGCATAAGCTGATGCCGCAAGTCGCCGGCGTGCGGCGCTTTGGCGCGGCGGCGCTTGACCTCGCTTGGGTGGCGGCGGGGCGCTATGATGGGTTTTGGGAATTGGGCCTGAAACCCTGGGATATCGCCGCCGGCATCGTGCTGGTGCGCGAAGCCGGCGGTTTTGTGAGTGATCCTGACGGCAATGACCCCTACCCTTCCGGCATGGTGGTTTGCGGCAATCCCGCGCTTCAACCGAAGCTGCGTGAGGTGGTGGCGGAAGGGATTGCCGCGGTGAAGGCGCATCAGGCGGCGGGATGAAGCAGGGCGCGGATCGTTTTTCGCGCAGGGCCGCTGTGGCGGCTGGCCTTGCCATGCTGACCCTGGCTGCGCAGGCGCAAACCCCCGATCCAATCCTTCCAGACCCCGCCCCGGCGCCGCCGCCGCCAGTGCAATTGACCCCGCTGCGGCCACAAACACCCCAACCCATGGCCACGCCGCCACAGGGCCTGGGCAGCCTACCCCAGGGCGAGTTTCGGCTGCGCATGACCGGTACTGAGCTTACCGCGGCACAGACGGCGGCCATTCAGGCGCTGGCCCGCAACCTGGCCGCGCTACCCCAGGGCAGGATTACGGTGGAAGCCCAGGTGGCGGGGCCGGCCGATGATGTCTCAACCGCGCGACGCCTTAGCCTAGTCCGCGCGCAGGCGGTGAAATCCGCGCTTATTGCCGGCGGGCTCACGCCAACCCGGATTGACCTTCGCCCGCTTGGCCGGCTTTCCGGCGCGCAGGATGCGGTGGACATCCTGCCCCCTGGCGTGGCAAGCGCGAATGCGGAGGCAAGGCGCTCATGACCCAGCCCACAATCTATCTCTGGCGGATGGTGATTTTCCTGGCCGCGGTGGCGGGGATTGCCGCCATGCTTGGGCCGGATTTGCTGCATGCCTTTCAGGCCAATCCGCTACTGAATGGCGTGATCCTGGCCGTGCTGCTGTTCGGCATTGGCCTGACCTTCAGCCAGGTGCTTTCCCTCAGGCGCGAAGTGGCCTGGGTGGAAGGCTTCCGCGCGCCGAAGGATGGGCTTTCGGCACTCCAGCCGCGCTTGCTCGCCCCCATGGTTTCCATGCTGTCGGGGCGGCGCAATGAACGGGTTTCGCTTTCCGCTTCCGCGATGCGAAGCGTGCTGGATGGGCTGCAATCGCGGCTGGATGAACGGCGCGAATTGTCGCGCTACGTCACGGGGCTGCTGATTTTCCTCGGCCTGCTTGGTACTTTCTGGGGCTTGCTGCTCACGATTGCTTCCATCGCCGATGTGATCGGCGGCATGTCGGTCGGCTCCGGTGATTTGAACGTATTGTTTGAACAATTGAAGGCCGGGCTCGCCAAACCCTTGCAGGGTATGGGGACAGCGTTTTCTGCCTCCATGCTCGGCCTGGCTGGCGCGCTGGTGGTGGGGTTTCTCGATCTGACAGCGGGGCAGGCGCAGAACCGCTTCTTCAATGATCTGGAAGAATGGCTGGCCGGGCTGACACGGCTTTCTTCGGGCATTCTGGGCCAGGAGGGTGAGGGCAGCGTGCCCGCCTATGTCCAGGCGCTATTGGAACAAACCGCAGAGAATCTGGAAGCCCTGCAATCCACCATCGCGCGTGGGGAGGATGGCCGCGCCGCCACATCCCAGGCCCTGATGACATTGACCGAACGCATGACCGTACTGACGGAACAAATGCGCGCGAATAATACGCTGATGCGCCGCATTGCCGATGC
>JADCEX010000193.1 GCA_020249825.1 Roseomonas sp.
AGAGGGGGCGTGCTGGACCGGCGCGCGCCAAAGCGGCATGGTGGGAGGCCCTGCAGGAGGTAGCCCCATGGACAGCGCTGATGAAGCCAATGCCGGCACTTTGGATGTGATTTCGGACGCGATCTGCCCCTGGTGCTGGATCGGGAAGCGCAATCTGGATGCCGCTTTGGAAATGCTGGCGGAGGAAGGACTTTCCTTCAACGTCCGTTTCCGGCCCTTCCAATTGAACCCGGAAATGCCGGCGGAAGGCGTGGATCGGCGGGAGTATCGCAGCGCCAAATTCGGCTCTCTCGAAAAATCCCAGGAATTGGACCGTCGCGTAGCCGATGCCGGGCGCGTGGCTGGCGTGGAGTTCCGCCATGATCTGATGGCGCGCACGCCCAATACGCTGGAAGCACATCGGCTGATCCGGCTGGCCGGCGCCGATGGCCGGCAGCGCGAAGTGGCTGAGGCCATCTTCCAATCCTATTTTCAGGAAGGCGCCGATATTGGCGATCCCGCGACCCTGGCGCGCCTGGGCGCTGCGGCGGGCCTATCAGCCGAAAGCCTTACTGCCTTCAACGCCGGCGATGCCGGGCGGCATGAGGTATTGGCCGAGGATGAGGGCTATCGCCGTGCGGGGATCTCCGGCGTGCCATCCTTTGTGCTGGATCGGCATTTGCTTTTCTCCGGCGCCATGCCGCCTGAGCATATCGCCGATGGGCTGCGCCGCGCAGTCGCGATTTTGCGCGAACGCGCCCGCGAAGCTGCGCAGGCTTAAGAAGTCAGCCCCCGTTCAGCCAGAGCGCCATTTCCGCCGCGCCCCAGGCAAGTGCCAGCAATAGCGTGAAATCGCGCATGGCGCTGCGCGCCGCCTTGAACCCTGCACGGTGCGGCCGAAAGCGCACGCGCACCGGGCGTTGCGGGATGATGAGGGAGGGGTCTTGGTAAAGGGTGCTGCTCATGGGAAAGATAAGAACAAAACAAGAACAATTTGGCAAGCGAAAAACGACGCGGGCGCGAAAATTTTTTAACCTATTGTTTTAAATTAAATTTTATGGGTCGCCCGAGACCGCGCCAGGACGCAGGCGTTTCGCAGCATGGATAGAAGTCTTGCCGCATAAAGTAAGCAGTGATAACACTTACTTACCCTTCAGGTAGACATGTCGCACCAAGCGATGACCTCAAAGCCGCAACCCGCCCCCGCGCGAAGCTTCCATCATGGCAATCTCCGCCAGGCGTTGATTGATGCGGCGCTATGCGCCCCGGACATTGAGCGCCTGTCCCTGCGGCAACTTGCATCCGGTCTTGGCGTCACCGCCGCCGCTGCCTACCGCCACTTCGCCAACCGGGAGGATTTGTTGTTCGAGGTCGCCAGGATCGGATTTGCTCTCCTGGAACAACGGTTTGCCGGTGCCTTTGACCCTTCTGTCCCGCCTTCCGATGCCGCGGAAGCGCGCCAAAGGCTGATCCGACTGGGCCAGGCCTATCTTCAATTTGCGGATGATATGCCCGCCTTGTGGCGGCTGATGTTTGGCTCTCAGGCGGAGGCCTATCGCGATTCGGAGAATCTCCGCGGCGTCCCCAAGAGCTACGAATTTTTGCTGGTGGCGCTCATGGGGCTGCGCCAAAAGGGCGTGATCACCGCTGAGCCCAATGAACAGAATGCGCTCTTCGCCTGGAGTGCCATTCACGGGGCGGCAGCCCTAAGGAGCGGGCGGGTCCCGGACGCGCTGATGCCGGTCCCTGATCTTGCGCTCGTTATCGGTGACCGCATTATTCTTGCGTTGAGATAATCGCTTCCCGTAAACCTCAATTATCCTGCGTCATTCAAGCTGTGGCTTCCGCCAGTCTGCGCCGAACTCCTTGATGATCGCGCGCAGCGCACCACCCAAGCCGGAGAAGACACACCGGCTCCCGCGCTTCACAAGGCACACGCAGATCGATGCATGCCCCCCTGAGGTGTCCGGCCCGCAGCCACGCCGCTTCTACCGTGGCGGCACCAATTCCCGCACCAGCCGGGCCGTGATTTCCGGTTGTTCAAGCGGTGTCAGATGCGCTGAATCCTCTACGGTGAAAAAACGCGCCCTGGGGATTCGGCGCGCAATTTCCTGGGTCTCCGCCGGCGGGTAACGCGTATCCTCAGCGCCCGACACCACCAGGACCGGCACTTCTAGCTTTGGCAGCAGCGGGAGCAGCGACTCTCGTTCGATAAGCACCGCGCGTGCGGCCGCTTGCAGGGCCCGCGGCGCACGCCCGGGAAAGGCCGCCACAAACTGTTGGATCACTTCAGGGTTCTGCGCGCGGGTGCGCCGGCTGAAGAAGCCAGCGGCCACGCGGCGTCCGAAGAACGCCGTATTGCCAAGCAAACCCGTCAGCCAAACGATGGTGCGCGTATCGAAATCGCTGGTACCTGGCCCGAAGGGTGTATTGAAGGCCGCCACGGCCGAAACACGACGCGGCGCCTGCAAGGCCGCCTGCAAGCCGGCAATCCCGCCCCAGGAACAGCCCAATATCGCGGCACGTTCAAGGCCGAAGGCATCGAGCACCGCGAGCACCGCCGCGCCGCTTGCTGCACTGCTGAGCGGCAATGTTGGCGGGCCGCTCTCGCCATGGCCCGGGGCGCTAATCAGAAGCAGCCGATAATCCGGCGCCAGGCGCTTCACCAGGGGATCGAACATCGAAGCCTCGGCATAGAGCCCGTGCCAAAGCAGCAGGGGAACGGTGCCCTGGCCTGCTTCCCGAACCGCCAACTCGCCGGCGGGGGTGGTCACGCGGCGGCCAGTACCGGCCTGGGCGCCGGCGGTTAGGCTCGCCGCCATGGTGAGGGCGTTGCCGACAAGGGCTGGCTTTAGTGGCAGCGGGACGGCGCGGTTCATGGGGTGAACTCCCTTTCACATGGTGGTGTGAAGCAACGAACCTAAAAGTGAGCAGCGATCACTTTGGGGCTATGAGGGATAAAGTCAACAGATTTAACATTCATGGCTGATTCCTTCCGCAAGGCTGACCATGGCCCGAAGCGCGCCTCTCAAGGCATGGGTGTGGGCTATTTTCATCTTGCAGTTGGTTCGATGTTATACTATATAGTTCGATATCGAACAATACCGTTCGCGCCATTCCGAAAGGTCTCTTGCCCCATGACAATCCAAAGACGCCAAATCCTCACCGCCGCCGGCGCCATGCTTGTCCTGTCAGACGGGATGCTGCGCATGGCAAAAGCCCAGCCCGCACCGGAAGCCGATCCGGCAACGCGCCATGCCGATCCGCGCATCCGTGCTGCCGGCCACGCCATTCGCGCCCCAAACCCGCATAATCGGCAACCATGGCTGGTGCAGTTGGTGGGCGCTGATCGCGTGATGCTCCGTTGCGACCTTGATCGCCGCCTGCCCGAAACCGACCCATTCGATCGGCAGATCGTGATCGGCCTTGGCGGTTTCCTTGAGCTTTATCGGATGGCGCTGGCACAGGAAGGTTTTGGCGCCGATATCGCCCTCTTCCCCGAAGGCCTGCCGGGGCGGCGGCTTGATCAGCGGCCGATTGCGACAATCACGCTCCGCCCCGGCGCGGGTATGCGCGATCCGCTCTTTGCTGCGGTGCCGACGCGCCGTTCCGCCAAGCAGCCCTATGACATGGCGCGGGTGCCGGACCCGGCACCGCTCGCCGCCGCGCTTGCTGACCCGAAGCGCTTCGGCTTCACAATCGAACCGGCGCGGGTCGCGGCATTGCGTGACATCGCGCAGGAAGGCTTCCGGGTGGAGGCCGGCACGCCGCATACGTTGCAGGAAAGCGTAGACCTGTTTCGCCTAGGCCGAGCCGAGATGGCGGCGAACCCGGATGGGATCGGCATTGGCGGGCCGCAGGTTGAAGAAATGGTCGCCCGCGGGCAGCTTACCCGTGCCGCCTTCACAGACCGCAACGGCCAGGCCTTCGGGCTCATGATGCAAGCACAGCTTTCGGTCATTGCGGCTTCGCCCTGCTTTGTCTGGACCACGACACCGGGTAATGGCCGCGCGGCGCAGCTTGAGGCGGGGCGCGACTGGCTGCGGCTTGATCTGGCGGCGAATGCCGCTGGCCTTGGCATCCAGCCATTGAGTCAGACGCTGCAGGAATTCCCGGAAATGGAGCCGCTGCATGAGGCGATGCGCCGCGCGACGGGTGTGGCATCGGGAGAAAGGCTGCAAATGTTCGGGCGGCTTGGCTATCCGGCGTCGCCGGGCATCCGCACCGCTCTACGCTGGCCAGCGGAATCGCGTATACTGCGCGGGTGACCCCCACCGACCCGCCCACCTTCCAATTGCTCAATGAGATCGCGATCATTGAGCAATTGGCCCGCAATACCCTGGAACGCGCGCTGCCGGATCGGCTTCGGCAGCCGCATTTCGCCGTGCTCAATCACCTGGTGCGGCGCGGGGATGGCGCGTCGCCGGGGGCCCTGGCGCGTGCTTTTCAGACGGCCAAGGCAGCGATGACCAATACCCTGCACCGGCTGGAAGCGCGCGGCCTGATCCGGGTGGAAGCGGACCCAAAGGATGGGCGGGGCAAACGCGTCTTTCTGACCGATGCCGGGCGCGACATGCGTGAACGCGCGATTGCCGCTGTTGGGCCGCAGATGGCCGCCATCGGGGGGGTGCTGTCGGAGGCTGAGATCGCCGAAATTCTGCCGCACCTCAGGCGGCTGCGCGCGCATCTCGACGCCGCGCGGGATTGATCGGGCGCGGCGCTAGAGCATGTTGCGTTCACATGGGTTCACGCAACCCGCTCTAGCTCGTTGTTTTTCGAGCATCTTCACGCGTTCAGATGATTCCATCTGAACGCGATCTGCTTGTCTTATGCCTCTGGCCCAAAGACGGTTTCAAGCCAGGAAGCTGCCAAGGTTTGAGGCTTCAGCCCCCGCTCAGCCAAAGTGCCACTTCCGCGGCGCCCCAGGCGATGGCCAGCAATAGCGTGAAATCGCGCATGGCGCTGCGCACTACCTTAAACCCTGCGCGGCGCGGCCGAAAGCGCACGCGCACCGGGCGTTGCGGGATGATGAGGGAGGGGTCTTGGTAAAGGGTGCTGCTCATG
>JADCEX010000194.1 GCA_020249825.1 Roseomonas sp.
CATTGGAAGGCCGGCACGGTGCGCAAGGGCGATACCACCATTGCCAAGAATTACCTGTCCGCCGAGGAAATCAGCGAACTCAACCGCATTGTGGTGATGTTCCTGGATTTCGCCGAAGATCAGGCCCGCCGGCGCAAGCAGATTTTTCTGAAGGATTGGGCGGCGCGGCTGGATGATTTTCTGCGCTTCAATGACCGCGCCGTGCTGCCCAATGCCGGGCGCGTGAGCCGTGACGCGGCGGACCGCAAGGCGGCAGAGGAATATGAGAAATTCGCTGCCCGTCGCCGCGCGCAATTGGAAGCAGAAGGTGCGGCGGATGCGCTGCGGGATTTGGAGGCAGCGGCGAAGACGCTGCCGAAAAAGCGCAAGGCTTCGGTGCCGAAGGGAGAGGCGGAATGAGCGTGGGGCCTTACCCGGAGTATAAGGATAGTGGGGTGGAGTGGATTGGCGCGATCCCCAAGCCATGGTCCGCCAAGCGCCTGTCTTTCTTGTTTCGCGTGATCGGTAGCGGCACAACGCCGCCCACAGATGGTGGTTCCTATTACGACGGTGAGCTACCTTGGGTCACGACCGGGGAACTGCGCGAAGCGGGCATCTCAGATACAGCCAAAAAACTGACTTATGATGCGCTTACTGCCTTTTCCACGCTCCGCATGTATCCACCTGGAACTCTGCTCATAGCCATGTACGGTGCGACCATTGGGCGTTTGGGGTGGCTGTCGGTAAGCGCATGTACAAACCAAGCTTGTTGCGCGTTGGCGGCGCCCCAAGGCGTTATTCCCCGTTTCGCGTTTTTTGCATTACTGGCGGCAAACGAAGCGTTGATCTTGCTGGCCTCAGGCGGAGGACAGCCCAATATCAATCAGGAAAAAATTCGAGCCTTTCGATTGCCGATGCCTTCGCTCATTGAGCAGGAGGCCATCGCTGCTTTTCTCGACCAAGAGACGGGTAAGATTGATGCGTTGGTGGCGGAGCAGGAGCGGTTGATTGCGCTGCTGAAGGAAAAGCGGCAGGCCGTTGTTTCCCAAGCCGTCACCAAGGGCCTCAACCCCAACGCCCCCATGAAAGACAGCGGCATAGAATGGCTCGGCCAAGTGCCTGCGCATTGGGAAGTAGTGCGTGTTAAGCAAGTGGCTCGGCTTGAAAGCGGCCATACTCCCTCAAAACAATTTTCCGAGTACTGGGAGGGAGGTGACATCGATTGGGTATCCCTGAACGATTCAAAGCATCTTGCTGCCAATGACTATATCTCGGAAACCAAAATGAAGATCACCGCGCTGGGAATGGCGAACTCTTCAGCAAGACTTCTACCTGAAGGTGCGGTAGTGTTCACCCGTGATGCGACTGTGGGGCTCGCAGCAATCACCACGCATCCAATGGCCGTATCCCAACATCTGATTGCGTGGTGTCCTTCGAGGGCGATCATGGCGTTGTACCTTCTTCGTGTATTCAACATAATGAAACCATTCCTTGATGCTTTCACTTTCGGTGCTACGATAAAGACGATTGGAATGGCTGATGTCGGAAAGCTGATCACCCCTCTGCCGCCAATAGATGAACAAGCGCAGATTCTAACGTTTCTTGAGCACGAGTTACCGATCTTCGACACCCTCATCACCGAAGCCACCCAAGCCATCACCCTTCTCCGCGAACGTCGCGCCGCGCTCATCTCCGCTGCTGTCACCGGCAAGATTGATGTGCGCGCCCTCGCCACCAGTCAGCCGGAGGCCGCGTGAGCATCCATAAGGAAATCGCCTTTGAAGATGGCATCTGCGCCAGCCTCGCCGCACAGGGCTGGCTTTATGAAGCCAATGCCGCCGCGCGGTATGATCGTGCCAATGCGCTTTTCCCGGAAGACCTCCTGGCCTGGGTAGAAGCCAGCCAGCCGGAAGCCTGGGCCGCCCTGCAGAAAGCCAATGGCCCCGCCGCTGCCGCCACGCTCATGCAGCGCCTGCGCGCCGCGCTGGACAAGCAAGGCACGCTGGATGTGCTGCGCCATGGGCTGGATGTGGTGGGGCTGAAGCAGCGCCTCAGCCTCTGCCAATTTCGCCCGGCGCTCGCCATGAATGAAGCCTTGCAAGCGCGCTACGCCGCCAACCGCCTGCGCGTGGTGCGGCAGGTGCGCTATTCCCTGCACCATGAAAACTGCCTTGATCTGGTGCTGTTCCTGAATGGCATTCCTGTCGCCACCGCGGAATTGAAAAGCGACTATACGCAATCTGTCCAGGATGCGGTGGACCAATACAGGTATGACCGGCTGCCCCGCGCGCCGGGCAAGAATACGCCGGAACCGCTGCTGGCCTTCCCCGGTGGCGCGCTGGTGCATTTCGCCGCCAGCAATAGCGAAGTGCAGATGTGTACCCTGCTGTCCGGGCCAGAAAGCAAATTCCTGCCCTTCAATCGGGGCCGAGACTTCGGCGCGGGCAATCCACCCAACCCAAATGGCGCGCCCACCGCGTATTTGTGGGAAGAAATCTGGCAGCGCGATAGCTGGCTGGAAATTCTGGGCCGCTATCTGGTGCCGGTGCGTGATGACAAGAAGCGCCTGAAGGGCTGGATTTTCCCGCGCTACCATCAATTGGACGCCACGCGTCGGCTGTTGGCGGCGGTGCTGGCAGATGGCCCGGGCGGCAAATACCTGATCGAACATTCGGCGGGGTCCGGCAAAACCAATTCCATCGCCTGGACCGCGCATTTCCTGGCGGATTTGCACGACACCCAGCATCAAAAGCTGTTTGATACCGTGCTGGTGGTGTCTGATCGCACGGTCTTGGATACGCAATTGCGCGAAGCCATCCAGGGTTTTGAACGCACCCAAGGCGTGGTGGAAGTAATCACCGGCGATGGCGCGGCGAAAAGCGCGCAATTGGCCTCGGCCCTCGCGGGCGGGAAGAAGATTGTGGTCTGCACCATCCAGACCTTCCCCTTCGCGTTGGAGGAAGTGCGGAAGCTGGTCGCCACCAAGGGCAAGCGCTTTGCGGTGATTGCGGATGAAGCGCATTCATCCCAATCCGGCCAGGCGGCGGCCAAGCTGAAAATGACTCTGAATGCCGAAGAACAGCAGGACCTTGCCGATGGTGGGGAAGCCAGCATCGAAGATTTGCTGGCGGCGCAAATGGCGGGGCGCGTGGGGCAGGATGCCGGTATCAGCTTCATTGCCTTCACGGCGACGCCCAAGGCGAAGACGCTGGAACTTTTTGGGCGGCAGCCTGATCCGACTCTGCCGCCGGGGCCGAGCAATCTGCCAGTGGCCTTCCATACCTATTCCATGCGCCAGGCCATCGAGGAAAAATTCATTCTGGATGTCTTGCAGAATTACACTTCCTACAAGCTCGCTTTCCGGCTGACGCATGGCGGGGCGGAGATGGGCGAAAAGGAAGTGGATGCCAGTGAGGCGAAGAAGGGCATCATGGGCTGGGTGCGGCTGCACCCGCATAACATCGCCGCGCGGGTGGAAATTGTGGTGGAGCATTTCCGCCAGAATGTCGCGCATCTGCTGGGCGGCAAGGCGAAGGCCATGGTGGTGACGGCCAGCCGCAAGGAAGCGGTGCGGTGGTCGGTTGCGATGAAGTCCTACATCGCCAAGATGGGCTACAAAATCGGCCTGCTGGTGGCGTTTTCCGGTGATGTGAATGACCCGGAGACAGGGCCTGAGCCGTTCAATGAAGCGAATATGAACCTTGACCTAAAGGGGCGGGATATCCGGGAAGCCTTCGCCTCGCCGGAATTCAGCATTCTGCTGGTGGCGAACAAGTTCCAGACAGGCTTCGACCAGCCCTTGCTCTGCGCGATGTATGTGGACCGGAAATTGGGTGGCATCCAGGCGGTGCAAACCTTGTCTCGGCTGAATCGCGCCTATCCGGGGAAGGACACCACCTATGTGGTGGATTTCGTCAATGACGCGGACAAGGTGCTGGAGGCGTTCCAGCAGTACCACAAGACCGCCGAATTGGCCGGCGTGAGCGACCCGAATGTGGTGCTGGACCTGCGCAGCAAGCTGGATGCGACAGGGTATTATGACCAGCATGAGGTGGAACGCGTTGCCAAGGTTGCAATCAACCCGAAGGCAACACAGGGCGATCTGGATGCCGCCATCACGCCAGTGAGCAGCCGGCTGCTGATACGCTTCAAGCACGCCAAGCAGGCATTCGCGGCAGGTACAGATGGCGATAAGGCGCAGCAGGCCGCGAAGGGGGAGATGGAAGCGCTTCTGCTCTTCAAGCGCGATTTGGGCAGCTATGTGCGGGTGTATGAATTCCTTGGCCAGATGTTCGATTACGGCAATACCGATATCGAGAAACTGTACCTGTTTGCCAAGATGCTGCTGCCGCTGCTGGATTATGGGCGGGAACGTGAGGGCATAGACCTTTCCGCGCTGCGCCTGACGCATCACAGGATGCGCGATCTTGGTCAGCAGAAGCTGAACCTGAGCGGCGGAGAAGATGGGCCGAAATTGATACCGCCGACCGATGTCGGGAGCGGGCAGGTTCAGGACAAGCACAAGCTACGCCTGGAACAGATCATTGCCGCCATCAATGACCTGTTTGAAGGCGATGTGACGGATGGCGATGCGGTGACCTATGTGGATAGCGTGCTGAAAACCAAACTGATGGAATCGGAAACCCTCCGCGCCCAGGCTGCCGCGAACACTAAGGAGCAGTTCGAAAGCTCCCCCAGCCTGCACCAGGAATTACAAAACGCCATCATGGATGCCATGGCGGCACACCAGAATATGAGCAAGCAGGCGCTGAATTCCGAAAGCATACAAGCGCGCATCCTGGCGACACTGCTCGGGCCTGGCGCGCTGTGGGAAGCGCTGCGAGCGCAGGGGGGATTTGGAGGGAGTGAGAGGTGATGGGAGAAAAAGGTTTCGAGTCGTGCGGCGGCCTCCGCGCAGTGCCAGACCGCGCTCGATTTTTCTATTTCGCCTGCATAAAAATATGTGATCCAGGAAGCCCCTTTTTGCCGTCGGATTCTGAAAAGGCCGTCCCTGTTCGTAAAGGTATGGCAGGCATCCTTTGCTCTACTCCTGCATTAGACTCGACCTTGCGGCCAATTTAGCGTCGGAGAAAGCAATCATGTTCAAGGAAGTCCGAGTGCGGAATTTCAAGCGCTTCACGGATCAGAAATTTGAGTTAAACCCAAAAGGGTTGACGATTTGCGCGGGACCAAACAATCATGGAAAATCCACGCTTCTTCATGCTCTGGCTGTTTGGGCCTTCGGCGTTTCCGTAGTGCAGCGCTTCAAGGGCAGTGTAGCCATCACTAAGGGATACTCGGGGCAAGGCGCCGGAATTTCCCGTGATGACTTCACGCCTATCAACATCCCCGATCTAAAGCACCTCTGGCACAATCTGAAGTCGGCTGGCTCAGATCAAGGTTACTCTATGTCAATTACTGTAACCTGGGACGAAAATAAGGATTCAGTTCCTGGCCCGCCCGTTCTGCGCACTCTTACTATGGCCTTCTCACTAGTTCAGGATAGACTTTACATTAAGGCACTGGACTCAAATCTTTCTCTCGATTCTCAAATACCGGAGGTAGTATATGTTCCGCCGGTTGCCGGCTTGGATGCGCGGGAAGAGTTTGCGACACCTGCAAAACGCCGCGCAATGCTTGGGAGGGGATTAGCTGGTTCTGTTTTGCGAAATTTTCTTCTAGAGCTATATCTGACTAGCAGGCTGCTGAAAAGCTGTCATTGAGCGTCGCAATTTTGGCGCGCGAGTATGTTTTCAACGCTGCTTTCGCCTGAACATAACCATTTTCAGTGATTTTTTGGCCCTGCCGGCTCGCTCAGGACAGAGTCCCGGCATC
>JADCEX010000195.1 GCA_020249825.1 Roseomonas sp.
CAAGGCTGCGCCGGCAGCAGAGCATAGCGGCGCGGGCGGCGTGATGCGCGCTTCAATGCGCTGAATGCGTCCGGGTCGGCTCATCGCTTCCAGAATGGCGCGGAAGCTTGCCTGCGCATCCAAAACGGGATCGGCAAAGCCGGGGGTCAAGCGTGTCATCGCATTGTCGCCATGGTGAAGAAATCAACGCGCGTCGCGGCGGCCTTGCGTGCTTCAGCCGCGCGCGTTGCCTGTTGCGCGGCGGCAAGGGGTTCGATCACGGCCCGCATCAACGCATCATGCAGCACGGCATCCTGCAAGGCTGCATCAAGCAAGGCGGCAAGCCTGGCCTTGGCATGATCGCGCCCTGTGACATAGGCATGGCCGATATGCGAACCAAGGCGGATGGCGCAGCGCGTCACGGTCATTTCACCAAGGTTGAAGGCATCGCCATCACCGCCCGCACGGCCACGCACCATCACCAAGCCGGTTTCTGGCACGCGCAGCACCTCTGCTTCCGGCAATGCCGGCAGTACAGCAAGCCCTGCGGCCAATTCGTCTGCTGAGGCGCGTGCAAGCACAGCCATCCATTTCTGCCGCGCGGCCTGGGGAGAGAGGGTGTCTGACGGGTTCATATCACTTGTCTAGACCTATAGACAGGAAGCGCCACCCCATGCAATACGGATATGACATGGATTTGCGCAGTCATGGTTGAAACTTTGATGACAAACCCCGCCCTGGCACGCGGGGCGGGTGTTGCGCTCTGGCGTCAGATCGCTTCGGCGCTGGAGGCCGATATCTCCGGCGGCAAGCGCCAGCCGGGCGAGAGGCTGCCGACCGAAGCGGCGCTGACTAAACGCTTCGCCGTCAACCGCCATACCGTGCGCCGCGCTTTGGAAGAATTGGAAGCACGCGGCATTATTCGTGTGGAACAGGGGCGCGGCGCCTTTGTGGCGGAAGATGTGCTGGATTATCCGCTTGGCCCCCGCACACGATTTTCGGAGATCATTCGCCGGCAAAATCGAGAGGCGGCCGGACGCATTTTGCAGATTGCGGAAATCCCGGCAGAAGCACAAGTGGCGGCAGGCTTACGCATCAGGCGGGGCAAAATGGTGCTGCGCGTGGCTCGGCTTTGCCTGGCCAATGGCCGGCCCGTGGCGCTTGGGCTGCACCACTTTCCCCTGCCGCGCTTTGCGGCCGCGACGCAATCGCTCGCGCAGCAGGCTTCCATCACCGTGGCTCTCGCGGCCTGCGGCGTGCCCGATTACCGGCGCCATTCCACGCGCATCACGGCGCGTCTGCCAAGCCCCGAAGAGGCGAAGCATCTGATGCAATCGCGTTCCCGCCCCGTGATTGTGGCGGAGGCCTTGAATACCGATCCGGAAGGCACGCCCGTGGATTGGACCCTTTCCTGTTACGCTGCCGCGCGCGTGCAATTGGTGATGGAGAGTTGAGCATGGCCTGGATCATTCAAGGCGGCCAGGTGCTGCGCGATACGGCATTGGCGAAAGATGATCTCTGCCTTGCGGATGGCGTCATCACCGAAAATCCCACGCGCGCTGCAAGACGCTTCGATGCTTCTGACCTGCTGGTTTTGCCCGGCCTAGTGGATATCCATGGCGATGCGCATGAACGGCAATTCCAGCCGCGCCCCGGCATTGGCTTTCCTGCCGCGCTCGCCTTGCGTGATTCGGCGGCGCAATTGATTTCATGCGGCATCACCACCGCCTATCTTGGCGTGACGCTTTCCTGGGAACCTGGCTTGCGCTCGCTTGATGCATGGCGTGGCATGAAGGCGGCCTTGCGGGACATGAAGGGCAGTACCGCGACCGATCTTCGCGTCCATTTGCGTTTTGAGGCTGATAATCTGGATGCGCTGGATGATGCGCTGGCAGATATTGCAGCTGGCGATGTGCATTTGCTTGGCTTTAATGATCACACGCCGGCCATTGTAAAAAAACTGGATCACCCCATCGAAGTTGCGAAATACGCCGGACGCGCAGGCATGCAGGCGGATGCCTTCACGGCACTCGCGAAAACTGTCTATGCGCGGCGTGATCAGGTGCCGGTGGCGCGCGCGCGCCTTGCAGAAGCTGCCGCAATAGCCGGCATTCCCATGCTGAGCCATGATGATGACAGCATTGAACGCCGTGCATTGTTCCGCGCGCATGGTGCGCAGATTTGCGAATTCCCAATGAAGGAAGAAGTGGCCGCCGAAGCCCGCACCGCAGGCGAAGCGGTAGTGATGGGTGCGCCCAATGTGGTGCGTGGTGGCAGCCATTTGGGCTGGGCATCTGCCGCACCGCTTGCGGAACGCGGTTTGGTGAATGTGCTGGCGTCTGACTATTTCTGGCCTGCCATGCTGGAAGCGGCCTTCATCATGGCTCAGCGCGGCGTGCTGGATTTGCCCCGTGCCTGGGCGCTGGTTTCCGCCAATCCGGCCGAGGCTTGTGGCCTGCATGATCGCGGCCGGCTTGCGGCCGGGCTGCGCGGCGATGTGGTGGTGGTGGATGCAGCCCGCCGCGCACCGGTTGCGGTATTCGCGGAAGGCAGGCTTGCCTGGTTGGCGGCGGAAGCGGCGGGGCGGATGGGTTAAGCTATATTCGACGCTTTCTGTTGATGGCCGGTTTGGCAGGAAAGCTTCGACAAGCCTCACCATCTGCGGTCACGGGTGATTTCCGTTCGATAAAGCCTCAAGCGGCATCCTAGCTCACGCCTTGGCGCCGATCACCGCAATGGCTTCGATTTCAATGCGCGTGAGCGGCGTGGTGAAGCTGGCCCCACCCACACAGGTGCTGGCGGGCGGCACGGCAAGCGGCGCCAGGATGCGCCGACGCACCGCATCAAAGCCGGCATAATCGCGCATATCCGAAAGATAGGTATTCAGCTTCAGCACATCGGCGAAACTGCCGCCTTCCTGTGCCAGGGCGCGGGTCAGGCGCGCGAAACATTCCTCGGCCTGCGCTTCCACGCCTTGCGCTTCAGCCGCACTCCCGCGCGCGGTGACACCGGAACAAAAAACCAGCTTGGCACCGCCCGGCAAAGGCAGGCTGCGCGTGGGCGCAAAGGCGGGTTTGGATGGGGCGGCTTCGGCCATGGTTCTATTCCCTGAAAACAGTACCAGCTTGCCCCACCCTGCCCGCCCGACACAAGCTCAATAACGGCGCAGCGGCACGCGCCAAGCCATGACAGAAGCGGCACCCACCAACACGGCGACAATGATGAAAAGGCCGCGAAAGGGCTCGGCCAAGGCAGCACGCAATTGCGCCACGCCATCGCCGCCCAAACGCGCGCCCAAACCGCCAAGGTCAGTAACGAGTACGGCGAAACCTTCGCTCAGTGCCGGCGTGAACAGGGCCATGGCGCCGAAAATCGCCGCCGCCGCTACCGCCGCACCAAGCGCTGCGCCGAAATTGCGTGAGAAAGCGACACCAGCCGCCGCAATGCCAAGCCGCCCCTGCCCCGCCGCCGCCTGCACCGTGGTCTGCACCACCGGATAGGATGTGCCTGACCCAAAGGTTGCCACGCCCAACAGCGCCAACATCAGCCATAGCGGCATGGCTGCGGCATAGATCGCAAGCAAGCTCCAGATCAGTGCCGCCACCGGCAGGCCGATGCTCGGCCACAGCATCGCCTGCCCGGTGCGCGCCACCATCTTGCCGGAGAAAAACGCGCCAAAGGAGGAGCCAATGGAAATCGCGAGCAGCACCAGCCCGGCGGAAGCCGGATCATAGCCGCGCACCACTTGCAGCCATAAGGGCAGGAAGGAAATCAAGCCCACCTGCGCTGCCACCACCAGGATGGAAAGCGTCAGCAGGCGCCAAATGCTTGCCTCGGCAAATAAGGGCAGCGGCAGCAGCGGTTCGGGTTGGCGGCGTTCAACCCGCAGCAGGGCGACACCCGCGAAAAGCGCCATTGCAACCAGGCCGATGATCAGCGGCAGATAGGCCGCATCAAACCGCCGCGCGCGATCCAGCGCGACCAGGGCCGCACCCATGGTCAGCACAAACAGCGCAAGGCCCAGCCAATCAAAACGCCAGCGCCGCCCGGCATGATCCGGCACGATATCGGGCAGGCGCCGCGCGATATAGGCGCAGACCAAGGGCAAGGGCAGCAGGAACCAGAAAATCCAGCGCCAGCCGAAAGCCTGGGTGATGAAGCCCCCCGCCACCGGCCCAAAGGCCGAGGCAAATCCATAAGCCCCCGCAATCCAGGCCTGGAATTTGCCGCGTTCACGTGGTGGCACAATTTCACCAATCAAAGCTTGCGTCAGGGTCAGCAATGCACCGCCGCCAAAGCCCTGGATCACGCGTGCGGCGATCAGGCTTGGCAGATTGGGCGCCAGCGCGCAGCCGGCGCAGCCCACAAAGAAAATCGCCAGCGCGACAAACAATAAACGCCGCCGGCCAAAGAAATCACCAAGCTGCCCGAATACCGGCGCGGCGCAGGTGGCGGCGACCAGATAGGCAATCAGGATCCAGGAAACCTTCTCGATCCCGCCCATATCGGCGGCGATATCGGCAAGCGCCGTGGCAACAATGGTCTGATCAACGGCGGAGAGGAAAATCACCAAGGCAATCGCCGGAAAGCCGCGCAGGAAACGCGCGCGGAGTTCCGACGCCGGATCAGCCGCCATCACAGGGCGCCGCTGCGCCCCATTTCCAGGAATTTGTCGCGTCGGCGGGCGCGCAACGTGGCACCATCCAAAGCGAGCAATGGTGTCAGCAGGGTTTCGATCTTATCACCCAAAGCCGCAATTACCGTCGCGGCATCGCGATGCGCGCCGCCCAAAGGTTCCGGTACCACCACATCCACCAGGCCAAGCTTGCGCAAATCATCCGCCGTCAGCTTCAGCGCTTCCGCAGCGGTGCTGGCCTGCGCCGCATCGCGCCACAGGATGGAAGCGCAGCCTTCCGGGCTGATCACGGAATAAATCGCGTGTTCGAGCATGATGATGCGATCCGCCGCCGCCAGCGCAATCGCGCCGCCCGACCCGCCTTCACCAATAATGGTCGCAATGAAAGGCACCGGCGCATCCAGCCCAGCTTCAATGGACCGCGCAATGGCCTCCGCCTGGCCGCGCGCTTCCGCATCAATCCCAGGAAAGGCGCCTGATGTATCAACAAAGGACAGAATCGGCAGGCCGAAACGCCCGGCCAATTCCATCAGGCGGCGTGCCTTCCGATAGCCCTCGGGCCGCGCCATGCCGAAATTATGTTTCACGCGGCTTTCGGTATCATGGCCACGTTCCGTCCCCAGCACCATAACAGCACGGCCACGGAAGCGCCCCATACCACCCACCACCGCCGCGTCATCGGCAAAGGCGCGGTCACCGGCAAGCGGCGTGAAATCCTGGATCAGGGCCGCGATATAATCTGTCGCATGCGGCCGATCCGGGTGGCGCGCCACCTGAGCCTTCTGCCAGGGCGACAGCTTGGCATAGGTGGTCTTCAGCAGCGCTTGGGCTTTTTCGCCAAGGCGGCCGATCTCCTCGGCCACATCAATGCCGCCGGCATCGGTGGTCCGACGCAGCTCCTCGATCTTGCCTTCAAGCTCGGCGATGGGTTTTTCGAAATCCAGGAAGTGACGCATGGCGGGGGGTTAGCCCAAATCCGCCTGGGATGCGACCCCTGGTCTTGCAAGCGGGTGATGTTCCGCCACCAGGGCGCGCAGCCGCTCCTCCAACACTTTGGTGTAGATTTGCGTGGTGCCGATATCCGCATGGCCCAGCAGCATTTGCAGGCTGCGCAAATCCGCCCCCCGTTGCAGCAAATGGGACGCAAAGGAATGGCGCAGCACATGCGGGCTGACCCGGGCGGGGTCGATCCCCGCGGCCAGCGCAACCTCCTTCAACATCAAGCCCAAAGCCTGGCGCGTAAGGTGCCCCGACGCCCCGCGAGAGGGGAAAAGATGGCGGCTGGCCTTGCCCTTTTCCTCCGGCCGGGCGGCCATGGCCAATTCCCGGGCGCGTTCGGAAACCGGCACCAGCCTTTCCCGCCCGCCCTTGCCGCGCACCGCAATCAAGGGTGCGCCGGGGCGGAGCGCCGCCGCCGGCAGGCTGACCAGCTCAGAAACACGGAGCCCGCTGCAATAAAGCATTTCGACCACCGCTGCCGCCACCGGCCCCCTTTTGCCGGGCAGCGCGGCGGCGGCGGTAATCAGCGCCTCCACCTCCTCCTCGCGCAGCGCCTTGGGCAGGCTTTGCGGCAGGCGGGGGGCTTCCAGCAATTCTGAGGGATCGTCGGCACGAACCCCCTCGCGCAGCAGAAATTGATGGAATTGGCGGATGGCGGAAAGCCGCCTGGCCTGGGTGCGCGCGGCCAGGCCCTGCGCCGCGAGGCCGGCGAGCCAGGCCCGCAGCAGGGCGCTATCCGCCCCATGCAACGCCACGCCTTTTGCTGCGGCGAAGCCCGCGAAATCCTGCAAATCCGCCTGATAGGCAGCAAGCGTATTGCGCGCGGCGCCGCGTTCAGCCGCCAGCATTTCCAAAAACGCCTCGGCATGGCGGGAAAGCCCCGCCTGGGCTGATTGGTTAGCGCCCGCGGAAGCGATCATTGGGGATGGTGCGTTCAACGGTCTGGGGCGTCACGCTGGGCGGAAAGGCGCCAATCAGGATCAGGCCCACGGCGAAGAGGCCAAGCACCACGGCAACAACCAGCAGAATCGGGTTACGGAACATGCTGGCGCCTGGGCTCCCTCTCGCTTTCCTCAATTCGTGCTAACGCTCAGCCCCAAGATGCGCAACTCTCTCCTTGATGATGCCCTGCCGGGCCTGCCCGAACCTGCCGCTGGGCGCGATCCGGCGCGGCCCAGCATTGTGCTGGTGGGGCTGCCGGGGGCGGGGAAATCCGCGCTCGGGCGGCGGCTGGCCGGGCTTTTGAGCCTGCCGTTTCGAGACGCCGACACGGAAATCGAAAACGCTGCCGGCATGCCGATTACGGAGATTTTCGCGCGCTATGGCGAGCCGCATTTCCGCGATGGTGAGCGCCGCGTGATTTCCCGCCTGCTGGCCGGCCCGCCTTTGGTGCTGGCAACCGGCGGCGGCGCCTTTGCCGATGCCGCCACGCGGGCTGCGATTCGCGCGAGTGGTGCCATTTCCATCTGGCTGAAATGCCCGCTTTCGGTGCTGATCCGCCGTGTCGCGGGGCGCGAACATCGCCCCATGTTCCTGAATGCCGACCCGGCCGAGGTGCTGCAGCGCCTGATGAATGCGCGCCACCCGCTTTATGCCGAGGCTGACATCACACTCGCCTGCAATGATGAAAGCCTGGAAAACACCACCCGCCGCCTGGAGCATGCCTTGAAGACCTATCACCCGCCCGAACGCGTGCCCGTCGGCCTTGGGGAACGCGCCTATGAGGTACTGGTCGGGCAGGGCTTGCTCGCGCGTGCCGGCGGCCTGCTGGCGCCGGTGCTGCCCGCCAAGCGTGTCGCGATCATCTCAGACGCGACGGTGACGCCCTTGCATCTGCCGGCGTTCCGCGCTGGCTTGCAGGAGGCAGGCTTTGCCATTGCCGCGGAACTGACCGTGCCCCCCGGCGAAGCAAGCAAGGATTTTGGCCGGTTGCATGGGCTGCTGGATGATCTGCTCTCGGCCGGCGTGGATCGGCGCACAGCGGTGATTGCGCTGGGCGGTGGTGTGGTGGGGGATTTGGCGGGCTTCGCGGCGGCGATTGCGATGCGCGGCCTGCCCTTTGTGCAAATCCCAACCACGCTTTTGGCCCAGGTTGATAGCAGTGTTGGCGGCAAGACCGGGGTGAACCTCAAGGCCGGGAAGAATCTGGCCGGTGCCTTTCATCAGCCGCGCATTGTGCTGGCAGATACGGATACACTCGGCACCCTGCCACCGCGTGAATTGCGCGCGGGTTATGCGGAAGTGGCCAAGCACGGCTTGTTGCAAGGCGAATTCTGGCATTGGTGCGAAGCCAATGGCAGCGCCGTAATCGCCGGTGATGCGGGCGCACTTGCTGTCGCTGTGATCGAATCCTGCAAGCTGAAAGCGGCGGTCGTCGCCGCGGATGAGCGTGAGGAAAGTGCGGAGGGCGGGCGCGCCTTGCTCAATCTTGGCCATACCTTTGGACACGCCCTGGAAGCCGAAGCGCGCTTTGATGGTAGCGTTTTGCATGGGGAGGCGGTGGCGGTTGGGCTTGGCCTGGCGGCGTCACTTTCCGCCCGGCTTGACCATTGCAGCCAGGAATGGCCATCCCGCGTGATTGCGCATCTGGCTGCTTGCGGCCTGCCCGCGCGCATCACCGATCTGCCGCGCCGCTTCACGGTGGATGCGCTGCTCGGGCGCATGGCGAAAGACAAGAAAAACCGCGATGGCAAGCTGCGCTTCGTGCTACTGCGCGGGCCAGGCGATTGCTTCACCAACAGCGATGTGCCGGCGGAGATGGTGGAGAAGCTGTTGCGTGATGAGGGGGCGGGTTAGGCCTGACTGACCCGCACCACCGCATCTTCCCGCTTTGCCACTTCCGGCAATAGCGCAGTGCCAAGCCCCGGCCCTTCAATCGGCAGCACCCAGCCCTGTTCCAACCGCGGCAAAACGGTGACGAGGTCCCGATACCAGGTGGCCAGCGTGGCGCGCACCACTTCCTGAAAAATCGCTGTCGGCGCATGCAGCGCCAGATGGAGCGATGCCACCAGCGTCACCGGCCCGGTGCAATCATGCGGCGCCACGGGACGTGCCCAAGCCTCAGCCAAGGCGGCGATTTTGCGCGCTTCGGTCAAGCCACCGCACCAGGTGAGATCAAGCATCACCACATCCGTCGCCCCCGCGACCAATAGGTCGCGAAACGCGACCTTGCCGCCAAGCGTTTCACTCGCGCAGATCGGAACACGCGTGGCGCGCCGCAATTCCGCGAGGGAGGCAACATCATCCATCTTGCCGATCGGGTCTTCTGCCCAGGTGATCGCCAAGGGCTCCAGCGCCTGACAGATGCGCTGTGCCGCCGGATAGGACCAAAGGCTGTGCAATTCAGCCATGATCTCAATCCTGTCGCCAACGGCGCGACGGATTTTCTCAAATGGCTCAAGCCCGCGCTTGAGATCGGCCAAGGTGATGGATTGCCCTTGGGTTGACGGCGCGTAGATATCGAAGGGCCAGATCTTCATGGCGGTGAAGCCTTCCGCAAGCAGGCTTTCCGCCAGCGCCCCTGCATCGCGCATAAAGGCCACCTGGTCATCATAAGGCCCGCGCGACTGATCCGCCGCGCCAATATCACGACGCTGCGCGCTTTTGGTATTGTAGTCATAGCCCGCGCAGGTGTTGTAGCTGCGCACCCTGTCGCGGGAGAGACCGCCAAGCGCCTCATGTACCGGCACGCCAAGACGCTTTCCTGCCAAATCCCAAAGCGCAATATCCACCGCCGAAGCGGCGCGGATTTCCGCGCTGGACGACCCGAAGCCGACATAGGGTGTCAGCAAATGGCGGGAGATGCCTTCAATCTGGCGTGCATCACGCCCAAGCAGAAAGGGTGCCACGCTTTCATGGATCACGGCTTCCACCGCAGCCGCACCACGAAACGCTTCCCCCAAGCCCATCAGCCCATCATCGGTTTCAATTTCAATCCAAAGCAGGTTGGGGCGTTCAGCGATGCGGATGGTGCGCAGCGCGCGGATCTTGCTGGTCATGGTCTCATTCCGCGCGGATGCCCTGGCGGCGCACCACTTCAGACCGGCGCGCCACTTCGCTTTGGATATGCACGCCCATTTGTTGCGGCGTGCCACCAATGGGTGTCAGCGCCAATTCCTGCATGCGTTGGCGCACGGCAGGGGTTTCCATCGCCTTGTTGAAGGCAGCGTTCAATGCGGCAATAGCCGCTGGCGGCGTTCTGGCAGGCGTCATGAAGCCGAACCAGCTATCAATCACCATCCCCTGCACGCCCTGTTCGGCAAAGGTCGGCAGATCGGGCAATTCGGGAATGCGTTCCGCGCTCAAGGCCGCCAGGGCACGCACTGTGCCCGCGCGGATATGCGGCAGAATGGATGGCAAATTGTCGAAAAACACATCAACGCGCCCTGCAATCAGGTCTGTTGCCGCCGGCCCGCTACCGCGATAGGGCACGTGGGTCATTTCAATCCCCGTAATGCTGCGCAGCAATTCCGGGCCGAGGTGATTGGATGCGCCCACAACTGACGACGCGAAACTCAAAGGTGTTGTCTTCGCCAGCGCGATGAATTCCTGGATATTGCGCGCCGGCAAATCCTTACGCACTGTCATTACATTGCGCACCGCGCCAGTCAGGATCACCGGCGCGAAATCGCTCAGGCTGTAACCCGGATTGGCATAAAGCGCGGGATTGGCACCGCAGGGGCCAAAGGCGCATTGCACCAATGTAGAGCCATCCGCCGCACCGCGCGCGGCTTCCGCCATGCCGATATTGCCGCCCGCACCGCCGCGATTTTCAATCACGGCACCGCGCGGCAGGAAGGGCGCGGCAGCTTCGGCGAGAACACGCGCCAGGATGTCACTGGTGCCAGCCGGGGTGAAGGGGACAATGATGCGAATGGGCCGGTCCGGCAGATCAGCCGCCTGCACATTGCCGGCGAAAAAGGCGGCGCAAAACGCCAGAGCGTAACGCAACATGGGTTTCCTCCTTGTTCTTGTGGGCCAAACGCTAGACCGCGCCGCGGCCAGCCGCAAATTCCGCTTGCTCCGGCGGGACCGCTTGGGCCAAGCTTCCCGGCAAGGCGCACCAAGCGCTACGTTTTGGGAAGGAAACACGGCTATGAAGCTTTTGTCGCGGGCCGCACTCGCCCTTGCTGCGCTATGGGCTGGCAGCGCACCGGCCTCTGCCCAGGTACAAATGATCATCCCCTGGCCGGCGGGCGGCGGCACGGATATTATCGGCCGCCTGATCCAGCCGGTCTTCACCGAAGCCATGGGAACGCAGGTTGTAATCCGCAATGTGGGCGGCGCCACCGGCACCATCGGCACGGCCGAGGTTGTGCGCGCCAAGCCCGATGGGCAGACCATACTGCTGACCTCCATGGCGCCGATCGCCATTCAACCAAGCTTCATGGCGCGCCCCCCATATCGCGCGGATCAACTTACGGCCGTGTGTTTGGTCGCGGAAGCGCCAGCCACCTTGATGACGCCGACCACAACTGGCATCAGAACGATTGCCGATATCGTCGCGCGCGCCAAAGCCAATCCAGGGCAATTGCCCTATGCCTCGGGCGGCGTTGGCGGGCTTGGGCATCTGGCCATGACAGGGCTGTCGCGCGCCTTCGGCATTCAAATGAACCACATCCCCTTCCGCGGTTCGGGCGATAGCGTTCAGGCCATGCTTTCCGGCACCGTGCCGATGCTGACCGCAGAGGCGAATTTGGTGAAGCAATACGGGCTGCATGCTGTGGCGGTCTTTGCCGAACAACGCTCACCGGATTTTCCCGACACGCCTACCTTACGCGAACAGGGGCTGGACCTGGTCTATCCGCTTTGGACCGGCCTTTTCACCGCGCCCGGCACGCCGCAAGCCGTAGTGGCGCGCATGGATGAGGCCTGCGCGCGCACCTTGCGCACCCCATCGGTGATTGAGGGCATGACGCGCGCCGGCCACCCGATCCGGTATCTGAACCGGCAGGAATTCGCGGCCTATGTCAGGGCGGAGGCTGAGAAATATGCCAAGCTCATTCGCGATAGCGGCTTGCGGCAGGCGGATTGAAGGAGCGCAGGATTCATCACGGAAACCCCTTACGCGCCAACCCAAGCCTTGTTCAAAAACGACAACGGCTTCGGATTTGAAGCTACCCTTGTTCTTGCCAGCGAAAGCATTTTTGAGCAATAACTATCGCTATGAAATCAATAGTCCTTTGGGAGATTTTTCTTGCATAAGCCCCGCATCTATATTGATGGCTTCAACTTGTCCTTGGAACAGGGAACCGGGGTGGCGACTTATGCACGTAATCTGTCCTTCGCTTTGCGTGACATCGGCGCAGAGGTTGGCGTCCTCTATGGGACTTCAGCCCCAACGACAAGTTCAAACTCAATGATGCGCGAAATCGCCTTTTTTGATCCAAGGATCAGCGAGCCATCACAGCTTTCGCAGATTCTAAAAATTTTTCGCCATATGCTGACGTTGCCGTTTAGTGAAATCGCCCATGAGGTGCCGATTACCGGTCGTGTCATTCGGGATAACTTTCGGTCACGCCTGCCATACTTCGATCATATATGGAATGCCCAGGATCTGTTTGAAAAAGAATCGCTCTATAGAGTCCTGTTCGGTGGCCGCATGAATGTGCATTTCCGCGAGCCGCCAGACATCATGCATTGGACCTATCCAATGGCGATCCATGTCCCAAAAGCCAAAAATATCTACACGCTGCATGATCTTGTGCCATTGCGCCTTCCCTATACCACGCTTGACAATAAGCGTCATTATTTCAAGCTGATCCAGCGCCTGACTGAAAAGGCGGATCATCTCGTTACAGTAAGCGAGTCTTCCAAGCGCGATATCATGAGCCTTTTTGACGTTCCGGAGGAAAGGATCACCAATACCTATCAGGCCGTGGATATCCCTTCTGTCTACCGCAACAAGGCGATCAGCGATGTCAAAAGCGATTTGGAAGGTACCTTTGGCTTAAGCTACAAGAATTACTTTCTCTTTTTTGGTGCCATTGAACCGAAGAAAAATGTTGGACGTCTGATCGAAGCATACCTTGCATCCGGCGTGACCGATCCTCTGGTCATTGTTGGCAAAAAGGCATGGAAATCCAATACGGAATTACAATTGATCTCAGAGGGCGAACATGTACGTTTTTTGTTGAGCCAAAAAAACGTACAGGAAAGACGTTCTTGTGTTTTTCATTTTGAATATGCTACGCATTCAATGTTGATCAGCTTGATCAGGGGCGCGAAGGCAGTGCTTTTTCCATCTCTATATGAAGGGTTTGGCCTGCCGGCTTTGGAGGCTATGTCTCTAGGAACGCCGGTTTTGACATCGAATACGGCTTCGTTGCCGGAGGTAGTTGGTAACGCAGCATTGCAAATCGATCCCTATGACATACGTGCCTTGATCGAAGGCATCCGCGCGCTGAATAATGATGCCGATTTGCTGGGGCGCCTAGCCGAAGCGGGCCCGATACGCGCTCAGGAGTTTTCGCCAGAGCGCTACCAGGCGCGTCTCTTGAAGCTATATAGCAAGCATCAAAATAATGTCATTAGCAGATCTCAATGAAGACCACGGACATGCCCGACGAGCATGTTGCACGGTTCCACGAGATCTGTAACCTTTATCTACGGATTGGGCATGAACTCGAGTTGCTTGGCCGAAATGAGGAAGCGCTTGAAGCCTATCAACGCGCAACTTCCTACGACCCCAAAAACCATGGCGCCAGGCGCAAAATCTCTGCTATGGAGGAGATCTTGAAGGCGATGAAAGCTGAACAAGTCATGGAAAACTCGCCGCGCTCTACACGCATTATGTTCGATATATCGGATCTCATTCAATATATGCGAGAGTCAAGGGTCCCAACAGGCATCCAACGCGTACAACTAAAGATCATCTATTTCGCCCTGACCGAATTCAGGGCCCAAGCAAACCCGTTAGTGGTTCATTTCGATCAGGCGGGAAGTAAGTGGATTCCTGTTGAAGCAGAACTGTTCCTTTCCCTTCACAACGCAGCCGAATCTGGTGATGATATACTGGAGGAAGAACTGCAGGAGATGTTAAGGCGGTTGGATCATTCTGATTTGCCGCCGGATTATCTGGACCAGCAGCTTCAGGAAAATGACTTCATCCTCGTCAATTTGGGAAGTTCTTGGTGGATTGAAAATTATTTTCTAAAGATTCGAGAGTTACGAAAGAAATACGGTATCCGCTATGTTCCGATGATCCATGATGTGATCCCCTTGATGATGCCTGAGCATTGTTCACATCTCCTGGTTGAGGAATTCTGTCAGTGGTTCTCGACCCTACCATTTGAAGTTGACGGAGCGGTGACGAATTCTGAATGGTCCGCGATGGACGTACGGCATCAGGTTGCAAAATTTCTCCCTCAGGCTGTTTTCCCAATTCATCCCATTGCCTTGAATGGTGACATGCGACGTGATTTTTCCACGCGCGCCATCAATGCGAGCAATACAATAAACCATCTTCTGCCACACGATTCATCTTTTGTCCTATGTGTTGGCACCTTGGAGAGCCGAAAAAATCATTTGCTGCTTTTCAAGGCCTGGGAGAAATTATTGGAAAATCATGACGCTACAGATGTTCCCTTCCTTGTCTGTCTTGGCAAGGCAGGCTGGCTATTTGACGAGGCTGCCGAGTTTCTACGCGCGCGCCCCGCTCTCAGCGCAAAGATTATACTTATTTCGAGCGTGACGGATCATTCTTTGGCAGCGCTTTATGAAGCAAGCCTGTTCGCCGTTTACAATAGCTTCTATGAGGGGTGGGGCCTACCTGTTACGGAAAGCTTGGCCTTCGGCGCATTGCCGCTCATTCCATGCCACACCTCATTAACCGAAGCGGGTGGTCGCGCGGCTGTCTATTTCCGCAGCAATGACCTTTGTGATCTCTACACCAAGCTTGAAACCTTGATCTTCAATGCTGAAGAAAGAGAACGCTTATCCAATCACGCACGCGCCCATGCCAAGCTGCGTGATTGGAAGGATGTCGCCCGCGAATTTGTTGACACCATCATTAGCATAAAGCCCTCTGCCAGAACGCGACAAGAAGAACTGTTGCGGGTGCCCATCGGGCGCGTTGTTCATATCGGCAAATCCAACGCCCTTACGCCGAACTTTGACTTGGCCTTGGCAAATCTTCTGCGCGATGGGCTGAATTGGCATGGGCTTGAGTATTGGGCGAATTGGACCAAGCCAGGCATCGTTACTATACGGCTACCCCTCCCGGATGAGGCCATTGGTCAGGAACTGATGCTGTTTCTCCACATCGCAGCGGCGCAGATCGCTTCCTCCATCAAGATATCATGCCGCCTGGATGATCATCCCCTTGGAACCCCATTCGAAAAGGTGATGCAGAGTTTCGAGAGGCAAAGCATTGTGTTTCTGCTCAGGCCCAAATCGAGCAATCTATTCGTGGAAATCGATACAGGCGCGGGAACTCCTCTCCCGGCGCCAGACCCTCGGCACGCGGGCGTTGCTGTGACAGACCTCATGCTGTGCCCAGTAAATGATACTGTTGCACAAGCATATTTTTCAAACTCCTTTCCTGAACTACGACAACCTATTACAAATGCCCCCCATGTCAGCCTGCATGACGCTAGGATCCCGGTAAGCTGACAACCATGGCAATCGCCCGAAAGAAGACCAACGATGCTCAGCGAACCCGGCCATTACGATTACATGCCCTGGCGCAGGCGCCCCAAGATCACCTGGCCAAATGGCGCACGCATCGCCTTTTGGGTGGCACCCAATATTGAGCATTATGAGCTTGACCCACCGCCAAATGCACGCCGCATGCCCTGGACCAGGCCGCAACCCGATGTACTCGGCTATTCCTGGCGCGATTACGGCAACCGCGTTGGCTTTTGGCGTATGGCGGATGTCATGGCCCGGCACGGCGTGCGCGGCAGTGTCTCGCTCAATGTCGCGGTCTGTGATCATTATCCGGAAATCATCGAACGCTGCTGCGAACTGGATTGGGAGCTATTCAGCCACGGCACCTACAATACCCGCTATTTCTACGGCATGAATGAAGATCAGCAGCGCGCGGTCATTCGTGAAAACCGCGAAACCATCAAGCGCGCGAGCGGTCAGGAATTGGATGGCTGGTTGACGCCGGCAATATCAAATGACGAAACCACGCAGCATCTGCTGGCAGAGGAAGGCATCAAATATACGCTCGATATGCTGCATGATGACCAGCCGACGCCAATCAAGGTACGCAGCGGCCATTTGGTCAGCATTCCCTATTCGCTTGAAATCAATGACGTGCCGCTGCTGGTCATGCGCAATACGCCGCCCGAGCGCTTCGCCGCCATCTGCAAGGCGCAATTTGAGCAGCTTTATGAGGAAGGCGCTGAAAGCGGCACCGTGATGTGCATGCCTCTCCATCCCTTCCTGATTGGCCAGCCACATCGCATCAGCGCGCTCGATGATGTGCTGCGCCACGTGGTGGCCCATGACAAGGTCTGGCTCGCCACAGGGCGGGAAATCGCCGCCTGGTATACGGAACATCATCGGGCGGAAGCGCAATCCTGGATCGCGGCGGGGACACCATGAAGGGCTTGCCTGAAGATTATCTGCACTATCCCGCGCGCCGGCGCGGCATGGATCATGAGATTTATCCCTTCCGCGCGCTGCCTGACGCAAAGCCAATCACTTGGCCAAATGGTGCGCGCATCGCGCTTTGCATCGCGGTCCATATGGGCCATTTCCCGATGGACATGCCGCTCAAGCCCTTCATCGCACCAGGTGGCATGGAAAGGCCCTATCCTTCCTATTGGGATTATACGCTGCGCGATTACGGCAATCGGATCGGCGTCTATCGCTTGATGAAGTCACTTGGTGCGCATGGCCTACCTGCCACCGCCCTGCTGAGCGCCGTCCTGGCTGAGCGCTATCCCGTACTGATGGATGATCTGGCCGCGGCGCAATGGGAAATCGCCTGCGCTGGCTTTGATATGGGGCGGCTGCATCACAGCGGTATTCCGCTCGATCAGGAACGCGCCACGGTGCAGGAAGCCGCGGCCCTGCTGCGTGGACGTTTCGGCGCTTCAGTGCGCGGCTGGCATTCGCCGGCCCATTCCGAATCAAGCCACACACTGCGCCTGGTTGCGGAAGCGGGCTTCAACTTCACCACCGGCTGGGCGAATGATGACATGCCCTATCTGATGAACACCGATGCGGGCCGGCTGATCTGCATGCCGCTGTCGCAGGATTTATCAGATCAACGCATGCTGCATCAGCAACATTTGCCGACCGAAGATTTCACCAAAGCCAATTTAACCGCGCATGAGACGCTGGATCGCGAAGCGCAGGAAACCGGCAGCGGCCGCATTCTGGTGGTGCCCATCACGCCTTGGCTGATGGGCGTGCCGCATCGCATTCGGGCCTTCAATGAAATGCTTGATGCCATCATGGCGCGCGGTAGTATCTGGCCCGCCACCATGGGCCAAATCGCGGAACATTGGCGCGCACAAAACCCAGGCTAATCCTCAGGCGCACCCATGGCATAAGGCTTCAGCGCGGCGTTGATCATGGCGTGGGTTGGCGTTGGCACGCCAAGCGCACGGCTCAGCGCCACCACCTTGCCGGATAGCCAGGGCAATTCAATACGGTTGCCGCGAATCAAATCCACCGCCATGGAAGCCCGCATCCCCGCTGGCGCGCCCATGGTAAACTTCACGCTACGTTCCAGCACATCATCCGGCAACCAAACACCCTTGGCGCGGGCGAGTGTGATCACTTCCTCAAACCCTGCGCGGAAATAGGGTGCGATATCGGGGTCATCACGCAATTCGCCAAGCGGACGGCGCGTGAGCGCCGTCATGCCGGAATTGGTCGCGAGAATAATGAATTTCAGCCAAAGCTCGGTCTGAATACGATCGCTCAGTGTCGCGTCAAACCCGGCGCGCTGGCACCATTCCAGAAATGTCTTGCCGCGCGGCGAAATGCTGCCATCCAACTCCCCAAACGCAAGCCGCATGAAGGTTCCGGTCTGGCGGATCACACCTGGCGCATCAATGGTGGCGCTGATTTGCGCGACACCACCCATCACCGCTTTCGCGCCCAAAATGGGGATCAGTCTTTCGCTGGCATCAATGCCATTCTGCAAGGGCAGCACGGCTGTCTCCGGCCCAACCATCGGGCGAATCGCCTCACCGGCGCTTTCAACATCCCATAGCTTGACGCAGAACATTACCAGATCCACCGGCCCAATGCTGGCAGGATCATCAGTGGCTTTGGTCGGGCGCAGATGCGTCTCTCCCCGCCCACCAATGATGCGCAACCCATCACGCTGCATCGCCGCCAGATGCGCGCCGCGGGCGATGAAGGTCACATCCGCCCCCGCCTTGGCCAAGGCCGCGCCAAAACCTCCGCCAACACCGCCTGTCCCCATCACCGCGATGCGCATCTGCCATCCTCCATTTTCAGGGATAGTCTATGCCTGCGGATCGCGCGTGTCATGCCGGATAGGCCACACGCTTTCAGTATCGAATCCCGCACTCCTTCACGCTATAGTGTATTGAGTTGATTCTTTCCTGCAGGACGAGCATGGCCTTCGCGCAGACCATCGGCACCACGCGTTATGTCTTCCCCGATCTGAGGTCATTGCTCGCGCGCGCGACCCCCTTTCGGTCCGGCGACGCGCTGGCTGGTGTGGCTGCCGAAAGCGCTGAAGAACGCATCGCTGCGCAGCGTGCGCTTGCCGATCTGCCGCTCAAGCATTTCCTCTCTGAAAGCGTCATTCCCTACGAAACCGATGAGGTCACGCGCCTGATTCAGGACAGCCACGATAAGGCTGCCTTTGCCCAGATCAGCAGCCTGACGATTGGTGGCCTGCGCGATTGGTTGCTTGCCGATGCGGCCGATAGCGCGACCCTTGCGGCGCTTGCACCGGGACTGACGCCGGAAATGGTAGCCGCAACGTCCAAAATCATGCGTGCGGCGGATTTGATTACCGTCGCGGCGAAATGCGTCAATGTCACACGCTTTCGCAATACCATCGGCCTCAAGGGCCGACTTTCCATTCGCCTGCAACCCAATCACCCAACCGATGATCCGCGCGGGATCGCCGCCGCCACGCTTGATGGGCTCTTGCTCGGCGCTGGCGATGCCGTGATTGGCGTCAATCCCGCGACCGATAATGTGGAAGCGGTGCTGCGGATTCTGGATATGCTGGACAGGTTGCGCATCGCCTATGATATCCCAACGCAAAGCTGTGTGCTGGCGCATGTGACCACCACCATGCGCGCCATGGATATGGGCGCGCCGGTTGACCTGGTGTTTCAATCTATTGGCGGGACCGAAGGCGTGAACCGATCCTTTGGTGTTGATCTGGCCTTGCTCACCGAAGCGCATGACCAGGCGCTCACGCTCAAGCGCGGCAGCCTTGGGCAGAATATGATGTATTTCGAAACCGGCCAGGGCAGCGCGCTGAGTGCGGATGCACATCAGGGCGTAGATCAGCAAACACTTGAAGCACGCGCCTATGCGGTGGCGCGGCGCTTTTCACCGCTGCTGGTGAATTCCGTCGTGGGCTTCATCGGCCCAGAATATTTGTTTGACGGCAAGCAGATTCTCCGCGCCGGCTTGGAAGATCATTTCTGCGGCAAGCTTCTTGGCCTGCCGATGGGGGTTGATGTTTGCTATACCAACCATGCAGAGGCGGATCAGGATGATATGGATGCGCTGCTGACTTGCCTTGCCGCCGCGGGAGTGACTTACGTCATGGGCGTGCCGGGGGCGGATGATGTGATGCTCGCCTATCAATCGACCTCCTTCCATGATGGGCTTTATGCGCGCGCCGCGCTTGGCAAACGCCCCGCGCCGGAGTTCGAGGATTGGCTGAACCGCATGGGCATTGGCGGCGCGACAGAAGCAATCCCCGCGCGCCTGTCACCCAAGCTGATCGGGCTTGCATGAACACGCCTAGCAAATGGCGCGATCTGCGGCGCTTTACTGATGCGCGCGTGGCGCTGGGGCGCGTTGGTAATGCGCTGCCCACCGCCGCGCATCTCGATTTTCAGGAGGCGCATGCCCGCGCACGCGATGCCGTTTGGTCAAAACTGGATATCGCGCAATTGGAAGCAGCGCTTGCGCCACTTGGCCTGCCGATACAGCACGTGACAAGCCAGGCAGCAGATCGCCGCCGCTTCCTGCTGCGCCCGGATCTCGGCCGCAAATTGCCGGAGGATTCAGTTCTACCAAGGGCAAAGGGCTGTATCGCGCTTGTGGTTGCGGATGGGCTTTGCGCCAGCGGCGTGCAGCAACAAGCGCCGGCTTTGCTTGCTGCGCTGGTGCCGGCACTTGCCAAGGCTGGCTTCACGCCAGGCCCGATCATCATTGCCGAAGAGGCGCGCGTCGCGCTTGGTGATGATGTCGCAGAAGCGATGGAAGCCGTAGCCGTAGTGGTGCTTATCGGCGAAAGGCCCGGGCTTTCCGCAACCGACAGTATGGGGCTTTACCTGACTTGGGCAGCACGGCGCGGCAGCAATGACGCCATGCGGAACTGCATCAGCAATATCCGACCGGGCGGCCTTAGTGCTGATGCCGCTGCCGCCAAGGCGCTTTGGCTATTGGTGGAAGCACGCAAGCTCGGCGCCACAGGTGTCGCGCTCAAGGACGAAATGCCGAGCCATTATCGGCTGACGTAACGGCGCTACCTTTCAGCTTGTCGCGCGCAGCAGCTTGCCCGGCAGCGCGCCCGTATCATGCCCCGCTTCGCGAATGGGCTGCCCGGCGACCAGCGTCATGTCGTAGCCTTCCACCCGCTGCACCAAACGCCGCCCACCGGCCGGCAGGTCATAGATCATTTCAGGATGATACAGGCGCATCGCATCGAAATTGATGATGTTCACATCGGCAACCGCCCCCGGCGCCAGCCGCCCGCGATCCGTCAGGCCAAAGAAATCCGCAGTTTCACTCGTCTGCCGCTTCACCACGAATTCCAGTGGCAGCCCATCGCCGCGCTTCCGATCACGCGCCCAATGGGTCAGCATGAAGCTGGGGGTAGAGGCATCGCAAATCACGCCGCAATGCGCACCGCCATCTGAAAGGCCAAGTACCGTTGCCTTATCCATATTCATTTCGCGCACCACGGAAAGATCGCCCGTGACGTAATTGGTGACCGGGAAATAGAGCATCCGCCCGCCATCAGCGCCCACCAGGAAATCATAGCAGTAGGAAGCCGGGTCCTGGCCGGCCTTGGCGGCGAGGGCCGCGATGCTCCGTTCGCGCGGCGGTTCATAATCCGGCGGGTCGCCCAATTCGAACATATTGTCCCAACGCGTCGCGATTTGGCGGGACAGCGGCGGCAGCACATCCAGCAACCGCTTCGATGCTTCCTCGGAGAGGATCTTGTGCCGTGTTTCGGGATCACGCAGCCGCGCCAATTGCTCGGCCGGCGGCAACCCGGCCAGTGCTGCAAAACTTTCGCGCAAGGCAAAGGGATTGAGCGATGTGGTCAGCCCCAAAATCAACCCCACGGTGCGGCCCGCAACTTGCGCCGCCAGGTTCAATCCTTCGGCGCGTGCCTGATGCACGCCATGCATCAGACGCTTCCAGCGCTGCGGGTCATAGGCGCGATCAGTCAGCAGGAACCAAACCGGGCGTTTGGTGGATTTCGCCACTTCGCGCAGCCAGCGGAATTCCGCAGCCTCATCCTCAAAATCGCTCAACATGCCGAAGGCGCCGCGTCCTGCCTTGCCCATGGCGCGGCCGATGGCGAGCAATTCCTCTTCCTCCGCATAGCGCCCCGGCACCAGATCGCCGGCGAGGGTCTTGTGCTGATCCGTACGCGATGTGGTGAAGCCGAAGGCGCCGGCTTCCAGCGCTTCCTGCGTCAGCCGCGCCATGGCTTCAATATCATCGCCCGTCGCGTTTTCGCGCTTCAGCCCGCGTTCACCCATCACATAAACGCGCAAGGGATGATGCGCGAGCTGCGCACCGATATTGAGCGTACGAGGCATGGCTTCCAAGGCGTCGAGATATTCGGGGAAGCTTTCCCAATTCCATTTCAGCCCTTCGGTCAGCGTAATGCCAGGGATATCTTCCACGCCTTCCATCAGGTCAATCAGCGCCTGGCGGTGGCTTTTCTGCACCGGCGCGAAGCCAACGCCGCAATTGCCAAAAAGTAGAGTCGTCACGCCATGCCAGGAAGAAGGCGCCAGGTTGGGGTCCCAAGTGGCCTGCCCATCATAATGCGTATGCACATCCACCCAACCAGGCGTCACCAGCCGGCCTTCAGCCGGAACATCACGCCGCGCCGGGCCAGCCTTGCCGCCAACTTGCGTGATACGATCACCATCAATCGCGACATCGCCCATATAACGCGGCGTGCCGAGCCCATCCACAATAGTGCCGCCGCGAATCACGATATCATGCATGGTGCTTCTCCATCCGGCTTGCTGCTGACCCTAGCTTGGCTGGGCTGGTCATCTTGGGCGTTCAAGCTAACCAAAGCTCCCCGCCCCGGCAAGCATGCGCTGGCTTGCCCGCCCCACTGGCGCTGTCTAGCCTGCCCCATCCGCCGGGGCGCGCCGCTTTCGGCAGCAATGAAGATAAGGAAACCAGCATGAGCACGCCCAAGAAACCGCGCTTCCCCGAACTGACACCCGAAAGCATGAGCGCGGAGCAGCGCACAGCGGCTGAAGGCATCATCAAAGGCCCGCGCGGCGGCTTGCGCGGCCCCTTCAATGCCTGGCTGCGCAGCCCGGTTTTCGCTGATCGGATGCAAAGGGTTGGGGAATATCTGCGCTTCAATAGCTCGATCCCCACCGATTTGAACGAATTCGCCATTCTGATCACGGCGCGTGTCTGGACCAGCCAGTATGAATGGTATGCGCATCACGCCATGGCGATGAAGGCCGGCTTGCCACCCGCCATTGCGGCTGACCTGGCCGCCGGCCGCCGCCCCGCAGGCATGACGGAAGATCAACGCATTGTCTATGAATTCTGCACTGAATTGCATCGCGACCATGGCGTATCTGACGCAACTTTTGCCGCCACTATCGCGCGTTTTGGTGAACAAGGTGCGGTGGATTTGATTGCCGTCAGCGGCTATTACGTCGCGGTTTCCATGACACTCAATGTCGCGGAAGTCCAAATTCCGCCCGATGCCACCCCATTGCCGCCCTTGCCGAAAGCGTAAGGATCACATGGGGCGGCAGTACGCCGCCCCATGCGCATTGCATCAGCTACGAACGAAAGCGCAGCCACCATCAGCCAAGGGGCGGAAGGCTTGCTCCGCCGGGGTGCTTTGCAGCAGCTTGTAATAATCAAACGGGCCGCGGCTTTCCTCGGGCTTTTTCACTTCGAACAGATAGGCCGGGTGCATCTTGCGGCCGTCAGCGCGAATGGTGCCCTGGCCAAAAGCATCATCATCGGTTGGCATGCCCTTCATGCGCGCAACCGTTGCCGCACCGCTCGCTTTTGCGGCCTGCACGCCCAGATCAGCCACCGCCTTCAGATAATGCAGCGTTCCGGAATAATCGCCGGCATGGCTCATGCCGATGGCGACCTGGCCGGCTACCGCTTGCGCGCGGCGCCAGAAGGCGCGGGTGCGGTCATTCAGATCCCAATAGAAGGTCTCAGTGCAGACCAGCCCTTGGGCCGTTTGCAGGCCAAGCGCATGCACATCCGGCAGGAACATGAGCATGGAGGCAAGCTTAGTGCCGCGCCGCGTAATGCCGAATTCCGCCGCTTGCTTGATGCAATTGATGGTATCCGTGCCGGCATTGGCAAAGCCAATGACTTTCGCGCGCGAAGCCTGCGCCTGCAGCAGGAAGGATGAGAAATCTGTCGTGCCCGGAAAAGGTGTGCGCACGGAACCAATAACGCGCCCACCCGCCGCCTGCACAAAGGCCGTGGTGTCGCGTTCCAGGGAATGGCCGAAGGCGTAATCCGCGGTGATGAAGAACCAGCTATCGCCGCCCGCGCGCACCGTTGCACCGCCTGTGGACCTGCCAAGCATGAAGGTATCATAGGACCAATGCACCGTATTCGGCGTGCAGGCGCGGCCGGTCATATCGGATGTTGCAGTGGAGGTCGGGATCGTGACCTTGTTCTTCTCACGCGTCAGCTCTGCCACCGCCAAGGCGACCGAGGAAGCCGCGAGGCTGAGTGTCATGTCCACGCCGTCACGATCATACCATTGGCGCGCGATATTGATGGCGACATCCGGGCGGTTCTGGTGATCCGCCACCACGGTTTCCACATTGAAGCCGCGCTGGCCGAATTCCTGCACCGCCAGGCGCGCGCAAGCCACTGTCGTCGGGCCGTTGATGTCACGGAATGTGCCCGACATGTCAGTCAGAATACCGATGCGGATGGTATTCGCGGCCTGGGCTTTCGCACTGCGCCAGGGCAGGCCACCAAGGGCCGCGGCACCGCCGGCAGCGGTCAAAACGGAACGTCTCTCAATTGTCATGTTATCTCCCTTCGTCTCCCGGATGTCTGGATGAGGCTCCCAGAAGCCGGCGTCTTAGCGCATGCAGTTGGTGAAATCCATGCCTATTCCGCAGCCACCCGGCTGGCCGGCGAGCGGAAGGCCGGGATCACATGCTGGGCGAAAAGCGTCATGCTGCGCAGGATTTCCCCAGCAGTGCGCGCGGTCAGGCCCTGCCAATGCCGAATTCCATTGCTGCTTCCTACTGCCGTGATCCTTGTGGTCGCTTCAGCCGCCTGCTTCCTTGGGGGTGGCGCGCACCTCAATGCCTGCCAATTTTTCCATATGCTGGATGGGGGAAACGAAATCCTCCGGCCCAGACCCAAGTGCCAAGGCCATGGAAAGATATTGCCGCGCTGCCGGG
>JADCEX010000196.1 GCA_020249825.1 Roseomonas sp.
CGCGAAATCATCCAGGGTGCGCATCGGCACGGTGAAGCGCTCCACCGTCACGCGGGCCGAGACATGCGCCGCGTAATCCTTGGCGGTGCTGGCCCATTGTTACTGCGCCACCCCATCCAGTACGGGCATGGCACGGGTGATGCTGCCCTGATGATCGCCAAGCGCCAGATGGTGGCATTCCACATTGGCCGGTGCGGCGCCAAAGGCCGCCCGAAGTGCCGCTTGCAGCCGGGCATAGGCGCTGGGCAGGGGTTCAAAAGCCAATACGCGGCTGCCCGGCAGGCGCGCGAGCGGAATGGTCAGCAGTCCATCATGCGCGCCGATATCCACCAGCGTGCCTGGGCGATGCAGCAGGCGATGGAAATTTTCCTCATCCATGACGAATTTTTCCCCTTTGGCCCTTGGCTTCGCCTAAGCTTCCCGAAACAGGCTCCGGGAGCGAAACATGCCGATGCGTCTTTGTCAGCTTATCTATACCTCTCGCCCCTTCGGCTTCAATGCGCCAATGCTGGATGATATTCTGACCATGGCGCGGGCGCGCAACGCTGAGAACGCGATCACCGGCGCCTTGATCTGCCGCGCAGATATGTTCATGCAAATGCTGGAAGGCCCGCGCGCGGCGGTCACAGAAACCTTCGGGCGGATCCTGGCCGATGACCGGCATGTGGAGGTGGCGCTGCTGCATGTGGGCGATACGCCGGAGCGCCTCTTCGCCGATTGGACCATGCGCGATGACCCGCCGCAAAGCTGGATGTGGAACCAGGCGGAAGTGCGCGAAGGCGCGATGCAGGAAGCGAGTGCAGCAGCGGCCTATTCCGTATTTCGTCGGCTATCGCGCCTGCCGCCGGAACGCCGGGCTGTCTGAATGCTAATCGGCCGTCCAACCGCCATCCACCAGCAAGGCCGAGCCCGTCATCAGCGCACCAGCATCGCTGGCAAGTAGCAGAATCGCACCCATCAGATCTTCCACCTGACCCACCCGGCCAAGCTTGATCTTGGCTTCCACCTGCTCCCGAAAGCCAGGCGCAGCCAGGAAGGGTTTTGTCAGCGGCGTTTCGATGAAGGTGGGGCAGAGTGTGTTCACGCGAATGCCATGCGGCGCGAGTTCAACCGCCATGGCCTTGGTCAAGCCCTCAATCGCCCATTTGGAGGCGCAATAGATCGTCCGATTGGGCGCGCCGACATGGCCCATTTGCGACGACACATTGATGATGGAACCGGGGCGCTTCGCCGTCAGCAGCCGCTTCGCCACGTGTTGCGCCAGGAAAAACGCAGCCCGGACATTGAGCCCCATCACCGCATCGAAATCATCCGGCGTGACATCAGTGAAGGGCTTGGGGCGATTGGTGCCGGCATTATTCACCAGAATATCGAAGGGCTCGGCTGCCGTGATAGCGGCTTCCGTCGCCGCCAGATCATTCACATCCAGGGCCAGAGCCTCTGCCGCACCACCCTTGGCGCGGATGGCCGCCGCTGCGGCTTCAATCTCATTGGCGCTGCGGGCGAGTAGCGTGACATGCGCGCCCTGATCCGCGAGTGCCGCAGCGGCGGCAAGGCCAATGCCGCGGCCGGCGCCAGTTACTAGCGCGCGGCGGCCGTCAAGCCGAAAGGAAGGGGTGCGGGGTAAATCCATGGTGGGAATTCCTGAACACTAAACGCCTTGTTATCACAGCCGGAGCGCCGCGCGCGAGCCCTCTTGGAAGAAGGCGCGCACCATCTGTTCAATCAGGCACCACATCCAAGATCATACAGATGCTTTCAGGAATCCGCGACGCCGCTCCCGGATTACGGCAACGCGTAGCCTTTGCGGACTGGAAACCCAGGCGCGCATAAAGCGCCCTCGCCTTTGGATTGTTTTCTGCAACATCCAGGATCAAGCGCCGCAACCCGCGCGCCCTAGCCTCGGCAATTCCATGGCGAATCAAGGCGCTGCCGATGCCCTGCCCCCTCTTTTCAGGGGCCACAGCAAAATTGCGCAGACAAAGTTCCTGAGGACCAGGTCGACTGAGAACCGGCGCAACATTCCCGGCACGCGCAAAAACCGACCAAAATCGCCGAAATCCATAATGCAACAGGATATTCCAGAGGGTGGCGCGCTGCATCTTCCCATGCTCAGTCGCGTCGAAAAAGCAGGCCACACCAACAACCTGCTCCGCATGGACCGCAACAAGCAGAGTAGCATATCCACATAATCCCCGACCCGAACGACACTCAGCGGCAATGAATCCCGGGGCGCCCTGTCTCCCCTCACCAAAAACATAGTCGTAGATTTCCGGCCCCGCCGAATGGATCAAGCCTGAAACGACGTCGGCCTCTTCAGGCTTTGCATGGCGGATGCAAATGTCCAGCGCAATCCCCATGGGAGCCTAGCCCGTCATACTGCCTCAGCTCAATCCGCCGCGGTGGCATAAGGGATATTGCGCCCGCCATAGCGGCGAACGCGAATATTCGCCTGTTCCGCATGGCCCGCAAAGCCTTCCAGCATGCAAAGTCGGGAACAATATTCGCCAATCATGGTGGAAGCCTCATCCGTCAGCACGCGCTGATAGGTGCAGGTCTTCATGAATTTGCCGACCCAAAGCCCGCCCGTATAGCGCGCGGATTTTTTCGTGGGCAAAGTATGGTTGGTGCCAATCACCTTATCGCCATAGGAAACATTGGTACGCGGGCCGAGGAACAGGGCGCCGTAATTCGTCATGTTGTTCAGGAAGTAATCCGGATCACGCGTCATCACCTGCACATGTTCGGATGCAATGCGATCAGCTTCTGCGACCATTTCATCTTCGCTGTCGCAGATGATCACTTCCCCATAATCTTCCCAGGCTTTGCGGGCGATGGCGGCGGTGGGCAGGATGCCAAGCAGGCGCTCCACCTCGGCCATTGTCTCCCGCGCCAGTTTTTCCGAGGTGGTGAGCAAGACAGCCGGCGAATTCGGCCCGTGCTCCGCCTGGCCCAAAAGATCAGTCGCGCAGATTTCCGCATCCACGGTTTCATCAGCAATGATCAGGGTCTCGGTGGGACCCGCGAAAAGATCAATGCCAACCCGCCCATAAAGCTGACGCTTGGCTTCCGCGACAAAAGCATTGCCGGGGCCGACCAGCATATCAATCGGCGCGATGCTCTCAGTCCCCAGCGCCATGGCACCCACCGCCTGAATACCGCCCAGGCAGTAAATCTCATCCGCACCGGCCAAATGCTGCGCCGCCACAATGGCGGGGGCAGGCCGGCCTTCAAATGGCGGCGCGCAGGTGATGATGCGCTTGCAGCCGGCGACCTTGGCCGTCACCACCGACATATGGGCCGATGCCAGCAGCGGGTATTTGCCGCCAGGCACATAGCAGCCGACCGAATTGACCGGGATATTGCGATGGCCGAGTACCACACCGGGCAGGGTTTCCACTTCAATATCGCGGAGCGCCGCCTTTTGATGCTCAGCGAAATTGCGGACCTGGGTCTGCGCGAAGCGGATATCTTCCAGGTCGCGCGGCGTGAGCTGATCCAGGCAGGCTTGGATTTCGCGCTCACTCAGGCGGAAATTCTGCCGGTCCCATTTGTCGAAGCGGATGGAGAGTTCGCGCACCGCAGCATCGCCACGCGCCTTGATATCGGCCAGGATGTTTTCGACCGTGGCGCGCACCTTGGCGTCATCTTCCGCCACCGCATCCGCATCCCGCCCCCGCTTGAGAAAACGCGCCATGTTCTACTCCTTTCCAGCTTCTCCCCCGTGCTTGAAGCCCATGACGAGGGTCGTCAAGCTCCCCGTTTGACCGAGCGGCATAACGGGGGAAGTATTCCCCCATGAACCCTGCCGAATTGCTCGCCCCCATTGTGGGGCCGAAGAATTGCCTCATTGAGGATGCCGATATCGCCCCCTATGCGGTGGATTGGCGCGGAACCTATCGCGGCACGCCGCGCGCCGTGCTGCGCCCGGGCTCGGTTGAGGAGGTCGCGGCATCTGTCCGCGCCTGCGCCGCCGCCGGGCTTGCCATTGTGCCGGCGGGTGGCCGCACCGGGCTTTGTGGCGGTGCGGTGGTGCAGGATAACGGCCCGCCTGCGGTGGTGATGAGCCTGGAACGCCTGAACCGCATCCGCGATGTGGATGCGAAGGATTTTTCCCTGGTCGCGGAAGCGGGCTGCATCATTCAAAATGTGCAGGAAGCCGCTGCGGCGGCGGGGCGGCTTTTCCCGCTTTCCTGGGGCGCGCAGGGCTCGGCCATGGTGGGCGGCGCGCTTTCCACCAATGCCGGCGGCATTCGCACCATCCGCTGGGGCAATGCGCGTGATTTGGTGCTGGGGCTTGAGGTGGTGCTGCCCGATGGGCGCGTGCTGAATGATTTGCGCCGCGTGCGCAAGGACAATAGCGGCTATGCTTTGCGCCATTTGTTCCTGGGCGGGGAAGGCACGCTTGGCATCATCACCGCCGCAGCGCTTCGCCTGGTGCCGGCACTCAAGCGCGTGGAAACAGCCTTTGTCGCCGTGCCATCGCCTGATGCGGCGCTGTCGCTGCTCTCGCGCATGTTGGAATCGGGCGCGGATGTGATTGCCTTTGAATTGATCCGCAAGGAATGCATGCAGGTGGTGGAACGCTACGGGCTGCGCACGCGCATGCCGATGGCGCTTGAAAGCCCCTGGTATGTCATGGTGGAAATCGCCGCCGCGCATCCCGCCGTGCCGCTCAAGGAAATGCTGGAAGATACTTTGGCGGAAGCGGCAGAGGCCGGTGATTGCACCGATGCCGTGCTGGCCGCCAATGAGGATCAGCGCGCCGGCTTCTGGCGCATTCGGGAAGATTACCCGGATTGCCAGCGCCGCAACGGGCCTTATGTCGGCACTGATACCGCCGTGCCGGTTTCCGCAGTGCCGCGCTTTCTGGCGCGCGTTGAAAAGGAATTGGTCGCGCGCTGGCCGGAAGGCGAGTTGTTCATGATCGGCCATGCGGGGGATGGGAATATCCATCTTGGCATGGGTGCGCCGAAGGGCATGGAATACAAGGATTGGGCGTCTCGCGCGGCGGGGCTTGAAGCGCTGGTGAATAGCATCGCGGTGGAGATGGGCGGCAGTTTCAGCGCCGAACATGGCATTGGCCAATCCAAGCGCCACGCCATGGCATCGCTGAAAGACCCGGTGGCGTTGGATGTCATGCGTGCCATCAAGGGCGCGATTGACCCCGAAAGCTTGATGAACCCGGGCAAGATGCTGCCGGGGTAGGCATCACGTCAGGGGCGCGCCATCAGCCGTTTTGCCTCGGCAAGGCAAGCGGCGTGATCCGCCACGCAGCCACCCGCGATCCAAAAGGCTTCAACTTCAGCCAATAGCGCCCCAAGCGCTGGGCCGGGGGAAGCGCCTTCTGCCAAAAGATCGCGCCCTTGCAAGGGAAAAACGGGCGCGGCTTCTCCGTGCAAGGTGGCGCGCAACGCGGCGCGAAGTGGTGTCGCGCCTTCGCGCGCATCCGCCAACCACAGCGCGGCTTCCTGTATTTCCAGCGCCACCGCCGCATGGCGCGCGCGCCAACGGCGAAACTCTGCCGCATCAACCACCCCATCCGGTATCGCGGCTTCCTGTAAGAAACGCAGCGCGCGTGTCTCAGCCGTGGAAAGCTTCAAGCGTGCGGCAAGCCCCGGCGCTGCGCCGCCGAGTGCCGCCAGGCGCAACAAGGGTTCCGCCGGCGCGTCAAGCGCCACAAGCCGCGCAAGGCAATCAATATCCGGCGCAGCAATTTCCGGCAGGGTTGCGGGCAAAACGCCAAGCTCAGCCATCAGGCGCAGCGCCGGCACGGGTTCCGCCACCATCAGGATGCGCTTGATTTCCATCCAGATGCGCTCAACGGAAAGCCGCGCAAGGCCGGGGATGGCTTCGCGTATCGCCTGCAACGCGGCGACATCAGGGGCGCCCTTGCCGTAGCGCGCCTGGAAGCGAAAGAAGCGCAGCAGGCGCAGATAATCCTCAGCCAAACGCGTGGCGGGATCACCCACAAAACGCACCAGCCCAAGCGCCAAATCGTCGCGTCCGCCGAAATAATCATGCAGCACGCCATCTGCACCAAGCGACATGGCATTGATGGTGAAATCGCGCCGCGCGGCGTCTTCACGCCAATCTGTGGTCCAGGCCACTTCGGCGTGGCGGCCATCGGTCAGCACATCACGGCGCAGCGCTGTCACTTCAATCGGCTGATGATCCCAGACCGCCGTGACGGTGCCATGTGCGAGGCCCGTTTCAAAAACCTTGCAGCCGGCGGCAAGCAATCGCGACATGATTTCTTCAGGCGGAAAGGGTGCGGCGACATCCACATCCGCGACCGGCAGCCCGGCCAAGGCATCGCGCACGGCACCGCCCACCGCGCGGCTACCGGGCAAGGCATCAAGCACCTTCGCCGTTGCAGGCGCGCGCAGGAAATCCGGCAATGATGCAAATGCACTCATCGCCGCGGTTCCATATGGCCTGGCGTGATTTCGGTGCCATCAATGCGGGCGGGGACATATTTCGACCCCGGCGCGCTGGCGCGTGACAGCCCATACCAAAGCGCGCCGGCCAGCATCAGCGCCGCGCCGCAGCCGGCCAGCACCAGCAACACGGTCCCAGGCTCCCGCCCCGGATTGAGCCGGCGCCAGATGAAAAACGCCGCGAAGGGCGCCAGAAACAGCAGGGCTTCGATCAGATAGGGCACGGGCTGATTATCTCGCCGCAATCAACAACGCTCAATCTTCGCGCAGCACGGAAGCAAGCGTCACCAGCACGGAAGCGGTCGCCCCCCAGATGTAATGGCGATCATGCGGCCAGACCCAGAATTCCCGAATCTCACCGCGAAACTCGCGCGAACGCCGCTCAGGCTTGGCGGGATCGGTCACATGCGCCAGAGGATATTCAAAGGTCTCCGCCACCTCCCCCGGATGAGGGTTCAGCGTAAAGGGCGGGCGCAGCAGCGCCACCACGGGCGTCACCAGATAGCCCGTGCCGGTCAGCAGCGGCGGCAATTCGCCGACAATCTCCGGCAGGCCGGCATGCAGGCCAATTTCTTCCTCGGCTTCGCGCAGCGCTGCCGCTACGGGGCTTTCGCCTTCCTCCAACCGCCCACCAGGGAAGGAAACCTGCCCCGCATGGGCCTTCAAATCCGCGGAACGTAGCGTCAGCAGCACAGTTGGTTCCGGATGCAGCACAAGGGGCACCAGCACCGCCGCCGGCGTCATGCGCCCACCGGCGCGCGCGGCGCGTTCCACATCCTCCCGCGGGGCGGGCCGATCAGCGCGAAGCCGGAGCGGATCAGCAATACGCGCTTGCAGCGCGGCAACGGTCAGCGGAAACGCGAATTGCCCGCTCACGCTTCCGGCATATCCAGGATGGGCGCTTCATCTATGGGGAAGAACATCCCCTCGCTCCAAACGCCAAGTACCTTGCGGCCATCCATGATTTCGGCCTGGGCGAGCGCCACCAATTCGTAGAAGACAGCGCGATTGATCCGCGCCTCCAGCCCTGGGCGGACGGTGATATAGGGGCGCGGTTCGCGGCTGATGGGGTCAAGATGCACGCGGATTGGGTGTTCCGCATCGGCGGTCACCATTTCATCCAGATTGGTGCGGAAGCTCAGGCATTGGCGCGGCGCGCCATCACCACAGTCACAATCGCGCCAGAACAGTTCAACGGCGATGAAGGGCGCGTCCTCAACCTCGATCCGGCCACGCTCCACAGGCGTTTCCAGGATATAGGACCCATCGGCGTCGCGCTTCAGGACAGAACCGAATAGGCAAACCATTTCTTTGCGCGCGATCGGGCTGCCCCTGTAATACCAGGTGCCGTCGCGGGCGATGCGGATGGAAAGATCGCCAACATCATGGGCTTGGCGGGGTGCGCGCGTTTCCATCACTTCGGCATGCGCGTGATTTTGTCCTTTCGCCGCATCCTGGAACGCCATAATCTCTGCCTGACCCTTGCCGAGGGACCCCTTGCCACCCAACCTGACTAAAGGCGGGGGCGAGTCCCGAAAACGATTTCTGCAATATAGGGAGCCTATCCCGCATGCGTGAAGGTGCTGAGGCTGAAGAAGCTGCATTCCTGGTGCAGGAAGTGGAAAAACTTGGCCAAAAGCTGGCCGGCGTCAGGGCCGCCATCGGTTCAGCCATCTATGGCCAGGCCGATGTGGTGGAACAAAGCCTGATCGGCTTGCTCTCGGGCGGGCATGTGCTGCTGGTGGGCGTGCCGGGCTTGGGCAAGACCAAGCTGGTGGAAACGCTCGGCCGGGTGATGGGGCTGGATGCCAAGCGCGTGCAATTCACGCCCGATCTGATGCCGGCCGATATTCTGGGCAGTGAGGTGCTGGAAGACCAGCCCGATGGAAGGCGCGGCTTTCGCTTTCTGAAGGGGCCGATCTTCTGCCAATTGCTGATGGCGGACGAAATCAACCGCGCCTCCCCCCGCACGCAATCGGCGCTGTTGCAGGCCATGCAGGAACAGCGCGTGGCGATTGCCGGGGAAATCCACCCCTTGCCGCAGCCCTTCCATGTGCTGGCGACGCAGAACCCGATCGAACAGGAAGGCACCTACCCCCTGCCGGAAGCACAGCTTGACCGTTTTCTGCTGGAAATCGCCATCAGCTACCCGGATGAGGCCGCCGAACGCGCCATGCTGCTGGCGACCACCGGCGCGCCGGAAGCGCCCCCGCCTCAGGCGCTGACCGCTGCGGAATTGATGGCCGCGCAAGCGCTGATCCGCCGCATGCCGGTGGGTGAGAAGGTGCTGGACGCCATTTTGCGCCTGGTGCGCGGCGCCCGGCCTGAAACCGCCAGCCTGCCGATTGTGCGCGATAGCCTGGCCTGGGGTCCCGGCCCGCGCGCTGCCCAAGCGCTGATGCTGGCCAGCCGCGCCCGCGCCGTATTGGATGGGCGGCTCTCCCCGTCATTGGATGACGTGCTGGCCCTGGCCGAACCGGTGCTGCGCCACCGCATGGCGCTGAATTTTGCCGCGCGGGCGGAAGGGGCGAAGCTTGCCGATGTGATCGCCGCGCTGAAGGCCGATCTTGGCTGAGGCCGCTCATAACATCGTAACAGCGCGGGCCGAGGCTCTCGGCGCCCGCCTACCGCCCTTGGTGGTGCGGGCGGAACGTATTGCCTCGACCGTGATGCAAGGCGTGCATGGAAGGCGCCGCTCCGGTCAGGGGGACGCGTTTTGGCAATTCCGCCCCTATCTGCCGGGCGATGCGGCAAGCCGCGTGGATTGGCGGCAATCGGCAAGATCTGACCGCGTATTCATCCGTGAAACCGAATGGGAGGCAGCGCAAACCGTGGCGCTGTGGTCAGCGCGCGGCCCGGGCATGGCCTGGCGCAGTCGGGATGGGCTGCCATTCAAGCAAGAACGCGCCGAGATGCTGTTGCTGGCGCTCGCCGCGCTGCTGCTGCGCGGTGGGGAAAGGGTGCGCGCTTTCGGCGCGCCGCGCGCCTTTATTGGCCGCACCCCGCTGGCGCCGCTGGCCGCCTTCTTGCCGGAACAGGCGGCCACGCCCACCGACCCGCGCCTGCCGCGCCATGCGCGCGTGGTGCTGTTCAGTGATTTCCTTGCCCCGCTTGAAGAAACCCGCGCCGCCTTGGCGGGTTTGGCGGCGCAGGGCCTGCGCGGGCATATGCTGCAAATCCTGGACCCCGCCGAGGAAACCCTGCCCTTCGCCGGGCATATCCGCTTTGAAGACCCCTCGGGCGGCGTCCCGGCCCCCATTCCACGGACCGAGGCGTTGCGCGGCGCTTATCAGGCCGCACTTGCTGCCCATCGGGAAGGCTTGGGTGCTGCCGCCAGCGCCATGGGCTGGAGCTTCGCCACCCATCGGACGGATCAACCGCCGGAACTGGCCTTGCTTGCGCTGTTTCAGCGGTTGGAGGGGGGTTGATGCTGGCCCTCGGCCCCATAGGCTTCGCCGCCCCTTGGCTTTTGTTGGCGCTGCCGGCGCTGCCGGTGCTGTGGTGGCTGCTACGCGTCACGCCACCCGCACCCAAGCGCCAAATCTTTCCACCCACGCGCATTTTGCGCGAATTGCAGCCGGCCGAGGCTACGCCGGCGCGCACACCCTGGTGGCTGCTGTTGCTGCGCCTGATCGTGGCGGGGCTGATCATTTTGGGCCTCGCTCGCCCCATCTGGCAGCCCAATGCCGGCACCGGCCAATCTGGCCCGCTTTTGCTCGTGCTGGATGATGGCTGGGCCGCCGCACCAGATTGGGCACGACGCATGACCCATGCGCAGCGCATCCTGGAAGCTGCCAAGCGCGAAGCGCGCCCCGTGGCGCTGCTGAACACGACGCCATTTCAAGGTGAAGCTGACCCGCTGAGCTTCCTCCCGGCCGAGGAAGCCGCCGCGCGCCTCGCGGTCGTGCGCCCCAAGCCCTGGACGCCGGATCGCGCCGCCGCTTTGGCCGCGCTGAATACGCTGCGCGCCGCCAATCCCGCCGGGTTTGAAAGTATTTTCCTGACTGATGGGCTGGATCATGGCGCAGTGGAGCATAGCAGCGCCTTGCTGAATGCCCTTTCCGCTGCCGGGCCGTTGACCCTGATGCAGGCACCAGCCGAACCTCGGCGTATGATTGCGGCCCCGGTGCTGGAAGGGGATCGGCTGCGGCTCAAGCTCTTGCAGGCGCCCGTGGCGCTGCCTGGGCAAGTCGCGATCCTGGCGCGCGGCGGGGATGGCGCCAGCCTGGCGCGGGTGGATCTCGCGCTGGCGCCGGGGGCGGGCAGTGCCGAGGCTGTGCTGCAACTCCCCAGCGAAATCCGCAACCAGGTTGTGCGGTTGGAATTGGAACCGGAAGCCGGCGCGGCGGGGGTTTTCCTGCTGGATGAAAGCTTCCGCCGCCGCCCGGTTGGCCTCGCCGCCGCCGAGGATACCGGGGCGGATGCGCCGCTGATTGGCCCGCTTTTCTATCTGCTGCGGGCACTTGATCCCTTTGCAGAACTCAGGCGCGGCACGCCAGAAGCGCTGCTCGCGCGCCGGCTTTCCGTGCTGATCCTGGCGGATCGCGAATTGGCGGACCCAAAGGAACGCGAAGCACTCGATGCCTGGGTGCGCCAAGGCGGCACGCTGATCCGCTTTGCTGGGCCTCGGCTGGCGGCCAAGCAGGATACGCTGCTGCCCGTGCCCTTGCGCGCTGGGGAACGCCAATTGGGCGGCATGCTGACCTGGGAAAAGCCGCAAACGCTCGCCCCC
>JADCEX010000197.1 GCA_020249825.1 Roseomonas sp.
CCATGGATGACGCCCTGGCCGAGGGCCATTCCACCACGGTGGAGCTCCATCTGCCCGTGCCTTTGCCGCGAGAGGTCTCAGCCCGTGTCGTGCCGCTTGACCCGCCGCTTGCTGATGGCGGGCGGCTTCTGATCCTGCTGATTGATCGCAGCCGAGAGGCAGCGATTGAACGCACGCGCGCCGATTTCGTTGCCAATGCCAGCCACGAATTGCGCACCCCACTCGCCAGTTTGTTGGGCTTCATTGAAACGCTGCGCGGCCCCGCCGCCGATGATCCGGCGGCGCAGCAGCGCTTCCTTGGCATTATGGCCGAGCAGGGGGAGCGGATGCGCCGGCTGATTGATGATTTGCTGAACCTTTCGCGCATTGAAATGGAGGAACATCAGCCCCCGATCGGTGAAGCGCCACTCGCCATGATCACGCGTGCGGAAGCGGAGGCTTTGGCGCCGCTCCTGAATCGGCGCGACATGCGCCTCACGCTTGATGTGGCAGAAGGTCTGGTGGCGCGGCCGGCCAATGCGGATCAGGTGGCGCAGGTGATCCGCAATGTCTTGGAAAATGCCATCAATCACGGCCGTGAAGGCGGCTTGATTACCATCACGCTCATGCCGGCTGCGGCAGAGGATGGGACCGCGCGCCTCGGCGCCTTGCTGAGCGTGACCGATGATGGTCCTGGCATTGCCAAGCACCATCTACCGCGTCTGACCGAACGCTTTTACCGCGTGGATGGCGCCAGATCGCGCCATAAGGGCGGCACCGGGCTTGGGCTTGCCATCACGCGCCATATCATCATGCGCCATCGCGGAAGGCTTGCCATTGAAAGCACGGAGGGGGTTGGCACCAGGGTGAGCGTCTGGCTGCCCATAGGGTAGCGCTGGCGCGCGCTCTCGGTCATGATCGGCCCAGAATGCCGGTTTTGGGCAGGGCTTCACCATCCAGAAGCTTCGGATGGAAAGAAAAGGGGAGGATGTCATGAAAATCCAACGTCGCGGTCTTTTGGCCTCAGCAGGCGCGCTGCTGGCGGCACCTGCCCTGGCGCAGCCGCGCTGGCCGGATCGGCCGATTGAAATCATTGTTGGCTTTACGGCCGGAGGGGCGACGGATCTTGACGCGCGCGGCTATGCCGCGGCCCTTGAAAAGCGCATCGGCGGTTCGGTTGTGGTGGTGAATCGCCCCGGCGCGGGTGGCGAGGTTGCCCTGGCCGCCGTGGCGCGCGCGCGCCCTGATGGGCATACCATCGGCACCACCAATATGCCGGGCCTGCTCACCATTCCGATCGAAAGGACGGCGCAATTCAAGCTGGATGATTTCGTGGGCATCGGCAATCTGGTGACCGATCCTTCCGCCATCACGGTGCATGAGGACAGCCCCTATCGGACGCTGGCTGACCTGCTGGCGGCGGCGCGGGCACGGCCGGATACCATCACCTATGCCTCACCTGGTGTCGGGACGGATGATCATCTGCAATTGGTGCTGCTGCAGGCCGCGACAGGGACACGCTTTGTGCATGTGGTCTTTCAGGGTGATCCGCAGCTCCGCACCGCGGTCCTTGGCAAGCAGGTGGATAGCATGGGGCTCAATCTGGGGCCGGTCACCGCAAATACCGATAAGCTCCGCGTGCTTTCCCAGGGTGGGGCCACGCGCAGCCGCTTCCGCCAGGATGTGCCAACCCTGATGGAACTGGGTTTTCCGGTGCAAATGGCATCAGAACGCGGCCTGGTGATGCCGGCGGCCACGCCGCCCGCGATTGTCCAGCGCCTGCGCGAAGCCACCGCCGATATCGCGCGTGACCCGGAATTCGTGAAAATCCTGGAAGGGCGCTTCACAGAGCCCGCCTATGAAGCCGGCGATGCCTGGTTTGAACGCCTGCGCCGGCAGGAAGCGGAGTATCGCCGGCTTTGGCAGGTCACGCCTTGGTCGCAAAGATAGGCGGCCATCAGCGCCTGGGTCGGGTGAGGTATGGTGAATCCGCCCGACGCTGCGCGCCCTTGGCCGGGCAAGGCGCTATTTGCGATCAGCGCCTTGGGCTTAGGCCATGCACACCGTTCCCTGCCGCTGATCCGCCGCTTGCTCGCGCAGGGTACAAGGCTCACCATCATCAGCCATGGCGATGCGCTTCTTACCCTGCGCCAGGAGCTTGCTGGGCAGCAGGCAGTCGACTTCATGTCGGTGCCTGATTACCCGCCCTTGCAGCGTGGGGCAGGGCTTGCGCATTACGGGTACTTCTTCGCCGATCTAATAGGCTTGGCGCGTCGGGTTCGCGCGGAGCAAGCGATCACGGCTCGTCAGGTAGCAGAAATGGCGCCCGATATCATCATTGCCGATGGGCGTTTCGGTTTTTACGCGAAGGGTGTGCCTTCCTTTTTGATCTGCCATCAGATCCGCATCATTCTGCCGCGGTTGCTGCGCCCCTTCCAATTCATCGCTGACATTGTTCAGTTTTTCTTGCTGCGCCGCTACGACAAGGTGTTGGTGCCGGATTTTCCAACGCGCGAGAACAGTCTTGCCGGTGCGCTTTCACATAACTGGATCGCGCGCCTTCTGAAACCTGCCTATGTCGGGCATCTGTCTTCAGCACAATACAGGAAGGCGGAGAAGGATATTGATTTGCTTTTCCTGGCCGGCGGCTTTCTTGAAGGGCCCAGGGCTGAATGGGAAGCATGGGTCGCCCGCTTCGCGCGTGAACACAAGGCGCAGCGGATCGTTTCTATAGTGGGCCGCATGGGTGGCGGCAGGATGCCTCTCCAGGACGGCATTCAACATGCTTTTGTGAACGGCGCGGCGCGTGATGCGCTGATGAACCAGGCGCGACGCATCATTGCCCGAGCAGGCTACACCACAATCATGGACCTGATTGAACTTCGCCAGGATGCTATCCTGCTGGCAACGCCAGGCATGACCGAACAGTTATATCTGGCACGACGCTATCCCCAAACGGATATCGCCGGTGCCATCGGGTATGCCTTCCGATATGCCGATCTGCCGGAAGTGATCCGTGCTTGGCAGGTTGAAGACACGCTTGATGGCATTCAGCGTGCGATAGGCACCCGCCAGAGAGATTGAGGGAGCCTGCCCATCCCGCTTTGCCCCATCGCCGCGCCTGGTGCGGGCCGGTGCACGGCGGTTCTGGAAAGGTCTTTTCATTACAAAAAAGGATCGAGTGACGCCCGGCATGAAGATCGCATAATGGTTGACCAGAAGCTGGCGCAGTGTCATCCGGAACCCACATGGAGACGTTGCAACCAATCGCCGAACAGAAGCGGTTTCTTTTTCTACAAGGCCCGCCAACGCCGTTTTTCGCTGAAATCGCGGCTGGGTTGCGTCGGCTTGGGCATCAGGTTCACCGCGTCAATCTGCATCTGGGGGATCGGCTGTTCTGGCGCGGTCCGGGCAGTGTTGATTTTACTGGTCAGCCCGGGGAATGGGCAGGCTGGATTGACCGCTTCATGGCCGAGCACGCCATTACCGACCTGATATTGTTGGGTGAGCAGCGTCCCTATCACAAGGCAGCAATCGCTGCCGCGAAATTGAGGGGCATTGCGATAAGTGTCACGGATCTTGGCTATGTGCGTCCAGACTGGATCACCTTGGAACGCGACGGCATGGGGGGTGACAGCCTTTTCCCAAGGGATCCGGCCATAATCCAGCGCCTGGCGGCAGAACTCGCGCCCGCCAATCTGGCGCAGCGCTTCAGGGACCATTTTCCAACCCAGGCCTTGTGGGATGTCAGCTACCATTTGGCGATGCTGATGCCCTGGCCGTTCCGGCACTATGAATATCATGAAAAAATGCACCCATTGGTCGTGTATGCTGGGCTTTCGCTTCGCCTGCTTCTCCGCCCATTTGAGAGCAGGCGCTCAGAAAAGCTTCTGACCGACCTGCGCGAACGCCAAGCGCCTTTCTGGGTATTTGCGATGCAGGTTGAAACGGATTTCGCCGTGCGCGCCTATTCTCCCTATCCGGATATGGATTCCGCACTCCGGGCAGTGATCATGTCCTTCGCGGCGCATGCGCCACGGGATGAAGAATTGCTTGTGAAGCTGCATCCCTTGGACCCTTGCGTGAAGAATTGGCGGTCAAGACTGAATTCGATAGCGCGCAAAGCCGGCCTGGCGGGGCGCGTGCATCTGGCGCCGCTTGGCGATCTTGATGCCATGCTGCGGGCGGCTAGGGGCATGGTGACGGTCAATAGCACGGCAACCGTCCACGCCTTTTCCCTGGCTAAGCCGGTAAAGCTTTTGGGGCAGACTCTTTTTGATGTGCCTGGGCTTAGTTTTCAGGGCGCTTTGGATGATTTCTGGACCAAAGCTGCTGCTCCTGAACCCACCTTGCGTGATGCGTTTTTCACCCTGCTGTGCAGCGCCTATATGGTTCGCGGCGTCTATTATCGCCGCCCCGGGCTTGATGCGGCGGTCGCGGCCACGGTGGAAAGACTGGATCGCGGGCTGATCAACCTTCCCCTTCCGGCGCCTGAACCCGGCAACGCGTAGGCCTGACTGCGCGTGCGGGGAGCCTCGCCGGTAGCGATAGGTGAAGTGAAGGGCCAATGAGGCCCATATGCCGCATGGACGGGCAATGGCCCTTTGCCGGACCCGCCGGACCGGGCGCTGAGACGATGTGCATGTCCCCGCAGCCAAGCCCGTGCTTGGCCGGTTGGACGAGATGAATTGTTGAGGCAAAAATTATGTTTGCATTAGGGCATTAGGTGCTAGTATTAAACCGCAGAATGAAGACTCTATGCCTATTTGCGAATCGGATACTGGGGGATCATCGCATGTTTAGGGGTGCCTTTCCGGGAAGCCAGTTGAGCCGGTTGGTCATCATGTCGCTTGCCTTGCTGCCGATGGCTGGCTGCGGTGGCGGGGCCAGTGTGGGTGGCGATGCCGCGATGGCGCCGGCGCGGCCCATTCTGGACCCCATCGCTGCCTTTGCGGCCGATCCGCCTGCTCAGGCTCAGGCCCAGATATTTCTTGCGGATAGCAATGAAACCGCGACGTTGCGCCTGGTGCGCCAATATGCGGCGGCAAGCGGGCGTGAATGCCGGGAAGTAAGGGTAACCCAGCGCAGTGGGGATAGCCTGCGGCTCTTTTGTCGTGCCGGGGCGGGCTGGATCGAAGCGCGGCCCTTGATTGCGCAAACGGCGGGTCGGTGATGGGCTTCCGGGATGAAGCGGCCCTTGTTCTGCGCGGGGCGCGCATGCAGCGCCGCGTCATCGGGGCGCTGATCATTCGGGAATTGCACTCGCGCTTCGGGCGCCATTACTATGGCTATATCTGGTTGTTCTTTGAACCATTGCTTCTTGGCAGTGCCATCGGATTGGTGCATTTGCTGAAGGATCATCCGGCCCAGTTCGGTCCTTTTGAGTTTTTTGCAATCGGCTACATCATGTATTTCATTTTTCGTGGTGTGGTTAACCGAGCGACAGTTGCCATTCCGTCCAACACGAATTTGCTTTATCACCGGACGGTAACATTGCCCGATATTTTCTTTGCTCGCCACATTATCGAGACCATTTCTTGTAGCGGTGTCATGTTGGTTTTTCTGCTGGCGCTTTTCGCGGTGAATGGTGAGATGGTTGAGGATCCGACCAAAATCATTCTCGCCCTCATTGGCATGACACTACTCAGCCAAGGTTTTGCCTTTATATTCGCTGCGCTAACCGAATTCATGGAAGGCATGGAGCGCGGTATCCATGCCTTTACCTATTTGATCCTGCCTGTTTCCGGGATGTTTTTCCTGGTCGAATGGCTGCCCGATTGGCTCCAGGAGCTTGCCTTATACGTTCCGACAGTGCACCTTTTTGAACTGATGCGCGATGGCCAATTCGGTTCACGCTTTTATGCCCATTATGACCTGTTCTATGTGGCTGTCTGGATCCTTGTGACCCATTTGCTTGGCCTTGCCGCGCTGCGCATCACGCGTCGGCGCCTTGGGTTGGAATAGAGAGCGCCATGGGTATCGAGCTCATCAACGTGCACAAATATTACCCAACCAGGGAAGGCCGCAAGATCGTGCTGAAGGGTGCTTACGGCAAGATAGCGCGCGGCGAGAAGATTGGTATTTTGGGGAGAAATGGCTCCGGCAAATCCACGATTGTGCGCATGCTGGGCGGTGTTGAAGCCCCAAACAGTGGCCAGATCACGCGGTCAATGGGCATTTCCTGGCCGATTGGTATGGCGGCTGGCTTTGACGGTCGGCTTTCAGGGGCAGACAATGCGCGTTTCATTGCCCGCCTTTACGGGCGAGACGTTCGGAAGATAACCGAATTTGTCGCTGATTTTTCCGAACTTGGCGAATACCTCCGCATGCCCATGATGACCTATTCCTCCGGCATGCGCACAAGGCTCGCACTTGCGGTTTCGCTGGCCGTGGATTTTGATTGCTATCTGGTGGATGAGGCCTTGGCTGTTGGCGATACGCGCTTTGGTCGTGCCTTCGCCGAGAAAATCGAAAGATCCGGGCTCATTTTGGTATCCCACTCCCCGGCCCTGGTGAGACGGCTATGCACCCGCGCCGCCGTGCTTGATCAGGGAATCCTAACCTTCTATGACGATATCGATGAAGCTCTCGCCACTTATAACGCTCTCTGAGCCTGGTGCCAGTCGCGGCGGTGAGGCTCTTGAGCCGATACCGCCGCCGAAACCATGGCTGGTGCGCCTGTTGCGAAAGCCTTTTTTTCTGCTTGTCATTCTGCCAAGCCTGATCGCGGCTTTCTATTTTTACGGAATCGCCGCACCGCAATATGTGTCTGAGGCCAGGTTTGTTGTTCATTCCAGGGGAAATGACGGTGGTGGACCGGCCGCTGCCTTGCGTGCCGCCGCAGGGGGCGGGCTTGGCGGGCTTGGCGGCGTCATGTCCTCAGGCGAAGCGAATAGCATCCGCAATTTTCTCTCCTCGCTGGATGCGGTCGTGCAGGCCAATAAAAAACTTGACCTGATCGAATTGTGGCGCCGACCGGAAGCCGATTTTCTGGCGCGTCTTTGGTTCACCGAACCGGAACGCATCGCGCGCTTCTATAATCACATGGTGAACGTCACGCTCGACCCCATGACAGGCGTCACAACCTTGCGGGTGCGCAGCTTTCGCCCTGAGGATTCGAGGGAATTGGCAGAAACCCTGCTTATCTCTGCGGAGGATTTGGTCAATCGGCTTTCGCAACGCGCCCGCGGCGACACCTTGCGATTGGCGCAAAATGAGGTCGAAATCGCAGAGCGGCGGGTTCAGGAGAGCCGCGTGGCCCTGATACGCTTTCGTGAACAGGAACAAGAGCTGGATAGTGCCGGCGCGGTACAGGCTGCGCTTGTCCTTCGTGGTCAACTCGAAGCGGCTCTCGCCCAGGCAAGGGCGGAATTGACCGAAAGGCTGCAATTCATGCGGCCGGACAATCCGGCATTGCAGGCAACCCGCAATCGGATTGAGGCATTGGAACGCCAAATAGCGGCTGACCGCGCGCGTCACACCGATACGAATTCCAGCCTTGGAGGCGCGGTCCTTGCGCGCCAATTGGCATCCTATGAAAGGCTCATGCTGGAGCGGGAATTCGCGGATAGGCAACTCGCCTCCGCCACCGCAAGCCTGGAGATGGCGCGCGTTGAAGCGCAACGCCAGCAGCTCTACCTCTCGCGTATTGTCCAGCCCAATTTGGCTGTTTATCCGCTCTACCCCCGGAGCTTCACGAGTACGGCGAGCATTTTTCTTGGCTTGGCCATAGCCTATGGCATCGGTTGGCTTTTGATTGTGGGGATGCGTGAACATGCGGCTTAATCGCATAAGTTTCCTGGCACATGTCCTCCTGTTTTGCTTTGGGTTTTTCCTCATTGGCGCGGGATTTCCTGCCCTCGCCCAAGCCCAATCACAGGCTCCGGGATCCAACATCATCCCGGGCATGCCAAGCTTTCCGAGGAACATGATTCCCGCCCTGCCTGGTGTTCCCTCGGAAGGTGTAAGGCTCGACCCTCCCCCGGTTTTTGACCAACGCAGCCTTGCCGATTTGCCTGGTCAGTCCCGCGCAACCGAACGCGCCGGCAGTCCGACCCAGGCCGAAGGTGGCCCAACGCTGGTCACGCCGCTCGGCGATTTGCAGCGCTCCCCCGGTGCGCCTACGGCGGTATTCGGCGCCGCGCTTTTCACGGGCCAACCACAATCATCCTCTGATGCGCCGAACCCGAATTATGTCTTGGCCCCTGGTGACCGTATCAGCGTGCGCGCCTGGGGCGCAGTTGATGCTGAACAGATCGCCCAAATTGACCCGGCGGGTAATCTGTTTCTGCCCAATATCGGGCCGATCCGGGTGGCCGGTACGCGTGTTGGTGACCTGCAGCGCGTGGTGGAAGGCGAAATACGGCGCGTCTATACGCAACAGGTCCAGGTCTATGCCACGGTGCTTTCCACCCAGCGCATCGGTGTGTTCGTCGCTGGTTTCGTCAGGGCACCGGGCCGCTATGCGGGCGCAGCTTCGGACAGTATCCTTGATTTCCTGCTGCGCGCTGGCGGGGTTGATCCCGCGCGCGGGTCCTTCCGCGAAATCACCATCCAGCGCGGCGGCACCACCGTTACCAGCCTTGATCTCTATCGCTTCCTGATTGATGGCCAAATTCCGCAAGTGCGCTTGCAGGAAGGCGATACCATTGTTGTTGGCCGCCAGCGCCCGTTGATTGGTGCGGATGGCGCGGTGCGCAATAATTACCTGTTTGAAAGCTCACAGCGTGGACCCATGCGGGGCCAGGATCTGATCAACTACGCGCGGCCGCTTCCCGCCGCTACCAATGCCGTGGTGCGCGGTGTGCGCAATGCGCAGCCCTTTTCGCGCTATGTCACGCTGGCGGAGTTGGCGCGCCAGAACTTGAATGATCAGGATACGGTGACCTTTGTTGCCGATGTCGCCCTGCGTACTGTCCGCGTCACTATTGAAGGTAGCCGGCTTTATCCATCTGTCCTTGTGGCGGATAGGGATTTCTCGCTCTGCCAGATACTTGATCATGTCGCGGTGGACCCGATGCTCGCCAATACATCGGCCGTGTTCCTCTTGCGTCCGCGCCTGGCATTGCAGCAAAAACGCGCCATTGACGATACGCTTGACCGGCTTGAACGGCAGCTCTTTCTCTCCCCCGCCGCGACCCCGGGTGTTGCGGCGGCGCGCACCGCCGAAGCCAATCTCGTGCTGTCCTATATCAGCCGTGCACGCCGCAGCCTGCCCGAAGGCCGCCTGGTTGTGGTGAATGAGGACGGTACCTGCGCCCCGGTGCGCCTTGAAGATGGCGATATCATCGTCATCCCTGAACGTTCCCAGACGGTCATGGTGCAGGGTGAGGTGAGAATGCCGCGCGCCGTATTGTGGCGTGAGGGCATGACGATTGAGCAGTATCTTGAACAGGCGGGCGGTCTTACGGCGCGCGGGGCGCGTTCAACGCTCATGCTGCGGCGGCCAAGCGGGCAGGTTATTCTCGATCCCCGCCAAGCGCCCGGCCCTGGAGATGAGCTGATCGCGCTGCCCTATCTTGATCCGAAATTCTTTGTCATGGGTCAGGAATTCATCACGGCTTTGTTCCAGGTGGCCTTGGCCTCGCGCGCCTTCCGGGATTGATTTTTCGCAGTCGCGGAGATTTGGGCGCAAGCAAGGGGATTGATCCAAGCTGCGTGACGGGTTCCTCTGCGGTTATGGATGATCCTCTCGCCCGCGTGCCAAGCCGCACCGATCTGTTCCTGACCTATGGCAAGATCGGCCTGATCGGCTTTGGCGGCATCAATGCCTGGGCGCGGCGCGTGCTGGTGGAAGAAAAGCGCTGGCTGACAGAACAGGAATATGCTGAAACGCTCGGCCTTGGGCAGGTGCTGCCGGGGCCCAATGCGTTGAATGCCGCGATCATGGTGGGGGATCGGTTTCATGGCGCGGCGGGGGCGTTCCTGGCGCCGGTTGCCATGTTTGGCGGGCCGCTGATCATCCTGATGGGGCTTGCGGTGCTCTATGATTCCTATGGCGAAGTGCCGCTGGTGAAGGCGGTGCTCGCAGGCGTTGCGGCGGCGGCAGCGGGCATGGTGCTCGGCACCGCAGTCAAGATGGCGCAGAAGCTGAAGCCGACCTTGGGGCTATTGGCGGTTGGGCTTTGTGCGCTAGCGGCGGCAGGCTTCTTTCGCGTGCCGCTGCCCATGGTGGTGCTGGGCCTTGCCCCCTTTGGCATCCTCGCCGCCTGGCATGGGGCGCGCGGCAAATGACCGAAACCATCTTCTGGCAATTGTTGCTTGGTTTTGGCGCCATTTCGCTGGTCTCGGTCGGTGGCGGCATTGCCGTATTGCCGGAAATGCACCGCCTGGTCGTGGATGTGCATGGCTGGATGAGTGATGCGGATTTCGCGCGCCGCTTCGCACTTGCCCAGGCCGCGCCGGGGCCGAATGTGTTGGTGGTCGGCTTATTCGGTTGGCATGTTGGCGGCATTCTTGGGATGCTGACGGCAACAGCGGCCATGACAGTGCCGACCAGCCTGATGGCCTTTGGCTTCTCACGCCTGCGGGCAAGGCTTTTGGGCCAGCCGTGGCTGCGTATTTTGGAACGCGGGCTGGTGCCGATTGCGGTCGGGCTGATTGCGGCTTCGGGCCTGATCCTGGCGCAGGGTTCCGCCGAAAGCTGGGTGACGATTGCGCTCACCATGACCTCCGCCATTTTCGTCTGGCGGACGGATTTCAGCCCGCTTTGGGTGCTCGGGGCGGGTGCCATTATCGGGGCTTTGGTGCTGTGACCGGGGAAGGTATCGCGGCACCCCCTTTCCGCGATGCCGCACCGCGTGGGTTATGTACGGATTGCGGTGTGTCGCGCTTGCAAGATCCCAAACTCTGTGGCGCGGCCTGCCAATTCATCAAGCCGGATTACCCGCGCCTGGAAGCCGCCGTGCATGGCCGCGCGCGTGATGCGAAGCGCCCCGATGAGCTTCATTTCGGCCCATTCCGGCAAATGCTCCGCGCGTCGCTGAAGGCGCCCCGCCCCGGCGCGCAATGGACCGGCATCACCACGCGCCTTGCCGAAAAGCTGCTGGAAGCGGGCGCGGTGACCGCGGTGCTGACCATGGCGCCCGACCCCGATGACAAATGGAAACCCGTGCCGGTGCTGGTGACGAAGCCTGAAGCCATGGCGGCTTGCCGGGGCATGCGCATGGGCTATGCGCCGCTCCTGGCGCTGTTGGAGCCAGCCGCCGCGGCCGGGCATAAACGCATCGCGGTGATCGGCATTCCCTGCCAGGTCTATGCTTTGCGTGCCTTGGAAGCGCGGCTGGGGCTTGAGGCGCTCTATGTCATCGGCACGCCGTGCTCCGACAATACCACAACCGAGAAATTCCATCATTTCCTGACGCTTCTGTCCGATGCGCCGGAGACGATCACCTATCTGGAATTCCGCGCCGATTACCATGTGGAGCTCCGCTTTGCCGATGGCAGCACACGCGAAATTCCCTTCCTGCAATTGCCGATCAGCCAATTGCCTTCGGATTTCTTCCCGCTCACCTGCCGAAGCTGCGTGGATTATACGAATGTGCTGGCCGATATCACCGTGGGCTATATGGGCGGGCAGGGCGAGCAATGGCTTTTGGTGCGCAATGAACGTGGCGAAGAATTGCTGAGGCTGCTTGGCGATGAAATCACCACAAGCGCGCCTGGCACTGCCGGCAAACGCGCCGGTGCGGTCAAGGGATTTCTGGAAAATACGCGCCGCGCCGCGGGTGGCCTGCCGTTGCGCCGCATGCCCGATTGGCTGAGGCCCATCATCGGCTGGCTGATGCCGCGCATCGGCCCGCGCGGCTTGGAATTTGCCCGCGCGCGTGTGGAGATGAAGGCCGTTGAAAGCGTGCTGCACCTGGAACGTGCGGAGCCCGCCAAGATGCGCAATATGATCCCCGACCATGTCTGGGCGCTGGTCGCGCCCTATGGTCTCGGAGCATTTTCAAGCCAAGTGGAATCACTTGGCGGCTCGGAAAATGCGACCAAAAAAATACCGGATCAGCCTTCCACGCGGTAATTCGGCGCTTCGCGCGTCACCGCCACATCATGCACATGGCTTTCGCGCAAGCCCGCACCCGTGATGCGCCGGAAGCGCGCCTTGGTCTGCAATTCGCCAATCGTGGCGCAGCCCGTATAGCCCATGGCCGAGCGCAAGCCGCCGACCATTTGATGGATCACGGCGCCCACCGGCCCCTTATAGCCAACACGGCCTTCAACACCTTCCGGCACCAGCTTCAAGCTGTCCTGCACTTCTGCCTGGAAATACCGATCCGCCGAACCCCGCGCCATGGCGCCGAGTGAGCCCATGCCGCGATAGGATTTGTAGGACCGGCCCTGATACAGAAACACTTCACCGGGCGCTTCATCCGTGCCGGCGAAGATGCTGCCCATCATGGCGCAATCCGCCCCTGCCGCTAAAGCCTTGGCAAGATCACCGGAAGAACGGATGCCGCCATCGGCAATCACCGGCACGCCTTTTTCGCGTGCGGCGGCGGCACTTTCCATAATGGCGGTCAATTGCGGCACGCCAACACCCGCCACAATGCGCGTGGTGCAAATGGAACCCGGGCCAATACCGATCTTCACCGCATCCGCGCCCGCTTCAATCAAGGCCAAAGCGCCTTCAGGTGTCGCGACATTGCCGGCAATCACCTGCACGGAATTGGAAAGGCGCTTTATCCGCTCCACGGCCTGCATCACGCCACCGGAATGGCCATGCGCGGTATCCACCACAACAACATCCACCCCCGCCGCCACCAGCAATTCAGCGCGGTGCAGCCCATCATCACCAACGCCCGTCGCCGCCGCCGCACGCAGCCTTCCCATGCCATCTTTCGACGCATTGGGATTGGCCTGCGCCTTGTCCATATCCTTCACGGTAACCAAGCCAACACAGCGCTGCGCCTCATCTACCACCAGCAGCTTTTCGATGCGATGCTTATGCAAAAGCGTACGCGCCTCATCCGGCGTGACATCGGGCGATGCGGTGACAAGCCCCTCACGCGTCATCAATTCATAGACGCGCAGATTGGGATCGGTCGCGAAGCGCACATCGCGGTTGGTGATGATGCCAACCAGGCGGCCAGAACCCCGTTCCACCACTGGAATGCCGCTGATGCGATGCCGGTCCTGCAGCGCGCGCACTTCAGCCAAAGTCTGGTCCGGATGCACGGTCAGCGGGTTCACCACCATGCCTGATTCAAACTTCTTCACCTGCCGCACCTGCGCGGCCTGATCTTCCGGCGAGAAATTCTTGTGGATCACGCCAATGCCGCCCGCCTGCGCCATGGCAATCGCCATGGGGGCCTCCGTGACGGTATCCATCGCCGCCGAAATCAGTGGAATATTCAGCCGGATTTCCTTGGTGAGCCTGGTATGCGTGCCAGTCTGTGCCGGCAGCACAGTTGAATAGGCCGGCACCAGCAGTACATCGTCAAAGGCATAGGCCTCAGCGATGGGCATGGCGCCAAAGGATGTGGGAGCAGAGGAGGGAGATTCGATGGCCATGGTTGGGCTTTCGCGTTGCGCTACCTTGGCGACCCTCCATAGTCCTTGATCAGGGTGGGTGCAATGACCCGCCGGTTTTTTGATCGCATTTTCCGAGCCGCCAAGTGTGTCCACTTGGCTTGAAAATGCTCAGGCGCGAAAGCCGCTCGCCACCACATACAATTCGGCCGATTCCTTCCGGCTTGCCGGTGGTTTCAAATGGCGCACGCTGGCGAAATGGCGCTTCAGCGTCACCAGCATCTCCTTCTCGGACCCGCCCTGAAATACTTTCGCAACAAAAGCACCACCCGGCGCCAGCACCTTCACCGCGAAATCCAGCGCCAATTCCGCCAGCGCCATGATGCGCAAATGATCCGTCGCCGCATGGCCCGTTGTATTGGGCGCCATGTCTGACAGCACCAGATCAGCCTTGCCGCCAAGGGCCGCGATGATGCGCGCCTCGGCCTCTTCTTCCTGGAAATCGCCCTGCAGCGTGGTCGCCCCCGGCACCGGGTCCATGGGCAGGATATCCAAAGCGACCACCTGGCCACGCGGCCCAACCGCTTCCACCGCCACCTGAGTCCAGCCGCCCGGCGCCGCACCCAAATCCACCACGCGCGCGCCGGGCTTTAGTAGCTTCACCTTCTCCTGCATCTCCAGCAGCTTGAAGGCCGCGCGGGATCGCAGGCCGCGTTCCTTGGCGGCGCGCACATAGGGATCATTCAATTGCCGATTGAGCCATTTCTGGCTGGCGGTGCTGCGGCCTTCCGCGCTGCGCAGGCGTTGGGTCAGGCCCCGGCTGCTGCCGGGCGGGCTGGGTTTGGCCATGGCGAAGGCTTACCGGCGCCGCGGTGGGCTGCGCCGCGCCGCTTCACGGTCCGCACGCATCATCCTGAGCAACATGCCTTCCCGCAGGCCGCGATCCGCGACGCGCAGGGTTCGCGTTGGCCAAATGCGCCGGATCGCGGCGTAAATGGCGCAGCCCGGCAGCACGTAATCCACCCGTTCTGGCCCCACGCAAGGATGCGCGGCCAATTCGGTGCGGCCCATGGCGAAAAGATCGCCCAAAGCGGCATCGGCAGCCTCACAATCAAGGGTCGAGCCATCCACCAGCGGGCGGCGATAGCGCGGCAGGGCCATGACCACGCCGGCAAGGGTGGTGACGGTGCCGGAAGTGCCCATTAGCCGCACGCCACCCGCATGGATTTCCAGGCCGATGCAATGCAGGCGATCAAAGCCCTCCAATTGCGCGGCAACCTCATCCACCACGGCGAAAAAGCCTTTTTCCGTGAAACAGGCGGCGCCGCAGCGTTCAGCCAGCGTCACGACACCAATAGGAAGGGAGATATAGCCGATCAGCTCCGGCACATCGCCGGGGCGGGCTGCGGCGCGGATCCAGGCAATTTCCGTGCTGCCGCCGCCGATATCGAACAATAGCGCCCTCCGATCGCCGGGCTCCAGCAGGGCGGCGCAGGATTCCATGGCGAGTTCCGCTTCCTCCCGCCCCGTGATGATGCGAAGCCGGATGCCGGTTTCCGCCTCCACCCGCGCGATGAAGGCCGGGCCATTGCTGGCCTGGCGGCAGGCCTCGGTCGCGACCGCTTCAAAACCGCGCAAGGGCCGGCGGGAGAGTTTGTCGGCGCAGGCGCCAAGCGCGGCCAGGGCGCGGTCCATGGAGGCTGCGGAAAGCTGCCCACTGCTGCCCAGGCCTTCGCCAAGCCGCACCACGCGGCTGAAGGAATCCAGCACGCGAAAGCCCGTTGCATTGGGGGCCGCGATTAGCAGGCGGCAATTATTGGTGCCGAGATCAAGCGCCGCATAGGCCGCGCCGAGGGCTTCCGCCCGCGCATAGGGCGGGGCGGTTTCGGCTTCTCTGGCAAGATTGGGCGCGGTTTCGGTCATTATTCCTGTTGTGCCGCCACTTTGGGACGGTCAGTCCATGATCGGGATATCTGGCCCCAAGGGCAAGCAGTTTTGAGGGGGTGAGTTGAAGCGCTGGGGGTGCAGTGCTATGACCCGCGTCCCGTTGGGGGATAGTTTAGCGGTAGAACTCCCGGCTCTGACCCGGGCAGCCTTGGTTCGAATCCAGGTCCCCCAGCCAGGGGCGCAAGGCCGCGCCCCTTCCGCTTCCTTTCGCGATAAGTGACCTTTGCGACACTCAATGCCGCTGCGGGCAGCCCTGCGCAGGGGCGGCGGTATAGTTGTTCGTGCTCGCCGGATAGAATTTAGTCAGCCGGTCATCCGCCCCAAGCCAGCCCGCCTTCAGCAGCAGGTTCTGTACCGCAAGGTCGAAGCGGCGAAGGCGGGTATCAATCGTCGAGACAATCTTCACCTCCGCCAAGGTCAGGCCAGGCGGAGGCGGGGCGCCATCATCCACGCCATCATCAAGTGCCCACATGGCGCCAAGCCTTTCGCGGGACTGATAGCTATGAAACAGCATGCGTTTGCGCAGCGCATCGCATTGGCCTGTCGCCACACCCACAACGCTTCCCATTTGCGCAACACCGTCCGGGGGCGAAGGGTTCGGCGCCCAAGGCTTGCCACCATCACTCAGGAAGATGGTGCGGCAGCGCTTCCACACGGTCTCAAGCCCCAGATTGTCGTAAACGCCGCCATCGGTCAGCAGCGCCTTTTGTGTATAGGGCGGCCCCGCGCAAACGGTGGTGGCGCCTGAGCTATTCGGCACAATGCTGCTGAGATCAATTTCAATAGGCGAGAGAAAGGGTGGGAAGGCCGCTGATGCCGCAACCGCCAGGGCGAGCGGCATATCAAAACCGCGAAACACGCCGATGCGCCGATCAGCAACGTAATCGCGCCGCATGCGGAACAACCCACCGGTCGTGAGATTGGTGGCATTGAAGACAAAAACCGGATCGTCAGGCCGCGCGGGAAGATCGGCGATCCTGGCATTGCCCGTAATGTTTTGCGTATAGCTGGCCAGCAGGCGCTGGAGTGGTGATTGGAATGGCAAGAGCCAGTTGATCACGCCCGCAACATCCACCGTGTCATCTGCCTGGGCGTAGATCTTGGGCAGGAACAGCGCATCCAGATTGGTCGCCACACCTGCCGCATTCCATTGCAATCCCGGCCAGCTGACGGCAAGGGCCGCTGCGGCCATGGAACCGCCCGAGACGCTGGAGACCCGCCGGAGCCGGCGCAAGAGCCCAAGCCGGTTCATCCGGCAAATGGCCCCCGCGTGATAGAGCATGGCGCGATAGCCGCCGCCAGACAGGCAAAGCCCTGCAATATCCTCGAACTTCTCGCCATCCAGCAGGTTGATGCTTTGGGACATTGGACCCTGCTACAGCGTGATGATCAGTGATGGATCGGCGGATTTACGAAAACTGAAGGTGACATTGGCCTTCACCTTCGGGTCGCGCTTCAGCAACTTGATCGCATCCTTGAGCGTCGCGCAGGGCTTGCTGCCAAGGGTGGGCAAGCTGCCATCCCTGCGGGGGTCATAGGTCATGTTGCCATTGGTGAAATGCATGGTGAATTTCCGGCCCGAAGCCGCTTGGGCGGCGATGAGTTCAAGCACTGGCGGGTCAGGGTTCTGGTCCTTGCCATTGGCTGAAAAGACATAATGATCCGCGGTCACGGCTTCGATGAAAGCGGCCGGATTATTGCCTTCGGCGCCATGATGCGGGACCTTGAGCACATCCACATGCAGCTTGCCCTTTTTGAGACTGCGCGTCGTCTTGAGGCCCGACAGGACATGATCACCACGGGCATCACCGGTCAGCAAAACCGTCTTGCCTGCTGATGAGACCAGCATGGCGATGGAAGACAGGTTGGGGATGGCCGTATCCAGCTTTGCCGCCGGCACAGCCGCAGTAATGGCAGCCGCACCAGCGCGAAGCTTTTCCTTCTTTTTCTTGAGGTCTGCGAGCCAGGCTTTTCGCAGGGCTTCAAGCGCCGTCTTGTCCGGCGCCACCACCTTGATCTTTGCCTTGCCGAAGCCCTTCGGCGCATGGCCGGCAAGGATCAGGCCATCATCGGCATTGGGATTGATGTCGGTATTAACCCGAATGGCAGCGCCGGTCAGGGATTCACCCTGGTTCACGCTTGCGGCAATGGCACTCGGCGTATTGTTCAAAAGCGCCGCTGCCGCCGCCTGCACAGGTTCAACCAGCTTGGAAAATGAATTGAACCACAGGACGGGCGCCGAAATCCCCGGCGCCCCCTTGGGGAAGTGCCGATCACCGCCAAGGCATTTGTAAAGCCATTCAATGCCAACAATATGATCGTCATCTATATGGGTGCAGACGACCAGATTGAGTTTTACTGTCCCCTTGGACCCGCTCGCGATCTGTGAGAGGCGGCGGATCAGCTCATCGCTTGGGCGAAATGTCGTGCCGTCTGGCCGTGCTGCGCTACCCGGACCACCATCCACCAGGATCAGGCTTTGGGCGCCATTCGCGCCCGGCAAACGCAATAGCAGGCAATCCCCATGCCCGGCGTTCAAGGCTTCAAAGATCATTCGCTCTCTCCTCCTGGTCGGGTCGCTGCTGGCGGTACCCGACGGCAGCCTGCATCGGCCCACCAATTATCGAGCTCGTGGTGCGCGGGGGCCATTTTGGATTGGGAAAGCTTGGCATGAATTGCACCACCAGTATCTTTGCCGTGTCAGACCGATTGCAAGGCGCGCAAGGCATCCACCAGCCCCGCGCCCTGGAAGTCGCGTTCCCGGCCAAGATCGGTTGCCGTTGCCATCAGGATTTCCTTGATCCGTCGCGGCTGGCCGATGAGTTCCGGGTAGCGGGCCATCAGCAGGGCGGCCACGCCCGAGACATGCGGTGCGGCCATTGAAGTGCCATCCTGAAGCTCCACCCCGCCGCCCGGCGCGGCTGAGAGGATTTTCTCGCCCGGCGCAACAAGATCGGGCTTGCGCCGTCCATCACCAGTGGGTCCGCGGCTCGAAAAATAGCTGACGCCATAGGTATGCGGTTCGCTGCGATGCGTGGCACCAACGGTGATCACTGCCTCGGCATTGCCGGGATCAGTGATGGAAACATCCTGATAGCCATTGCCAAGGCTTGTATTCGAAATCCCCGCTTCGAAGCCGGCATTACCCGCCGCGGCAACCACAACCGTCCCGTTATTCACCAGCCGCTCCGCTGCCTGACAAACAGGTGTACGGCCGCATGCATGCGCATCCACACGATGCGGCACCGAAACCGAAAGATTGACCCCATGGACAATCGGCTTGCTGCGATCACGGTTCAGCCAATCCAGATACTCAAGCGCGGCAATGATGGCGAAGCCATCACCCGGATCGGCATCTTCCTCATTCGGTTCAGGAAAAACCTTGAGGTCGAGCAAATTGATGTCTGGGCAAATACCCATAAGCCCGTCTTCCGGTTCGCCAGGTGTCGGACCATCGGGCATGTTCCCGGCCAGAATCCCTGCCACATGCGTGCCATGAAGGCTTTTCGGTGGGTCGGGTTTTGGCTCGCGGATCAGCGGTTCGATCAATGCCCAATCAAGCGGGCGCCCATTTTCGTTGCGACGGCGAATGGAAAGCAGACTCTCCCTTTCCGCGGCTGAAAGTGATTTGGGGGAAACTTCCTCGGAAAGCAGGCGGCGCAGTTTGGTGAAATCAATGCGATCAAGAACGCGATGCGCCGGCGGCGTGGCTCTAGTATTGCCTCGCCTGCCAGCCGTTTTTTGATCAGGGTCCTTCATGAAGGCCGGATGGCTATGGTCAATGCCGCTATCAACAATGGCCCAGGTGAGATGCGCCGTCTTGATATTGAACAGAAGCCGCGCTGCATCCGCCTTGACTGTTTTTTGGCCCTGAAATCCGGGCCCAAGCGAAACTGGGGCGGCGCGGGGATTACGCGCGATGGACCAAATGCGCGGCACCGCTGGTGTCTGTTCCGCCGGTCCCAAGCGCATGCGTAGAGTATCGGAACTTGCCCAAAAATCTTCAGGCAGGGCTATTGGGGGAAGGGTAGGGACAGTCTGACGCTGCCTTATGCCCCGCTGCCTTGGTGTCGCGCCAAATTCTGGAAACTCTTCCTGTTGGGATGGCTCAAAAAACTGAAACACCTGCTCGAGCTCGTCTTGCGCCGCAGGCTCCTTCGACAGCAGCCGTTCAGCCAGGGTGGCAAGCACCAGGAAGCGTTTGGCAGAAGGCTGATCGGGCCATTGACCAGGCCGCTTTGCGCAATCGCGCAATTCCCTGTTTTCCGTCCGCCACCACCAATCCGTCAGCGGCACCAGAAATTCAATTAATTCACGGAACGTTAGGTCTACGGCAACATACTGCTCAGTGGCGGCAATGCGCATCGCCGCAAGCGCCTGGTTGTCGGCCTCTGAGGTCTTCTGGAGACGTGGTACGCCGGGGGCTAGCCCCAAGACGCGCCGACGCAAAGCTTCCGCGACGAAAGCAGCGCTGCCCGGCACTTCATTATCCCGCCCGCGTGTGAGTTTTGGCGTAAGAAGAAGGGAAACGCGCGGTTGCGGGACCGAAGCCTTGGGGCATTCCGCCAAGCGCCGCTGGCGCTCTTGCCCAAGCAGCAGAAAGCGTTCCCAGACATCGGCTTGAATGGGGTTATCCAGGGTGAAACGACGCTGGTGATCGGTCTCGTAAAGCAGCCGGTGGATCTTTTCGCGATCAAGCTTCATGGCGCCCCTGCCCAACCCTCACCCTGTTCCTTTGGGTAAACGGAAGCTTGCCGCTAAGCCTGACCCAAGGCAACCAAAATCTTGGCCATTGGCTTTCCTGCCGTCTTGGTGGGTGACCATGGCGCCGCCGCATGAAGGTGGCGAAACGCCTGACGCCTGGGTCGCGGGGCATGATGCCATTCTTGACCTGCCGCAAGAATAGGCGCCGCCTTGTCATCTAAACACGCCTTCAAGGAGGACCCAGCCCATGCGCGCCCGCGACCTGATGACCACCAGCCTAGTCACCATCCCCCCCGAAGCCCCGCTGGAGGCGGTGGCGCGTGTCCTATCGGATCGCGGCATCTCGGGTGCTCCCGTGGTGGATGGTTCCGGCACCTTTCTCGGCATGGTGACGGAAGGCGATCTGATCCGCCGGCTGGCCGCCAAGGAAGATGCGCCGAAATCCTGGGTGCTCGGGCTTTTTGCCTCGGCGGCTGAACAGGCGGCGCGGTTCGCGCGTACGCATGGCCAGCGCGCGCGCGATGTCATGACCACCGATATTGCCTCGGTCAAAGAGGACACCTCGATTGAGCATGTCGCCAAGATCATTGAGGAGAAAAAGATCCGCCGCGTCCCCGTGCTGCGCGATGGCAAGTTGGTGGGCGTTGTTTCCCGTTCAGACCTGATCCGCGCGCTGCTTGCCGCACCGGGCAGCGTGGTGGCCGATGCGCCGGATGAACGCATCCGCCGGGATCTCGCACTGGCGATGCGCAATGAACCCTGGGTGGATACCTATTTCATCTTCCCCGATGTGAAGGATGGCCAGGTGACTTTCCATGGCTTTTGCCGTTCGGATGCCGTGAAGCAGGGCCTCAGGGTGCTTGCCGAAAAACTGCCCGGCGTGAAGGGCGTTGTTTTCGAAACCCAGGTGCCGCCCGCCTATGTGATGGGGGTCACCTGACCGCGCGCCAGATCAATATGGGATATCCCGCATCCAGGGAAAGCCAACCCGCGCCATGTCGAAGGCATGGGCGTAGAGCTTGCGCATATAGGCCTGGTCGAAGGGCTCCCGCGGTTCATCCTGGAAATCGGGGCCGATCACGGCCAGGTTGAAATCCACCTTGTCTTCCCGCGTCAGATTGCGGATGCGCGCCACGTCATTGAAACCGGCTGAAGCGATCATGCTGGCGATGGCGCGTTCCACGATCTTGAAGGTGCGCCGTTCGGTCTTGGCGGGGTTTGGGGTGATGCGCCCATTGCGAATGACAAAGGCGCGTGCCGGGCGCACGGCGTCGCCCCCGCGGATATTGGCGCGCCTTTCGCTGGTTACGCTGCGCGGATAGAGGAATAGCTGCGTAAAGGCGCCGCCATCCACATGCATTTCCTGATAGGTTTTGCCGTCCAGTGTCACTTCCACCATCACCGGTGGGAAGGCGCCGGGAATGGCGGCCGAGGCCAGTAGCAGCCGGCGCACCAGATCAAGTGCGCGTGGATGGCCACTGGCCGCGATGGCGCCGATATTCCAGGCCACCGGCAGCTGCGCATCCATATCGGAAGTGCCGATCAGCAAAAGCCGGCCCTGCTGATAGGCCTCACCGATTTCGGCCAACATCGTGTCTTTCAAATAGCGGGAAATGGTGCGAAACAGCGGTGCGTTATCGGCCAGCGCATCGTCAAACAGCGCGGCATTCAGCAAATAGCGCGGTTCCAGCACATCCCTGGGCGTAATATCCGTGTAAACAGACTTAAGCGCGGGATCGTAATGGGACCCGAGAAAGGCGAAGGGGGCGGTCAGCGCGCCGGTGGAAACCCCGGTCACCAGGCCGAAGCTTGGCCGATCTCCGGCCTCGGTCCAGCCATTCAGCAAGCCGGCGCCAAAGGCGCCATTCTCGCCCCCGCCGGAAATCGCCAGCATTTCAATGCGCGGTTCGGCCCTGCGGGGCATGGGGCCACGATGGCGCCGGGCACGCTCAAGCGCCGAAAAGGCCTCGGCCCGGAAGGCATCGCCATCCCAGGGGAAGAAGAAACGCTCATTCGGCAGGCCCAGCACCTTGGCATCCCGCGTGCGAGCGAAAGGCACGGCCGGCCCGCGAACCGGGGTGGCGCAGGCGGCAAGCCCAAGCCCGGCTGCCCCGAATAGGCCAGCCCGCCGGGTGAATTTCTGACCGCTTTCGGGTGCCCACCCCATATTCTACCCTCTGCAAGGAATGTTGTGACTTCTAGAGCAGGTTGCGTGAACCCATGTGAACGCAACATGCTCTAAGAGGTCCCTAACAAATCAGGTGCCCCACGTCGAGGCAGCGCTCCCGCAAGCCCCTTTTCGCTTGACCCTCAGGCGCTTGGGGGATAAACGCCGCACATTCCTGGTTCGCCCCGAACCTTGGTCCGCCCGCCTGACGCGGGTTGGCTCCGCCGCTCCGCGAAGGCTCGCGCAGCGGCGTGTTTTGCTTTGGGGGGGCCGCAACGCGAAAGGACTAGTGGGCTGCCCCATGTTTGAGGCTCTGTCCAGCAAGCTCAACGGTGTTTTTGATCGGCTGCGCCGCCGCGGCGCGCTGAGCGAAGCCGATGTGACCGAAGCGCTGCGCGAAGTGCGCGTGGCGCTGCTGGAAGCCGATGTGGCCTTGCCGGTGGTCCGCGACCTTGTCGCGCGCGTGAAGGAACGCGCCGTTGGGCAGGAGGTGATCCGCTCCGTCTCCCCCGCGCAGCAGGTCATCAAGATCGTCAATGACGCTTTGGTGGAAGCGCTGGGTGGCACTGAAGGAGCGCGCGGGCTTGATTTGAATGCGCCCGCACCGCTCGCCATTCTGATGGTGGGTTTGCAGGGTTCGGGCAAGACCACGACCTCGGGCAAGATCGCGCTACGCCTGAAGGGGCGCGAGAAGAAAAAGGTGCTGCTGGCGTCGCTCGACGTGCATCGCCCTGCGGCGCAGCTGCAATTGCAGCAATTGGCCGAGCGTGCGGAAGTGACCAGCCTGCCGATCATCGCCGGCCAGCGCCCGCTGGAAATTGCCGCCCGCGCCATGGATGTCGCGCGGCGTGAGCTTTACGATGTGGTTGTGCTGGATACCGCCGGGCGGCTGGCGATTGATGAAGCGCTGATGGCCGAAGTGGCCGAGGTAAAGGCCGCCACCAAGCCGCATGAAACGCTGCTGGTTGTGGATGCCATGACCGGGCAGGATGCGGTGAATACCGCCAAGGCCTTCCAGGAAAAAATCGGCGTCACCGGCATTGTTATGA
>JADCEX010000198.1 GCA_020249825.1 Roseomonas sp.
CACCAACAGCAGCGCGACGATCACCCATAAAGCCATGTTCCGGCTGAAATTATTCACCGCGACCCTTCCATCTTCAGGAGCAGAACGGCGTCATCCGCCGCCCTCTTCCGCCATACATAGTGAGGCTTCACGCATCTTGAATGACCCGCGCGAAATCTTCCGGCCGCAAAAGCGTGATCAGCCGGGCGGCAGGCCGCCGCCCCTCGGGGCAAAGACCAGGCGCCAAGCTGCAGCGTCCACGCCTTCAGCATAGAACAGGTCGGGCAGAAGGGCCAGCTTTCCCTTTTCATCCCAAAGCGCTGGCAGGGCACGGAGCGCGGCAAGTGGGGTTTTGGTCTGCTGCCGGAAGGTGGCCGCCGCCTCCCCCAGGGCCGCGCAATGCCAGCCTTGCCGCCCCGGGCCGCTTACCGAAAACCGCCCATCCCAGAGAAAAGGGGGCGCCAAGGGCAGCGCCGGCGCAATCAGTCCAGGATCGCGCACCACCAGAAGCCGCCCGCCCGCGCCGGGCCGCACCCAGGCGCCGGCAAGGCTGCCGCCGCCGCGCGCCAGTAGCGCTGCCGTGGCGTCAACGGGGACCGGCCAGGCGGCGCCGCCGATCAGGCCGATCAGGCGGGCCAAAGCCGCAACACCTAGCGCATCGCTGCCAAGCGCCTTGGGCTCCACCCAGGCATAGGCTTCGGGGTGGATTTCCGCCGCTGCCGCTAGCCGGGCGAGCAGCGCGGCTTCGTTTCGGGCGCGGCGGCGCGCGAAAGCCTCTGCCGCCTCTGCAAGGGCGCCGACCCCCTCACCCTCCCCGCCCGGATCGCCCAGGGCCTGGCGCAGCCGGATGCGGGCAAAGCGCGGATTGTCGTTTGACGGATCACGCACTGGCTCAAGCCCGGCGGCAGCCACCACCGCTTCCAGCCGGGCGGGCGCAAAGCCAAGCAAGGGGCGCAGGATCAGGCAATCGGGCGCCACACGGATCGGCGCCATGGCGGCCAGCCCTGCCGCGCCACTGCCGCGCAAAACCCGAAATGTCAGGGTTTCCGCCTGATCACCGCGATGATGACCCAGCAGCAGCCAGGGGCAGCCATGGCGCGCCGCGGCCCTGGTCAACGCCGCAAGCCGCGCCATTCGGGCGCGTTCCTGCAGCCGGACGCCGGTAGGCAATCCAAGCCGCAGGCATTTGGCCGCGATGCCCGCCTTGGCCAAAAGCGCCATGACATGATCAGCCTCGGCCCCGCTTTCTGGCCTCAGCCCATGATCCGCGACCAAAACGAGCACCCGCCCACCCCGCGCCGCGACCCAATCGCGCGCCAGCAAGGCCGCCGCCAGACTATGCGGCCCGCCCGAGACCGCGACGGCAAGCGAGGGTGCGGCGCCGAATGGCCCGAGCGGCGCCATGGCGGCAGCGAATTCGGCGCGGCTGACCGGGGCGCTCAGCGCAGGGGGCTGCCTATCCCCATTGGGCTATCACCGGCATTGCGCGCGCCGCCGGCTATCGGCAGCGCGCTGCGCCTGCGGGCCAGACAGGTTGGGGAAGTTGGAACGCAGATTATCCAAGGTCTCGCAGGCCTCACGCCGCGCACCAAAACCCTGGAAGGCATTGGCCAGGCCGATCATCGCCTCTGGCGCGCGCGCACCCTGGCGGTTGCGGCTGAAGGCTTCGTCATAGGCAAGGGCGGCATTCTGGAAATCCCGCTTGCCCATCAGCGAATCAGCCAACAGCAAATGCGCATCCTGGGCGCGGGCACCGGGGCGGGCGCGGATCGCCTCCCGCGCGGCGGCCTCGGCCACGGCAAATTCGCGCCGGGCGAGTGCGGCCTGCCCATCGGCGATGGCGCGCTCCGGCGTCCTAGGGGCGCTGGGGGGTGCCGGGCTGGCCGGGGCTGGCTGGGCTTGCGCCGCCGGCCCCGGCTGAGGAGGGCGCGGGGCGGCCGGCCGGCCAGCCCCTCTTTCCAGGGCTTGCAGGCGGAAATCCAAATCACCGCGCAGCTTTTCGATCTCGGCGCGCAATTGCCGTTCATTATGGTCGGCCACATCGGCGCGACCGCGCAAGCGACGGTTTTCTTCCTCAAGCTCCTGCACGCGCACCAGCAATTGCTGCACCAAATCACCTGAAGCGGCAGGGCCGCGTGAAGGCGCACTCGGCGCGGCCACGGCACCACCACGGCGCAGCGCATCAAGCTCCCGCCGCAAATCCAGAATCTGGTTTTGCAGCGCAATGCCCTCCCGCGTTTCCACCTGGGCATGCGCAGGGGCGGCAAGCGCCAGCCCAAGACCTAAAACGGCCAAGCGGAAAACAGAGGTTGTGTGCGACATGCTGATCAAGCGGCGCCACCGAGGCAGCGCCCCCTTCCCTTACCGCACCACAGTGACGGCGCGGCGGTTCTGCGCCCAAGCGCTTTCATCCGAACCCAGCGCCGCCGGCTGATCCTTGCCGTAGGAGATGGTGGAAATCCGCGTCGGGTTCACGCCACCCGCCACCAGGACATCGCGCGCCGCATTGGCGCGGCGCTGACCAAGGGCCAGGTTGTATTCGCGCGTGCCGCGTTCATCGGTATGGCCTTCCACCTGGACCCGCACTTCCGGGAAGCGGCCCATCCATTCCGCCTGGCGCTGCAAGACCGGGCGCTGATCGGCGCGGATATTGCTGCGATCAAAATCGAAGAAGACGCGATCGCCCACATTGGCGACCAAATCTTCCTGGCTGCCCGGGCGGATATTGCCCGCGCCGCCCATGCCGGCCCCCGTGCTGCTGCTATTGTCGGAACTGGAGCAGGCAGCGAGCAGCGCAAGGCCTGCAATACCTAGGAATTTCAACTTCATGACTGGTTTCCTTTCAGGAAAATCGTAGCTTTGTGCGGTGCGGTAAAGGCTCGATCCGCTGCGGTCAAGCCAAACCCTGCGAAAACCTTCAGGAGAGCAAGGGCGACCATGTCGGGTCCGTGGCATCGGTTGGTGTCGGCAAGGGCCGTTCATTGAAGCCCGCAATGTCTATGGTGTGGATGCGCGCCGAAAATCCGCTGCCGCGCGCATCGGTGGCACGGGTTTCCCGGCCAAAGACCAACATGCGGCCATTGGGCGCGAAGCTTGGCGCTTCCATCTTCCAGCCTTCGGACAAAATACGCTCGCCCGAGCCATCGGTGCGCATGACGCCAATGGCAAAACTGCCGCCACCGAAACGGGTGAAGGCAATCAAATCGCCGCGCGGTGACCAGACTGGCGTGGCGTAGCGCCCGCGGCCAAAGGAAATGCGGCGGATGCCCCCGCCATTGGCATCCATCACGTAAAGCTGCTGATCGCCGCCACGATCGGAATTGAACACAATCTGAGTACCGTCCGGCGAAAAGGCGGGGCTGACATCAAGCGCGCTGCCGCTGGTAATCTGCCTTTCGCGCCGGCTGGCCAAATCCACCACATAGATATTCGCATCACCGCCACGCATGGCCGAAAGCACGACGGAACGGCCATCCGGCGCAAAGCGTGGCGAGAGTGTCATACCCGGGAAATTGCCAAGCACCTGTTGCGCGCGCGTATTGAGATCAAACAGCACAACGCGCGGCTGTTCGCGGTTCTGATAGGACATGAAGGCCACGCGGTCCGCCGCCGGATGAAAGCGCGGTGTCAGGGCGGCTTCGCGCCCATCCGTCAGGAAGGCATTGTTTTCGCCATCCTGATCCATGATCGCAAGCCTGCGCAGCCGGCGATCGCGCGGGCCGGATTCAGCGATATAGACGATGCGCGTATCGAAATAGCCTTTCTCGCCCAGCAATCTTTCATAAATGGCGTCAGAGATCAGATGCGCGATGCGCCGCCAATTGCCACTTGGCGCGGAAAAGGCGGTTCCTACCAACTGGCTTTCCGGCAGCACATCCCAAAGGCGGAATTCCACGCGCAAATTGCCGCCCTGCACATCCGCGCGCCCCGTGGTCAGCGCCTGCGCGCCAATCACGCGCCAATCCTGAAAGCGCGGGGTTTGCGCGGCGGCTTCCGGCGTTTGGATGAAGGCCTGGCGCGCCACCGGGCGAAACAATCCGGAATTGCGCAGATTATCCTGCACCACGCGGGCAATATCGCGCCCGAAACGCTGGCCATCACCAGTGCCCGCGAAATCCGGAATGGCGATGGGGATCGGGTTGGTGCGCGCACGCGTGATGTCAATCACCGCCCCTTGCGCAAAGGCCGCATCCGGCGCGCCCGCAAGGCCCGAGACCGTCACCGCGCCCGCGGCACCAAGCAGAAGGGAGCGTCTTGTTGTCATACCCATCATCCCGAATTCAGCGCACCAGCCCGCGCGGATTGAAGCGAAAGGTGGAAGCCATCACGGTTTGCAACTTGTCCGGCGGCACCTTCAGCGGATTGCACGCAGGTGCCAATAGAGCACGCCGCGCCGATTCGAATACAGACCGCACGCGTGGATCGGAAGGCATATTCCCTGCCGGCACCACATTGCGGACATTGCCCTGGCCATCAAGCTGCACGCGCAATTCAACAACAATACCTTCAAGCCCCAGCATGCCGGCATCCACGTTCCAGCATTCTTCAACCTGCGCCGCGAGGCCACGGATCTCCCCCTGCGTCAGTTGGCCAGTCTGATTTGGGTCGCCCCCACCCTGGCGCGGCGCGCCGGAAGGATTGGGCCGCGCGGTCGGCGCGCGGTCCTGCTGCTGCTGGGCGCGCAGCCGCTCCAGCGTATTCTGTACCGAAGTACTGTTTTCCTGCGGCCGCGCCACGGGCGGCGTCTGCCCCGTACCCGCTTGGCGCGATGGCTCAGGCGGCGGTGGCACCGGGGGCGGCGGCAGTGGCAAGGGCGGTTCCGGGCGCGGCGGCTGTGCGGCCTGTTGCTGCGGCGGGGTTGGCTGGGGCGTTGGCGTTTGCGGCTGCACCCGCGGCGCGGGCGAAGGCTCCGGGCTTGGGGCGGGTGCTGGCGCAGGCGGCGTCGGCCGCGCCGGGCTTGGCGGCGCAGGTGTGGGTGCAGCCGCAGGCGCCGGTGGCGGCGGCGGGGGCGGCGGCGTTGGCTCAGGCGGCGCATTGCGCGGCGGCTCTGGCGCGGGCGGCTCGGGCGTCGGCGGGGTTGGCGCGGCGGTCGAGGTCTGCGCCGGGTTCGGTGAGGGCGTATCAGCGCGCGCCATTTGCGCCGGGCCAGGCGCCACAAGCTCCACCGCGATGCCCTGTTCCTGCGGTTCAGGGATCGACCGCGCAAGCGAGAACAAGGCCCCGATGATCAGCAGCGCAGCATGCAGCCCCGCCGAGAGCATCAGCCATTTATTCAGCCGGTTATCGGGCAGGGCCCGGGGCAAGGCTCTCTCCTTCCCCGCCCTTCAGCGGGCCGGCTGGGCCGGGCGATTGGGCTGAGCGGGCGGCGCGGCCGGGCGCGCCGGCTGGGTCCCGGGCCTGCCCGCTGGTGCTGCGGCGCCTGGCTGCGGCCCCGCCGGCTGTTCAGCCAAAAGCGCCACGCGGGTGAAGCCGGCACCGGCGATGGTGCCCATCACCTCCATCACGCGGCCATAGGAAATGGCCTTGTCGCCACGGACAAAAATCCGTCGCTCCGGCGCGCCTTGCGGCTGTTCGCGCATGATCGCCTGCAAGCGCGGCACCAGCCCATCCAAAGGCACTTCGGTTTCCTGCAAGAAAATCTTGCCTTCCGGGTTCACCGTAATCGTCAGCGGTTCGGTTTCCTGATTGAGCGGCTGGGCGGTGGTTTTCGGCAAATCCACCGGCACGCCGACCGTCATCAGCGGTGCCGCGACC
>JADCEX010000199.1 GCA_020249825.1 Roseomonas sp.
CCCCGCAGGGTCCGCCCGCGGGGCTCCCGGCAGTAGGGGCCGATGGTCGGCGCCCGCAACCGGAGACCGAGACGATGAAGCTTTCTGACACGCAGCGGATTGTACTGAGCCATGGCGCGCAGCACCCACAATTGCTGGCGATTGCGCCGAAGCATTTGCCCGTCGCTGCCTGCCGCGCGGTGGTGAACAGCCTGATCAAAAGCCGTCTGCTGATTGAGGTGGCTGCGCCACGCGATCAACTGGCGATGGTCTGGCGCAAGGATGCGGATGGCACGCCGATCCTGATCCAGGTGACGGATGAAGGGCTGCGCGCGATTGGCATTGACCCGAATGAGGGGCGCGTGGCGCCAGACACGGCGCCACAGGGCGGCGAGGACACGACACCGCAGGCTGAGGAGCAGCCCGCCGCCGAGCCCGCCCAGGCCACGCCCGAGGCGCCCAACATGGCCAGCGTGAACCTGCGCGAAGCTGCCGAGCGCTTGCTCGCAGCCTGGGAAGAAACGCCACCGGTCAACGCGGATAAAGACCCAATCGCCCGTGCGATGGACATGCTGCGCAACGTGCTCTCACGGCGCAGCACACGCGCCACGGGCGCGCCACGCAAGCCGCGCGAGGGCACGAAGCAGGAAGTGGTGCTGGCGATGCTCCGCCGCCCTGAAGGCGCGACGGTGGCGCAAATCGCCGAGGCCACCGGATGGGCACAGCATACGGTGCGCGGATTTTTCGCAGGGCTGAAGAAGCGCCAAGGCATTACGGTGGAGATCGCCGAGCGCATTCGCCAAGTTGGTCCAAACAAGCAGGGCGCCAAAGGGTCATACACCGTCTACCGCTTAGCAGAATGAAGCTGCACAGCCACAGCGGCATGAATGATTGCATAGTCCAGGGATCATCGCGATCCCTGGCGCTTTATTGCCTTGGCTCACGCGAAACACAGCGCGAAGCGTCCGTCACGCAAGACGGAGAGTGACGATGCACGCAGAAACTGAAACTCGCTGGATCGTGCTGGGCACGGATGGGCGGCATGTTTCCCTTGGACGCACGGAACCAAGCGAGGCGGAAGTGAAGGCCGCCAGCGACGCTCTTGTCGCGCAGGGGCTTTCCGGATGGCTGGCACACATACAAGGCGAATACTACAGCCGGAGCAAGCTGACGCTGGAACCGCTGCGCATGTTGGGCTCAACGCCCGAGGCTGATTGGCAAGCCGCACTGACCGCCTTCCACGCTATGCGCCGCGACGCCATAGGCTGGAAGCCGTAGGAGGCCAGCAACAGCGGGTCGGCATTGCCCGCGCATTGGTGCAGCAGCCCAGATTGATCCTGGCTGATGAGCCGGTGGCGAGCCTTGATCCCGCAACTGCGGAGCGCGTGCTTACCCTGCTGCATGGCATTTGTCGTGCGGATGGGCTGACTGCCGTGGTTTCGCTCCATCAGCTCGATTTCGCGCGCCGCTTTGGTGAACGCATCATTGGCTTGGCGGCTGGACGGATTGTGTTCGATGGGCCGCCAGACCGGCTGGATGATGCAGCCGCAGCCCGTCTCTATGGCGCCCCGACGCTGGGCAACCCTATCCGTGAGGAGGTATTCGCATGAAACGCCGCAGCCTGATCGTCGGCCTGGCCACTCTTCCTGTCATGGCACAGGCCCAACCCCGCGATCCGCAGCGTTTGCGCGTTGCCCTGCTACCAGATGAAAATGCCAGCACCATCATTCAGAATGCGCAGCCGCTGCGCGCGCATCTGGAACGCGCACTGTCAAAGCAGGTAGAGATCGTGGTTACCACAGATTACTCTTCCATGATCGAAGCCATGCGCTTTGGCCGTATTGAGGTGGCCTATTTCGGCCCCTTCTCCTACGTGCTGGCCAAGTCGCGCGCCCCAGGGATAGAGCCTTTCGCAGTTGGCGTTGAGCGCGGCTCCCCAACCTATCAGAGCGTGATGATTGCGCAGGCTGGCGGTCCGGTGCGCGAATTGGCGGATATTCGCGGGCGGCCCTTCGGGTTTGGGGATCAGGCTTCCACCTCCTCACACCTGGTGCCGCGTGCCACAATCCTGCAGCGCGCTAGCCTCGTTGGGGGTCGCGATTACCGTGTTGTTCATCTCGGCACCCATGATGCCGTGGCGCGTGCGGTCCAAGGCGGGCAGGTACCTGCCGGCGCTCTTTCCAAGCCCATTTTGGATACGCTGATCCGACGCGGCACCATAGACGCTGCGCGTATCGTTGAAATTGGGCTTTCCGAACCCATTCCGAATTACCCAATGGTCCTGCAAGGCAATCTGGCGGAGCCTTTGAAGGCCGCCATCCGCGCCGCCTTCATTGAGCTGCGTGATGCTGAGGTTTTGCGCAGCTTCCGTGTTGAAGGCTTCGCGCCGACAAATGACGAAGCTTATAATGTACTACGTGAGACAGCACGCCTGCTTGAACTCGATTTGTCGCAGATGCGCGGATGAACCCCTCGCAGGATAGCATTCTTCAGGCTGATCGGGCCGCATTGGTCAGCCGCACCGGTTTGGTTGGGGTAATCCTGATCATTGCCTGTGGTGCGCTTGCGCTGACCGGCTTCTTTGATCTGCAGCGCTTCGCGGAAGGCATGCCTGCGCTCGGCCAGCTTTTCTCCGAAATGATGCCGCCGGATTTCTCCCGCTGGCGAGATTGGCTCAATCCGCTGCTGGATACGCTCGCCATGTCCATTGCGGGCACGGCTTTGGCGGTGGTGATTTCTCTGCCACTTGGTTTGCTGGCGGCGCCCAATATCTCGCCCCACCCGGTGATCCTGATGGTCGCCCGTACCTTATTGGCCTTTTTACGCTCCGTGCCTGAATTGATCATGGGCATTCTTTTTGTGGCCGCGGTTGGTTTTGGCGCCTTGCCAGGTGTTCTGGCGCTTGGCCTTCATTCGGTGGGCATGGTTGGCAAGTTTTATGCTGAGGCGATTGAACATGCTGACCCCAGGCCAATCGAAGCGGCACGGGCCGCTGGCGCTTCGCCGCTCCAGGTCATCACTCACGCGGTACTGCCGCAGGTTCTTCCGCAGCTTGCTGATGTGACGATTTACCGTTGGGAATATCACTTTCGTGCTTCCACCGTGCTTGGCATTGTTGGCGCGGGAGGCATTGGCTTTCAGCTTATCGCGGCGTTGCGCCTGCTGGACTACGCGCAGGTTTCGGCCATTTTGCTGGCTATTCTGGCCTGCGTATTGGTGGTGGATGCCGTGGGTGCGGCGCTGAGACGGAGATTGAAATGACTGCCCGCATCATTGCCACAGCGCGGATTTTCCCCGCGACGCGTGCCCTGCTGGAACGCGCTGGCCCGGTCGCCCATCCCACTGGTGATGAACCTTGGGACAATGCCGCCTTGCGTGGTGCTTTGGCCGAGGCAGAGGCCATGATGGCCTTCATGACAGACCGTGTGGATGCGGAGCTTTTGAAGGCTGCGCCCAAGCTGCGGGTTCTGGCCTGCGCGCTGAAGGGGGCCGATAATATTGATATCGCGGCCTGCGAAGCGCGCGGTATCGCGGTTTCCATCGTACCTGATCTGCTCACTTCCCCCACTGCCGAACTCGCCATTGGTCTTGCGATTGGCCTGGCGAGGCATATCCGCGCTGGGGACGCGGCAGTGCGTGCGGATTTTCGCGGCTGGCGTCCGAAATTCTATGGGCTCGGCTTGGACGGCGCAAAGGTGACGATCCTTGGGCTTGGGCGGCTCGGGCGCGCCATTGCCATGCGGTTGATGCCCTTTGGCTGCCAACTGCGCGGTGTTGACCCTGTGAATGATGTTCCTGGTGTTGAGCGCATGCCGCTGGAACAGGCCTTGCACGGGGCAGATTTGGTCATCGCTGCCCTGCCGCTCACAGCAGAGACACGAATCCTCGTTGGCGCTTCCGCCATTGCCTGCCTGCCCAAGGGCGCGCTTTTGGTGAATATTGGCCGCGGTTCCACCGTGGATGAAATGGCCGTGGCTGAAGCGCTGCAAACCGGGCGATTGGGCGGCTATGCGGCGGATGTCTTTGCGATGGAGGATTGGGCCCTGCCTGACCGCCCCCGCGCCATTCCTCGCGCATTGCTTGATCATCCGCGGAGCTTATTCACACCGCATCTTGGTTCAGCAACGCTTGCCGCGCGTCAGGCAATTGAGGCCGAAGCGGCTCTCAATATCCTTGCCGGTCTTGGTGTCTCATTGCGGGAATTAAGTTCAGCTACGGCTTAGAGCGATTGCAAACCAAGCTCGCGCGCCAAATGACCACGCCTCCCTATTTCCGGCGCACATGAAAATTCGGCAATAATCTTCGGCATGTCAGGTTAAGACGTCATCAATATTACGCATAATCGTCATGCAGCTGAAAATCTCAACCGTTATCGGATCATCGAGATTGAATTCAAGGCGATCCGATGGCTCCCCCAAAAAATGTCCTGCTTATTGTTGTTGATCAATGGCGTGCGGATTTTGTTCCGCATCTAGGCGCAGATTTTCTACGTACCCCGAACCTTGATCGCCTATGCCGCGAAGGGGTTACCTTCCGCAATCACGTCACGAACGCAGTCCCTTGTGGGCCGGCGCGGGCAAGCCTGCTCACGGGGCTTTACTTGATGAATCATCGTGCCGTGCAGAATACGGTTCCGCTTGATGCGCGCCACACTAACCTTGCCAAGCAATTGCGGTTGCTTGGTTATGATCCCGCCCTGATCGGTTACACGACTTCCACGCCAGACCCGCGCACTTCCGGCCCGCGCGATCCGCGTTTCACAACGCTTGGCGATTTGATGGATGGTTTCCGCAGCGTTGGCGCCTTTGAACCGAGCATGGATGGCTATTTCGGGTGGCTCGCGCATCAAGGATACAAGCTTCCGCCGCGCAGGGAGGATATATGGCTGCCGGAAGGTGAGGATGCTGTCCCCGGTGTCACAGACCGGCCCTGCCGTATCCCGGCCGAATTGTCTGACAGCACCTATTTCACCGAAAGGGCGCTGACCTACCTGAAGGGCTGCAATGGTAAGCCTTGGTTCCTGCATCTTGGTTATTATCGCCCGCACCCGCCTTTCATCGCGCCGGCGCCCTATCACAAGATGTACCGTCCAGAGGACATGCCGGCACCCATGCGCAAGCCGCATTGGGAGGAGGAGGCGACCCAGCACCCGCTGCTGCGGCACTATTTGCGCGACATAAAGCAGGGTTCCTTCTTCCACGGTGCCGGCGGTACGGCGAGCACGCTGGATGAGGCTTCCATCGGCCAAATGCGCGCAACCTATGCTGGGTTGATTACCGAAATTGATGATTGCCTTGGCCGTGTCTTCACCTGGTTGGAGGAGAATGGGCAATGGGAAAACACCATGATCATTTTCACCTCAGATCATGGTGAGCACTTGGGCGATCATTGGTTGCTCGGCAAGGTCGGTTATTTTGATGAAAGCTTCCGCATACCGCTGGTGATCAAGGATGCAGGGCGGAATACCCGCGCGGGTGCCATTGAAGAAGCCTTCACCGAAAGCGTGGATGTCATGCCCACCATCCTGGAAGCGCTTGGCGGTGCCGCGCCGCGTTCCAGTGATGGGCATTCATTGCTTCCGTTGCTGGAGCATCTGCCGAGTGAGGCTTGGCGCGATATATTGTTCTATGAGTATGATTTTAGGGACGTACACTACTCAAAACCAGAAAGCGCCCTTGGACTTTCCATGGATGATTCCTCATTGTGCGTCGTGCAGGATGCACATTACAAATATGTTCATTTTGCCGCGCTGCCGCCCCTTTTCTTCGACCTGAAGCGTGATCCGCAGCAATTCACGAACCTCGCGGATGATCCGGATCACGCGGATCTCGTAAAGGCCTATGCGCAAAAGGCTTTGTCTAAGCGGATGCGCCATGCCGAACGCACACTGACGCATTATCGCGCCACACCGCTCGGCCTTGAAGAACGTAAGCCCCCGGTCTGACCCGCCCGTCACACCCATTAATCATCATCGCAGGAGAACCCCCATGCTGCGCCGTGAACTTCTTGCCCTTCCGGGCTTGGCCTTATTGCCTCGTTTCGCAATTGCCCAATCGGATCAGCGCCCTTCGATAACGATCGCTGTGCAGAAAATCGTCAATAGCAATACCTTGGAGGTGTTGCGCGAACAGTCCAACGTAGGTGAGCGTATCTTCTTCACCTCACTTTGGGAAGGACTGCTGGGACGGAATTGGCTCGGTAATCTCGAGACAATGCCTGGCCTCGCCACGGAATGGCGCCGTATCGATGATCGCACGGTTGAGCTTTCACTCCGCCGCGGTGTGATATTCCACAACGGCGATGAGATGACTGCCGAAGATGTGGCATTCACCTTCGGGCCTGAGCGTATGTTCGGGACCGGCACGCCTGCTACCCCTGCCGGCGGTACACTTTTCACGCGCATTCCTGGTCAAGGGCCGCAAGGCAAGGAGCTTCCGCCCGAAGTAGTAGCGGTATCTCGGCGCATCTGGCCGGCTCTTGAAAGGGTTGAAGTGGTTGATCGTTACACCGTGCGCTTCGTAAACCGGACGCCGGATGTAACAATGGAAGGGCGGCTTGCCCGGTATGGCAGTGACATCTGCTCACGCCGCGGCTTTAACGAGGCCGCCAGCTGGCTTGATTGGGCGCGTAAGCCTATCACCACTGGGCCATATATGGTGGCGGAATTCCGCCCTGATGTCTCGCTGACGCTGGTGGCGCATGATCAATATTGGGGTGGACGCCCGCCCTTGCGGCAAATCCGCTTTGTTGAAGTGCCGGAAGTTGCCTCACGCCTGAATGGCTTACTGTCGGGCGAATATCAATTCGCCTGCGACATGCCGCCTGACCAAATTTCCGGCATTGAACGTAACCGTGCCTTTGAAGTGCAGGGCGGGACTATTCTGAACCATCGCCTTACCGTGTTTGACAAGAACCACCCCCAGCTACGTGATGCGCGGATCAGGCGCGCCATGACGCATGCCATTGATCGGCAGGCGATTGTTGACAGTCTTTGGGCTGGCCGCACCGTTGTGCCGAAGGGTCTGCAATGGGAATATTACGGTGATATGTTCCATGCGGATTGGGCAGTGCCCGCCTTCAATCTGAATGAGGCGCGGCGCCTGTTGCGTGAGGCGAATTACCGCGGTGACCCGATCCCCTATCGCCTGCTGAACAACTACTACACCAACCAGAACGCCACAGCCCAAGTGCTGGTTGAAATGTGGCGCCAGGCTGGGATCAATGTTCAAATCGAAATGCGTGAGAATTGGGCGCAGATCTTCTCCCGCGAAACCCCGCGTGCGTTGCGTGATTGGTCCAATAGCGCGCCCTTTAATGATCCTGTCTCCTCCATCGTGAACCAACATGGTCCAAGCGGTCAGCAGCAGCAGGTCGGCGAATGGACGAACGAGGAATTCAACCGCCTATCGGCTGAACTTGAAACCAGCACGGATCGTCCGCGCCGCCGCGCCGCCTTCCGTCGAATGCTGGAGATTGCTGAACGCGAAGATCCTGCCTTCACCGTGCTGCATCAGAACGCGACCTTCACCGCCAAGCGGCGCGATACACGCTGGAAGGCAAGCCCGGCCTTCGCCATGGATTTCCGGCCTGGCAATTGGGGGGGTTAAGGCCATGTTGCGTCGTCGTAGTTTTCTCGCCACTCCCGCCACCCTGTTGGGGGCGCCACTTGCCACGCCCGCCTTGGCGCAAGCTGATACGCGCCCAACACTTACCATCGCGGTTCAGCGGCTTTCCAATTCAAATACCTTTGAACCGCCGCGTGAACAATCCAATGTCGGCTTCCGCATTCACGGTCTTTACGCCGAACAGTTAATCGCAACCGATTGGCTGGGGAATGCCGCGCTGACGCCCGGGCTTGCCACTTCCTGGCGGCGCGTTGATGCGCGCACCCTTGATCTGACGCTGCGGCAAGGCGTGAAGTTCCATGATGGCAGCATTCTCACCGCGGAGGATATCGCCTTCTCCTTTGCGGATCGCCTGTTTGGTACACAAGGGGCGACGGGCGCTGGCCGCACCACGATCCTCGCCGGGACAGCGACCAAGGAACCGCCCGCCGAGGTGATTGCCATTGGGCGCCGCACCTACTGGTGGATGCGCTTTGGGCGGGTCGCACCAAAATCCCGCGCGGTATGCAAATGGAAAGCTACGGCCAGATGTTCCTGGCCGATTGGGAGAATCCCCGCTTTGATCCCGCCGAGGCGCGGCGCCTGCTGCGTGAGGCGAATTATCGCGGCCAGCCTATCCCTTATCGGCTGTTGAACAATTACTACACCAATCAGGTGGCGAATGCGCAGATCATGGTGGAGATGTGGCGCGCAGTTGGCATCAACGTCGTGATCGAAATGAAAGAAAACTTCGCGCAGGTGACGGAACGCACACCTGGCCGCGGCGTGCGCGACTGGTCCAACACTTCCGTCTTTGGCGATCCAGTAGCAGGGCTTCTCCGTAGCTTTGGACCCAATACTGAGGCAGAACGTACTGGCGAATGGGCCAGCGAGGCCTTCAACCAAGCTTCAACCGCGCTTGAGTCTGAAACTGACCTAAACCGCCGACGTGAGCTTTTCCGCCGTGTTCTGACCATCGTGGAGCGGGAAGACCCCGGCTATATCACCTTGCACCACGCTGCGGCCTTTACCGCCAAAAGGCGCAATATCGAATGGCGCGCTTCTTCTGGCTGGGCGATGATGTTTGGCCCCGGAAATTTGCGTGTGGGCGCATGATGCCGCTGGTCCGCCTGACTGGGCTGTCGGTCGCTTTTGACGGTGCGCCAGCGCTGCGCGGCATAGACCTTTCGATCGCCAAGGGTGAGGCGGTTGGGCTTGTCGGCGAAAGCGGCTGCGGCAAATCCGTCACGTGGCTAGCGGCGCTTGGGCTGTTGCCGGCCAAAGCCCGCATCACTGGTAGCGTCATGCTGGATGGGCAGGAATTGATTGGCGCCCCGGCACCTGTTCTGGAACGGGTACGCGGTGGCCGTATTGCGATGATTTTTCAGGATCCCTCCAGCAGCCTCAATCCTGTTCATCGTATCGGCAAGCAGATCATGGAAGCGCTTGGTCTGCACCGGGGCATGACAGGCAGCAATGCGCGCGCCGAGGCAAAACGCTTGCTTGACCTTGTCGGCATCCCTGACGCGGCCAGAAGGCTTGATGCCTATCCGCATGAACTCTCAGGCGGCCAGAATCAGCGCGTGATGATTGCCATCGCGCTTGCCGGTCAGCCTGAATTGCTGGTGGCGGATGAACCCACGACCGCCTTGGATGTGACCATCCAGGCGCAGATTCTGGAATTGCTGCAATCCATACGCCGCCAGATGGGCATGGCGCTGGTGCTGATCAGCCATGATCTGGGCGTGATTGCCGAAGCCTGTGAACGCGTGGCGGTCATGTATGCCGGCCGCATCGTGGAAGAAGCACCGGTGGAGCAACTTTTTCAATCAGCCGCGCATCCCTATACGCAAGGATTGATTGGGGCGCTGCCGCCCATGAATGGCCCGCGCCGGCGTCTTGCTGCCATTCCGGGTGGTGTGCCGGAACCCTGGGCCATGCCACCTGGCTGTGGCTTTGCGCCGCGCTGCCAATTTCGCGCTGCCCCCTGTGATGCCGCAATGCCTGGCCTGATGGGCCTTTCTGGTCAGCATCGCGCGGCCTGCATTCGCGTGGCGCCGGCTGCGACGCAACTTGAAAGGATACCCGCATGAAGGCCGGCAGCGCATTGCTGGAAGCCGAGGGGCTGGTACGCCGTTATGCCATGCGGCGGGGCTTGCTTGGCCGCGCGGTAGAAGTGCGGGCCGTTGATGGTGTTTCGCTGAAATTGGAACGTGGGCGCACGCTTGGCTTGGTGGGCGAATCAGGTTGCGGCAAGTCAACCACAGGCCGGCTCGTGCTCGGCATGGAAACCCCGGATGCGGGAAGCGTTAGTTTTGACGGCGCAATCATGCCGCAACCCGGTGGTGCCGCCTGGCGCGCCATACGGGCGCGCATGCAAATGGTGTTTCAGGACCCTTTGGGCGCGCTTGATCGTCGCCTGCCGATTGCGACCCAAGTGGGCGAACCGCTTGAGATCCACGGCATCGGCGCCCGTTCCGAGAGGGCCGCGCGGGTTGAGACCTTGTTGCGCGCGGTTGGGTTGCGACCTGATCAGGGTGCCCGCTATCCGCATGAGCTTTCCGGCGGTCAGCGCCAACGCGCGGTTTTGGCACGTGCCTTGGCAACCGATCCCGCGTTGCTGGTTTGTGACGAACCGATCAGCGCGCTTGACGTATCCATTCAGGCGCAGGTCATGAATCTGCTGGTGGATTTGCAGCAGCAATTCGGCACCGCCATGCTTTTCGTGAGCCATGACCTCAGGGCAGTTCGGCAAGTAAGCCACCGTGTCGCTGTGATGTATCTTGGCCGTATTGTGGAAGAAGGGGAACCGGATGGCGTTCTGCATGAACCGGCCCATCCTTATTCCCGTGCCCTTGTTTCCGCCATCCCGCATCCTGGCCGCGCGGGCCAGCGCATTGTTTTGCAGGGGGACCCGCCCAACCCGGCGGATCGGCCTTCGGGCTGCGCCTTTCATCCTCGCTGCCCGGTCGCAACCAGCCTTTGCGGGCGTGAAACGCCCGCACTGAAGGCGCGGCCAGATGGGCGGCTTGTCGCCTGCCATGTGGCGCATGGGGAAGTGAGCGCGGGCCAAGGACACACAAGGCAGGAGGCCGCCTGATGCTTCGTTTTCTGGCCACACGCCTGGCGCGGGCCGCCTTGACCATTGCCATGGTCGTGACCTTTGCTTTTGTGGTGTTGCGCCTTTCGGGCGATCCCGCACAAATCATCATGGGGGCAGATGCGCCACCGGAAGCGGTGGATGCGTTCCGCTCTGCCTGGGGCTTGGATGAGCCGATTTGGGTGCAGTATTTCTCCTATTTCTGGGCCATTCTGCAGGGTGATCTTGGCCGGTCCATGCGCGATGGGCGGGATGCGATTGTGCTGGTAACGGAACGTATTCCGGCCACGCTGGCGCTCACGCTCCCTGCGCTAGCGATCAAGATTTGTCTCGGGATTCCCGCCGGCATTTATGCTGCTTTGCATCGCAATTCTCTGGCGGATCGGGTGGTGATGATCATCGCGGTGGCAGGCTTTACCGTGCCGTCCTTTGTCTTGGGGCTGCTGCTTGTGCTGGTTTTTGCCGTACAGCTTGGTTGGCTACCTTCAGGTGGGCAGGAAAGCTGGCGCCATGGCATTCTGCCGGTGATCACCTTGGGCCTTGGCGGTGCCGCGGTTTTGGCGCGCTTTACACGCAGCGCGATGCTTGAGGTTCTGGGCCAGCCCTATATCCGCACCGCCAGCGCAAAAGGCGTGCCCTGGCGCGCGGTTGTCACCGGCCATGCCTTGCCGAATGCCGCCATTCCTACCGTCACCATCATCGGCTTCATGGTGGGCACATTGATTGCGGGGGCGGTAGTGGTGGAAAGCGTTTTCTCCTGGCCGGGGGTGGGGCGATTATTAGTGGTCGCGGTCGCCAATCGGGATTTGGCGGTGGTGCAATGCATCTTGCTGCTGGTCGCCATCACCATGGTTTGCGCCAATCTGATTGTTGATTTGCTCTACGGCTTGCTTGACCCGCGCTTGCGCGCTGCGCCGCGAAAGGCTGCCTGATATGCCGGAAGCTCCCCTTGTGATTACTGCCCCAACAGCGCCCACCAAAGCGCGGCGGAAAGCCCCGCCGGCCTTGGTGGTTTTCGGCATTGGCTGGCTGATGCTGATGCTTGTCGTTGCGCTGCTCGCGGATATCTTGGCGCCTTACGCCTATACGGCGCTTGATCTTCGCAATCGTCTTTCCCCACCCATCCTGCTTGGCGGCACTTGGCTTCATCCGCTCGGCACTGATGAGCTTGGGCGGGATGTGCTGTCGCGGCTTATCTATTCCATCCGCACAAGCCTATTGATCGCCTTCGGTGCCACCATCATCGGGGCGGCTGTCGGTACGTCCCTTGGCTTCCTGGCGGCGCATTTCAGAGGGTTTATCGAACAGGCAGTGCTGGCGCTGGTGGATTTCTCCGCCTCGCTCCCCTTCCTGATTTTAGCGTTGGCGGTGCTGGCGTTTTTCGGTAATTCGCTGCTGCTGCTGGTTTGCCTTCTGGGGCTGCATGCCTGGGAAAGATATGCGCGTATTGCGCGCGGGCTTGCGCTTGCCGCCGGCACGCAAGGCTATGCGGCCGCGGTGCGGGGGCTTGGGGCGTCTCCATGGCGCATCTATGGGCGGCATGTCTTGCCCAATATCGCCTCGACACTCATTGTTTCCATGACGCTCGCCTTTCCGGAAGTGATCCTGCTTGAGTCCGGACTTTCCTTCCTTGGCCTGGGCGTGCAGCCACCAGAGACATCGCTTGGTTCAATGGTCGGCTATGGGCGGGAATATTTGACGCGGGCGCCCTGGATTCTACTGGCACCCGCCAGCACGATTGTGCTGACCACTCTCTCAGTTTCGCTGATTGGTGATTGGCTACGTGATGGGCTTGACCCGACGCTGCGGTGAGGGGATTCACCGCAGCCGTTAGTGCTGAGCGCGAGTACTAGCGCCGGCGCATCGCAGTTGGGTAAAGCCGCCCGTTTTCTGACCGCATGGCTTCAAGGACGAAATCGCCCGGCAGATCGTGCAATTCTTCGCTGGGTGGAAGGTCTGCCGCGGCATCCAAAGCGCCGCGCAATGGGCGCCCTTCCATGCCGGAAGGGTCAACCCCCAGCATATGCAGAACCGTCGGCACGATGTCCGTCAAGTCAGCAGGTTCTTGGATCACCGAACCCTGACGGAAGGGGCCACCCTGCATCACCAGCACGGTCGCAAGCTCCGCACGATGCAGGCCGCCATGCATACCGCCGCCTTCTGGGACATCAGGTGCATCGAAGGGGGCCGTGCCTGGCAGGCCCCATTCATCCAAGCCTTCTTCGCCCGCGAATGTCGCGACCAGATCGGCGCTGCGCGTATGGGCTGAGCCCAGCAGTGCAAGCGGCGCCGCCCGCCCCGGAGAGAGGATGGCAGGATCACGCGCCAATAAAGGACCAGCCCAATGTTGTGTGGCCAGGAAATCCGCCACCTGAGAGGCAAAGGATGGGTCTCTCAGCCAAAGCCCAGGCGCCGCCGCTGGCGCAACAACAATATCCACATCCGGCGCCATGCCGGTGCCAGCACGGAAGCCGGCGCGCTGCAATTCGCTCCGCAGGCACTTCTTGCCCCGGCCGGTAACATGGCCATGGTCTGAGAGAACGATAATTGCGATTTCCTTCGCATCTGGCTGCGCATCACGCCAGGTGATGATTTGCCCAAGCACCGCATCTGCCGATTTAAGCGCGTGTTGCGTATGTTCAGCCCGCAAGCCACCCCAATGGAAGGATACGTCCGGTTCTGACAGCCACAGCAGCGCCACATCCGGTTTCACTCGGGGCAGCACGTGTTCAAGCAAAACGCGTCCGGCAAATTCAACCCGCGCGATATTCGGTACGGCAGCGGGCGGCGTCTCGCCAAGCGCTGAAACCACGCGCTGCGCTGTCTCGCCCTCAGTATCCTCGACATTCCAACGAAAGGCGCCAAGCCGCTCTGCCGCCGGGTGAAGCAGCCGGGCCGCCCCCGCCGTACCGGCGCTGACCAGGGCGAAACTCATTCCATGCGGTGCCAGGCGCTCCGCCAAGCTGGCACGTTGCAAAGGCGATTCCGCACCGGCGGCGAGGGTGACAACATCCTCAACCAGCTTGGTCCGGATCAAACGATCGCGTGCCACCGATGCGTCGAACAGCGTATTGGCGACCAAGCCATGGCCCCCAGGGCGGCAGCCTGTGATGAGCGATGGCGTTGCCACCCGCGTTTCAGAGGGGAACACACTCCGTGCCCGCAAAAAGCGCGCGCCCGCCATACCAAGCGCATGCAAATGAGGGGTCGCCACAGGATCCACCATATCGGGTCGCAGCCCATCCAAGGCGACCATAATTACGCTTGTCATGTCATTCTCCCAAAGGTCAGCGGCGCGTGAGGTAGGAAGCCAAAATTCTCAGCTTGTGTCAGCCGCTTTTACGATATTCGACGTGTTTTCATGCGCCAAGAAGCGCCACAACAGCGCTTCAGGACGTGGCGCGAGGATAAGTCAGATGGCGGATAGGGCCAAGATAAGGCACTTCCATACCATCCGGTTCCAGCAGAACCGTCTCCACGTGATCCTCATGCAAATGATGCAGTAAGGCACCGCAACGCCGCGCCCCGGGCAGGCCTTGCTGCTCATCCTCCTCAACCACAAAGGAAAGCGGTGGCGCCCAGACGAAGGATACGGCGTCTCGCTTGAATTCATGATGCAGGTGCAAATGACCAGAGGCGACCAACCGAAGCCCTGGATGCTCCAGTAACGGCATCAAGGTGTTCCGCGCATGCGGAGGTACAGACCAATAATCAAAAACTGGATCGTCGGGATGCGTTATGAAGATTGGCTTATGCAGAAAAACTGCCAAGCGCCGAGCCTCCGCGCTTTCAAGCGCTTCGATGATGAAGCGTGCTTGGGCGTCTTCCTCCGGATGCCCCGTGCCCATGACCTCCGAATTGAGGCCAATGACGCGCCAGCCCGGCAGATCATGCAGACCATAGCCCGTACCCAAATATTGCTGGAACCTAGTCAGCCGGGTGGCATCAAAGGGCTGACGGGGCATGGTATGCGGGTGACTGCCCGTATCATGATTTCCGGGCAGCGCCAGAAATGGGCCGGGGAAGCGGCCTAATTCTTCGGCGGCGAAAGCCATATCCGCATCATGATCCGCGCCATCCAGCGAAAGATCACCGCTTGCAACGGTAAGATCGGGCGGGGTTGCCGCCGCCAGGGCGTGAATCAGGGCGACATTACCGCGGAATAATTCATTCCGCGGCGAAAGATGCGCATCAGTAATCTGAAGGATCGTTTGCATATTTCAGCCCCGGCGAGGCAGCAGACGGCGAACTTCGCTGGCCATATCGGCCAAAGCCACTTCGGGGGTCGCATTCCCTTCGACAACACGGGCCATGTTATTCACCATCACTTCGGTCACACGAACGCTATTGGTGCCTGGGAACGCATACCATGGCACCATGCGGCCCACCTGCATGGTCGCAGTCTTGAACAGTGGATTTTCGCGATAGAATTCCGAAAGATAACGTGGATCATCAATGGCAAGCTGGTTCGTCGGCACATAGCCGGTGTTCTTGACCATTAGCGTCGTTCCTTCTGCGCTTGTCGAAAAGCGCAGGAACCTCCAGGCAGCCTCCCGCTTCGCTGCATCACGCGCGGTCAGCATCCCGGCGGCACCGCCCGTAGGCAGGCGGCCATTCACCGGGTCAACAACAGGCAATAGCGCGGTCTGCATTTCAAAGTTCCGCCCAACGCTGTTCATCATATTGCGCAGGAAGGCGGTGGAGCCAAAGCGCATGCCAAGCTTGCCGGCGGCAAACGCTTGCAGAGCCGTGGTGCCATTCAGTTGCGGCATGCCCCCTTCGGTCACCATGCGGCGGAGCAAGCGTAGGCTGGCAAGGCCTTCGGCACCTGCAAAGCCAACATCGCGTTCATCTGGTGTCAGCATGCGCGCACCATGGCTAAACAGCAGCGCGGAAAACATCCAGTCATCGCCCGGCCACTGGAACCACATGCCTTCAGTACCATCGCCAAGCGCCTTGATGCGCGCTGAAAGCGCAATGACCTCATCCCAGGTTTTTGGGAAGGCTTCGGGGGCAGGATTGGCACCAACGCGGCGAAGCAGTTCGGTATTATAATAGGAAATCGCATTGGATGCGGCATAGGCCAGCCCCGATTGCATGCCGCCGAAATGGCCAAGGGCAAGTATGCCAGGGGTATAGCCATGGGCCGCCGGATTACCCTCACGCGCAAGCAAAGGCGCCAGATCCTGGGCGATGCCGCGCTCGGCGAATACCCGCAGGCGATTGAAGCCCTGATAGGAAAGATCGGGCAATTGATTGGCAGCGGCCTGGCGGAGGATAAGCTGATTGCCTTCCTCATAATTCGGCGTGGTGATGAAGCGAACCGTCACATTGGGTTCGCGCTTGGCGAATTCCGCCGCGATCGCGTCATAGCTTTCCTTGAAGATTTGCGGCTGGGCGTAATGCACCGTGATGTCCACATTGGACTGAGCGCGCAGTTGTGGTGCGCTGAGCAAGCCGGCTGTGACGCCCAAGGCCGTGCGACGGGTAAATGGCTTCATGGTCCGATTCCTTTCGGTTTTTGGAAAAATGGAAACATCTGGTGATAGGTGAGTGATCATGCCGCGCATGGTCATCCCTTCAGCCCGGTTGTGGCGATGCCTTCAACGAAGCGCCGTTGTGCAAAAAGGAATGCCAGAACAAGAGGCAGTGTCATGATGACGGCAGCCGCCATCAATGCGGCAAAATCATCGCCTGCCTCGTCTGAACGGAAATACAAGACGCCAAGCGCCGGGGTGGCGCGTGCCTGCCCTTCAATCACAATTAGCGGCCAGAAAAGATCATTCCAATGCGCGACGACAGAGAAAATCGCAAAGGCGGTGGCTGCCGGCCAGGCATTCGGCAGGATCACGCGCCAAACGATTTCAAACTCACCGATCCCATCAAGGCGTGCCGCATGAACCAGTTCATCGGGCAGCGCCTTGAAGAACTGACGGAATAGAAAGATCGCAAAGACTGAAATAGTGAAGGGCAGGATCAGCGCGGCATAGGTATTCAAGAGACCTGTTTTGCTAAAGGCCAAGTAGAGCGGGAGCGCCGGCACATGGGGCGGCACAAGAAGGCCAAGCATAACAAGGCCAAGGGCCAGATCACGCCCGGGGAAGCGAAGCTTCGCGAGCGCATAGGCTGCCGGAACGGCGAAAAGTAGCTGGAAGAAAAGTATGCCACCGCATACAACAATACCATTCCAGAGATAGCCAAATACTGGAATCTGCGAAAACACCTTCCCGTAATTCTCAATGCCGTGAAAGCGTTCTGGCCAGAGAATAAGGCTGGCACGAAACAACTCATCCAGTGGCTTTACGCTTGCTGAGATCATCCAGATATAAGGCATGAGCAGCAATAGCGCGAGGCAGCCTAGCACAAGCAGGCGCGGCGCATCCGCCCAAAGCGATTTCGCGCCGCGCTCAGCCATAATGCACCCGCTTATCCAAAGCCTTGGTTTGCAGCCAGACCAAGCCCAGAACCATCAACAGGAAAACCAGGGTGATCGCCGCAGAATATCCAAGCCGCAGAAACGTGAAGCCTTCCTTGTACATGGTGTGCAGCAGGACTTCACTCGCCTTATTCGGCCCGCCTTGGGTCAGAACAGCGACCGTATCAAAGACCCGAATGCTACGGATCATGGTGATGGTCAGCACGAAGAGTGTTGTGGGTCCAAGCATGGGCCAAGTGACAAGCCGAAACCGATCAAGCCAGGATTTCGTCCCGTCAACTTCAGCGGCTTGATAGAGTTCCCGCGGAATGGCGCTGAGGCCTGCCAGGAAAAGTACCATATTGTAGCCGACATTCTCCCAAACGCCGATTGCCCCGAGACTGAGAAGTACCCAATCCGAAGATGAAAGCCAGAAGGGTGGGGCGGTAACGCCAAGAAGGCGCAAGAAGGCATTCAAAGGCCCAATCGTCGGATGCAGCAGGTATTGCCAAGCAGCTGCCATGGCGACCGTCAGTGAAACAACCGGCAGGAAGAAGACAGCGCGAAACAGGGCGCGCCCACGCATCCCCGCTTCAATTAAAAGCGCTGCGCCCAAGCCAAGCAAGATGGAAAGTGGTGTGACGAGCCCGACATAGATGACCGTATTGCGGAGGGCGATGGCAAATCCACGATCTTCCAGCATTTCTTCAAAATTCGCGGTGCCAATCCAGCCCCACTCCAGCGCGCCCAATTCGTAATCTGTGAAGGCCAAAAGGATCGTGGCCAAGCTAGGCAATAGGAGCATCAGAAAATAAGCGATGCCTGCCGGCATGTTCAGCATAAGGCCGACCAAGGCTTCGCCACGTGTCAGGCGGCGCGATCTTCCCTGAAATGATGCAGGCTGCGCTGCAGATAAGGTTTCAGGCAAGGGTAAATTCCTGACTGTGAGCAGGATGATCGTGCAGCGCGACACGTTTGCCATTCTTGTCAAACAGCAGAGCGTGCTCAGTTTCAAAGGTAAGGTGGATCGCTTCTCCAGAATGCGGCCGAGGCATTTCTGGTGGAAGCCGTACGACCAAGGCTTCATCACTGGCTGTATGACGCGCATGGAGCAGCAAGCTTTCGCCCAGAAATTCGAAGCCTTCTGCCACGCAGGGCATACCGCTGGAGGCAAGCCGCAGATTTTCCGGACGAATGGCAATAGTCACTGGTCCAGGCGCAGCATGAAGCCCGCTCGGCCTTCCCGCGATATGGACATGGCCTGCGGCATCGGCTTCAGCAGAGATTAAATTGATCCGTGGACTACCGATGAAGGTCGCCACGCGGATATCCTGCGGATCGTGGTAAATCGCCTCGGGCGACGAAACCTGCAGTATCTGGCCGGCTTGCATGACGGCCACACGGTCCGCCATGGTGAGGGCCTCAGATTGATCATGCGTCACGTAAAGTGTCGCGGCACCGACGCGGCGATGAATCTCAACAATCTCACGCCGTGTTTGCACGCGAAGCGCCGCATCCAGATTGGAAAGCGGCTCATCCATCAGAAACGCGTCAGGATGGCGAACAATTGCCCGGGCCAATGCTACGCGTTGCCGCTGTCCGCCTGAAAGCTGCCCAGGCTTTCGATCCAGTAGCGCTTCCAGGCCGAGTGATTGGGCGGCCTTGAGGACATCGGTGGCTATGGCCGCCCGTTTTTGGGCAAGGCCAGGCATTACGCGACCAAAAAGAGGAAAACGCTCCACGGTAGAAAGCCGCCTCATGGCGAGAGGAACGGCAATGTTCTCGCTCACGGTCAGATGTGGGTAAAGCGCATAATTCTGGAATACCATCGCGACATTACGCTCAGCGGCACGCAAAGCTGTGACGTCCCTAGAACCGATGGAAAGTGAACCCGCGTCAGCGGTTTCAATACCGGCCACAATCCGCATAAGGGTCGATTTTCCGCAGCCGGAAGGGCCAACAAGGGCGACGAACTCACCTGCGGCCACGTCAAGGGAGACATTATCAAGCGCTCTTACTGCCCCGAAATGACGCGATATGAATTTGATGGAGAGGCCATGCACGCGGAGAATTCCTGAAAGGTCGGGGCCTTTTCCTTGCAGAGGAACAATGGCAGTGGTGTTTCTGATTTATGATAGTTTTAAGAAGGCGAATATGGCGTGGTTGGAGGTGGTTCCGAGAAGTCGTAGTCAAATCAGTTAGTCAGGCGAAGCCGGGACGTTTACTAAATGCCTTGCCCGCCCGAAAGCTGATCCGCGCGTGCAAGGGCCTTATCCAAAAGGCCAACGCGTTCCAGAGCCTCAATCGCCAGGCGCTTCTCCTGTGCATTGAACGGTAAAAGCGTGCGCAAGGCGGTATGATAGCCAAGCCGGCCCATGAGCACATTGCCGAGTACGGAGACCCTTCCGATCAGCTGGTGCTGCTGAAAGATCATACCAGTTTCGCGCCGATGGTGCCGCAAGGTCCGCCTTTCGGCGATGTACTCACCACGGCTGTCGAGGACACGGCCTTCGGTTGGGCGAACGAGCCCATTTAGGGAACGGAGCAGGGTTGATTTACCAGCACCCGAAGCGCCCAGCAGTACGGTGAAAGAGCCCGGCTTTATGGTCAGATCCACTGGTGCCAGAGCCACCGCACCATTTGGGTAAGTTACGCTGAGCGATTGAGTTTGGATGGCGGAATTCGAAGGAAACATGACGATCGCCTAGGCGTTCGCCATGATGGCCGTGTGACAGAAAAATGAAGGTTTAATGTCACTTTATGCTTGGGCCTATCTGAGATGTTGGAAGTTCATTGTGTTTGGCGGGATACCCTCTCGGGTTTGAAAGCTTGAGGTGCGCGCTTTGAATTTTGGTTGATCTCTTATTTCTTAAGACGTGTGAAAAGCAGAGAGCAGTAAGGCCTGATTGCCGCTAAAGCCTCACCCCCTACACTGAATTGTGTCATCACTTTCAGGCACTAATTGGCCAGGCAAAACTCTCCGCAGCCGCACGCACCCTGTTGGTAGCATTTCAAATAGATTACGCGATTTCGTCATCCAAGCGTCATATATTCATGACAATGCGGGCTCCTGGTCCGATCTGTTCGGGCGTCAGCGTCTATCGCCTTTCTGATCCGAGACATTCAATTTTGGAGTCGGCCGTGTCGCAAGTCCACCTTACCGTCAGCGGAAAAGACAAACAATCACGCGACATAACTATGTTCCTTCGACGCTGGCTTGCTAATCCTTTGCAAATGGGCTCCATCATTCCTTCATCGCCTAGGCTTGGAGAACTCATTGCCCGGCAGATAGACAGACAGTCCAATTCATTCGTGCTAGAACTAGGTGCTGGCACCGGTGCAATCACCAGAAGCCTGATAAATTCTGGTATTTCGCCGGGGCGCATCGCAGTCGTGGAAATCGTGCCGGAGATGGCCGATCATCTGCAAACAAAATTCCCTCAAACGACGGTGCTACAGGCAGACGCCTTCAATTTGCCTATCGAGCTATTGAAAGATACTACGACGGAAATAGGCACTGTTATTTGTGGCATTCCACTCGTTCTGCTCAGCGAATCCAGGCAGCGGCAATTCATTCAGCAGGTCGAGTTGGTGGCACCAGGGCGCGGCTTTCTTCTCTATACTTATTGTATCACATCACCGCTGCCATACCGCACCCTTGGGCTTGAGGCACGAAGGCTCGCCTGGACACCTCTGAATTTTCCGCCGGCCAGTATTTGGCACTACTGCCCCAAGAAATGAGGATCTAGGGCACTACGACCCTGAGCGGTTGGGTGAATGGCACTATATGAATTGGCAGGCAGCCGGCGTCATCACCATCTGCTTGCACCGGTAGATCAGCGCCGAATACCTGAATGTCATGGCCGCGCTGCAGAGAGATGCTGGAAAGATAGGGAAGCTGGCCAAGACCCAGGGCGGCGGCGTGCTTTAAAGCATCCATAAAATGATTTTGCTGGAGGGAAACTACGTGAAAATAGGAATCACGCGGGTCTGCTTGCGGCGCAATCTGAAAGTGCCCTGCGTAATAGCGCCCCTTGGTGACAACCAGTCCGGAGGCTTCCAGTTCATTCCCATCAATCTGTACCCGAAAAGAACGAAAGGGGTAGCAGGTCAAATCGCGCAAGGTTTGTAAAACATAGGCGCCCTTTCCGAAGACTCGCTTAAGGCCAAGCGGCAAGTGATGGACAACAACTGAATCCAATCCAACCCCTACCATTTGAATGAAAAGACGATCCTTCAGGGAGCCCCGCTTCAAAATACCTGGATAGACGCTGGTACTGCGCCCCATCAGAAGCGCGCGCGCAGCTTCGCGCGGATTAAGCGGTACCGACATTTCCAAGGCAAAGACATTTGCGGTCCCAAGGGGTAAGATACCAAGCATCGCCTGGGTCCCAACAAGGCCGGCGGCTACTTCCGCTATTGTGCCATCCCCGCCTGCAGCGACAACAATGCCATTTTCCTCAGCGGCCATACGGGCGAATTTTTCTGCATCACCACGCGCCTTGGTTTCCATAAGTTGGAATTGTACTCCCAGCCCGTACAATAGATCCAGCGCAGCATGAAGCCTGGCACGCCGCCGCGCACCGGCCGAAGGATTGAAAATGACAACGAGAATCTTTGGCATAGCCTTGAAGGAAACCAAATGAAAATTGCATATTCATGATGATCTGGAGAACTTTCAGTTAAATTATCCAATCAACATCATTTGTCATCGAAGATTCATGCCAAGATGCTCAAGGGTGGGGTAGCGCGGCTTCGAATGTAACAGGAAAGGTGGTTGCCGATTCGTATCGGCGCTGGCTTCCGTAACAGGAGCGTAGATCATGACCCTCGCTTCAGCATCGCGATGCTATCGCACCATCTTCCTCTCAGATATCCATCTTGGCCTTCGCAGTTGTCGCAGTGACTCACTAGTAGAATTCCTGCGTAACGTTCAATGCGAAAAACTCTATCTCGTCGGCGATATCATTGATGGATGGCGCCTTCGGCGATCCTGGTATTGGGATGCCTATCATGATGAAGTCATCCGCCTGATCCTCCGGATGGCACGCCACGGAACAGAGGTGACCTATGTTCCTGGCAATCATGATGAAATCTTCCGTGACTGGCTTGGGCTTGAAGTGGCGGGGGTCAAATTATCGCGTGAAGCCGAGCATATAGCGGCAGATGGTCGTCGGTTTCTTGTCATCCATGGTGATGAGTTTGATGGTGTTATTCGGTATGCAAAATTCCTCGCTCATATGGGCGACTGGGCCTATGATTTCGCTCTATTGGCCAATCGCTGGTTCAATTTCCTCCGGCGCAGCTTGGGCTATCCGTATTGGTCCCTATCGCAATGGCTGAAGCGTCAAGTGAAGGAAGCGGTCAAAGCCATAGACCGCTTTGAGACGGCTCTCGCACAAGAAGCGCGCTCGCGCGGCATGGATGGCGTTATCTGTGGCCATATTCATCACGCGGAAATGCGAATGATACACGGTATTCTATACATGAATGATGGCGATTGGGTGGAGAGCTGTACGGCCCTGGTTGAACATCAAGATGGCCGCTTTGAATTGCTCGATTGGTCACACCGCGGGACTCTCGTGATTGGGAAACCTGTGCCCATGCCGGCACCCGATCTGATGGCAGAAGTTTTACGCGGTGCTCGATAACGCCATGCGCATTCTAATCGTCAGTGATGCCTGGTTTCCGCAAGTGAATGGCGTTGTACGGACATTGTCGGTTGTCGCAGACAAGCTAAGGGCCATGGGCGATACGGTCGAAGTGATAGGTCCCGATCGCTTCCACAGCATGCCCATGCCAGGCTATGCGGAAATCCGGCTTGCCATCGCACCCAAGCGCAAATTGGCGCGTCTTGTCGCGGAATTCAGGCCGGAGATTATTCATATCGCGACAGAGGGACCGCTTGGTTGGGCCATGCGAGGCCTTTGCCGGCGCAACCACTGGCCCTTCACAACAGCCTTTCACACACGTTTCCCGGAATACCTCGAGGCTAGAACGGGGATTCCTGCCGATTGGTCCTGGCGCGTCATGCGCCGCTTCCATGAGGCGGGCGAAGGTACCTTTGCCGCCACAGCCTCCTTAAGACAGGAACTGACGAGACGGGGCTTTACCAAGCTCCGCACTTGGACCAGGGGCGTTGATCTGGATAAGTTTCGTCCAGGTGAAGGGGATGCCTGGGCGGGGCTAGCACGGCCTATTTTTCTCTATGCAGGTCGCGTTGCGATTGAGAAGAACATTGAGGCTTTCCTTTCACTGGACCTACCGGGCACCAAAGTGGTTGTCGGCGGTGGCCCGGCCTTAGAAAGCCTGAAACAAAAATTTCCCCAGGTCACCTTTACCGGCTACCGCGAAAATGGCGCGCTTGCCCGTTCCTATGCGGGCGCGGATGTTTTTGTTTTCCCGTCGCGCACAGATACTTTCGGACTGGTTCTGCTTGAAGCGTTGGCATCGGGGACGCCTGTTGCGGCCTTCCCGGTCACTGGCCCCATTGACGTGGTGACCGATTCACGCATTGGCGCTTTGGATGAGGATCTCCGGGCTGCCTGCCTCAAGGCCATAGAATGTGACCGCGCTGCTTGCCGTCAGCACGCCGAGGCCTGGTCCTGGGACGCGTGTGTAGCGCAGTTTAGGGCCGTGCTTGTGCCCATCAAATAACACCAGATGCGCTGTCATCATTCTTTCATCGTTGCGTCATGCCTCCATCATTCAATTCGGCCAAACGAGACATGATCTGATGAAGGGAAGTTAAGATGCTTCGACGCCGTTCCGCCATCATGCTGCCCGCCCTGGCTATTGCGCCGCGCCTAGCGGGTGCGCAAGAAGATTGGCGCCAGCAGTTGCGCGAAGTGCGCTTTGGCATGATCTCGGTCGAGAATGAACGTGATGCCATTGCGCGGCTGCAAGGCTTACAAGCCTATATGTCGCGTGAATTGCGTTCGCCTTTCCGGGTTTTCCGCGGTTCTGATTATGCCGCTGTTGTCGAGGCCTTGCGTGCCGGCCATGCCGAACTTGCCTATCTTGGTCCTGCTTCCTATGGCCTGGCGCGTCGCGTCATGGGTGAACGAATCGCGCCCATTTTCCGCTACATAGATAATGAGGGCATGGAGGGTTATCACAGCGTGATGATCGTGAAGGCGGATAGCCCCTACCGCCAATTGGAAGACATGCGTGGCAAGACGCTGGGTTTCAGTGACCCCAATAGCACTTCCGGCTTTCAGGTGCCTGGCTGGTTCCTGCGCCGTCAGGGCATGGATCCGGCCACCTATTTCTCCCGAACTGGCTTTACCGGCAGCCATGAACAGGGCGTCATGGCGGTGATCAACGGCACCTTCGATGCCGCTGTCATTTCCTATTCCAATGAACGCCGCAATACCTTCCAGCGTATGGCGGAAAAGGGCATGATCCCGGAAGGCGCGGTCAGGGTGATCTGGAAATCGCCGCTCATTCCAAATGCGCCGATCGTCATGCGGATGGACCTGCCGGAGGCGTTTCGCCGTGACGCTGTCGCGACCTTCGGCGCCATGCCGCAGCGCGACCCGCAAGCCTTCCGCGACATGTCATCTGATGCGCGCGGCATGGTCGCCGCCAAGCACGAAGATTACCTTGATATCGTTGCTATCCTTGAAGAAAATGCCGCACGCCGGCGGGAACGGCGCTCCTGACCGCTTCCCCTTCTGTTCTGGCAGCAGAATCGCGCTGGCGAGAGGCAAAGGCCCTTCGCCAGCGCAATTGGTTTCTTTGTGCTGCACTGCTTTCGTTGGCCATCGCGCTATCCGCATGGGTGGGAGAGGTCAGTATCTCGCGGCTGGTCCAGGGTCTTCCGCTGGCCGGCGCTTATATTGCGGGTACCCTGCCAAGCCTCCGCCTTGATCATCTCTCTGGCGATCTTGCTCATTGGATGTGGGGATTTACGGATTGGCTGGAACTGTTGGCTGATACGATTCTAATTGCCTATGTTGGAACGGTTCTGGGCGGCTTGGTCGCCCTATTACTCTCCTTTCCGGCAGCAGCAACCTTGGCACCCGCTTGGATTGTCATGCCGGTGCGGCGCTTCCTTGAATTATTGCGCACGATTCCAACCCTCGTCCTGGCCCTCATCTTCGTTTACGCTTTTGGCCTTGGGGCCTTTGCCGGCATGCTGGCCATTGCTGTGCATACGGCGGGCGCCTTGGGCAAGCTTTTCGCGGAAGAACATGAAAACGCCTCCCTTGCTCAGATGGAAGCTGTCCGCGCCGCCGGCGGCACTTGGGCGGCACAGATGCGTTTTGGCATTTTCCCGCAATCCCTGCCTGGTGTCCTGAGCTATGGCCTACTACGCTTTGAAATCAATGTCCGTGAAGCAAGTGTGCTTGGCATTGTCGGCGCCGGCGGCATTGGGGAGGAGCTCTATCTGGCAGTCCGCCAATTTGAGTATCAGGATATCTCGGCCATTCTGCTACTGATACTGGCGACTGTCGCCGCCATTGACCTGTTGTGCGGGCGCCTGCGCCATATCGTTTTGGGGAAGGCCGGCGCATGAGAATTCCGTTCATAACGCCGGTAATTTTTATCCTGGGCGCACTGCTTTTGGGTGCGGGCCTTTGGCGTATGGATGCCTCACCTGAACGCATATGGCTTGGCCTGACCAAATTGGGCTGGCTGGTGGCCTTGATGTGGCCCCCTTCTGCCGGCGGCGTCTTCTGGGAATTGCTGAAAAGCCTGCTGGAAAGCCTGGCCATGGCCTTCCTTGGTACCTTGCTGGCGGCAGTGATTGCGGTGCCACTAGCGCTGCTTGGCGCTGGTAATGTCATTGGCAGTATTATGCTGCGCTTTTCTGCGCGGCGCTTCTATGATGGCCTGCGCGGCATTGATACGCTGATCTGGGCTTTGATTTTTGTTGCAGCGGTTGGCATGGGGCCCTTCGCGGGTATACTAGCCCTGGCGGTGCCAGATATTGGCGTATTGGCGAAGCTGTTCAGTGAGGCTTTGGAAGGCGCCGATCGCCGGCAGGTGGAAGCGGTGCGCGCCGCTGGTGCCAACCGCGTCCTTGCCGTGAGGATTGGCCTGCTGCCTCAGGTCTCGCCCGTCATGCTTTCCCAAATGCTGTACACTTTGGAATCCAACGCGCGATCCTCGACCGTGTTGGGGATTGTGGGGGCTGGCGGAATTGGTTTGGCGCTTTCAGATCGAATTCGGATCAACAACTGGGATGAGGTTGCCTTCATCATCCTGTTGATCCTGGGGATGGTGGCCTGCATTGATTGGGCCAGCCGAAAGCGGCGCTTGAAGCTGATCAGGCCGGCGCCATAGGGCGCTCAATCAGCGACGCCAAGCTGACGTGAAGCGACCAAGAACACTGTTCATTGAAAGTTGCAGCAGTTTCGCGCTGAGCGAAATGGCCAGAATAACGCAAGCCATGGCAGCCGCGGCGCTGGCCTGACCCGCTTCATCCATATGCACCACTGCGACGGAAGCCGGTTTTGTATCTGGCCCATAGAGAAAAATCACGGCGCTGACGGTTGTCATGGCGCTGACAAAGAGAAACACGGCTATTTCGAGAATGGCCGGCAGACAAATGGGCAAGGTTACGCGGCAGAAAGTACGCCAAATAGGCACATGCAGACTGGCGCTGACCGCTTCAAATTCCGGATCCAGTTGCCGGATCGCGGTAACGGCGGTCAGATGGCAGACTGTGTAGAAATGCACGACAGAATTGAGTACCAGAATCGCTAGCGTCCCGTAGATGATCTCAAGCGGGTTGTTGGGAGCATTGAAGAAAATGATATAGGCAAGGCCGAGGACAAGGCCGGGCACAGCCAGTGGAAGGGTTGCCAGGAACCGAAGTGGCGCGACGAACACCCCATGACGCGGGCCACGTTCCAGACTATAGGCCAAAATGAAAATGATCGCTGTGCCGATAATAGCAGTAAGAAGACTGAGCTTTATTGAAAGCCATACGGTCTGCCATCCGGCGGAATCAAACCGCGCGAAATCATAGTTATCCAGGGTGAGCGCAAGATTATAGGGCCAGAAACGGATCAAGGATCCCCAGACAACCACAGCAACAATGCCGGTGAGGGCAAGCGCTATCGCCAGACACAACAGAAAAGCGGGCCGATCGCGCGCCGCCCGAGGTTTCGGTTGATAAGGCACGGCGCGCCCGGAAAGCGTGGCGCTTTTCTTACCCAGCGCCCAACGATCCAGCAGGAAGGCCAGTATCGCCGGGATAAGCAGAACCAAGCCCACCACCGCGCCCATATTCAAATCCTGCCTGCCGACGACCTGCTTATAGACATCGGTGGCCAGAACGTTGAACTGCCCCCCAATGACTTTTGGAATACCGAAATCGGTGACCACAAGGGTAAAGACCACAACGCCGGCGGAAACCAAACCATACATGGCGCCGGGCAAGGTGACAGTAAGGAAGATCCTGAAGCGGGACGCCCTCAACGCCTCGGCAGCCTCGTACAACCGGCCATCGGCAGTAGAGAGCGCAACAGACAAGATGATGGTGGCTGCAGGGAAGCAATAGAAAATTTGTGCGCCAATAATGCCCCAGGGCCCATAAATGCTGCCACCATCCATCATCCAGCGGAGCATCCCCTGATTGCCAAAAAGGTAGATTAGGGAAAGGGCGGGCAGCAATGAAGGCGCGAAAATCGGCAGCAACATCACCGCTCGGAAGAACCACTTGCCCGGCATGCAGGACCGCGTGAGCCCGTATGCGTAAATGAAGGCCAGAGGTATCACGACCAGCGTCGTAAGCGCTGCCGTCCATATGGAATTCCAGGCTGAGCGGATCAGGCTGGGCGTGGTGATATAAATGGCAAAATTCCGCAGACCAACAAAAGTACCATGCTGATCTTCAAAGGCCCGCAACAAAAGGCTGCCCAAAGGCAGCGCCAAAGCTACTGCCAGAAACAGAAAGCCGAGGATGTGAATCGTGCGCAGCGCCGTTTCATCCGCTGAAGCCTTGGGCCGGACGCTATCCTGAAACGGCAAAGCGAATTTAGCCATTTGCAGGAAAGATCATGACCCGGTCCGGACGAAACCGTGCCAAAATCCGCGTCCCGGGAACCACGCCAAGAGCTGCTGTGAGGGCTGGGGCGACATCCGCCTCGAAACGCAAGCCATCGGCCTCAAGGGAAATACGACAGACTGGGCCGAGAAACTCAAGCCCGCTGATCTGTGCTTCAAAGCATCCTGCAGTGGGGTCATGCAGAGGATAGAGTTCAACATCTTCCGGGCGAACAAAGACCTCTACTTCCTCCCCATAAAGCAACGGGCCCGCCGCCATGGCCGGTATCACAAGCCCATGCGCCGTGATGTGCCCCGCTGGCGTATGGACCTTGGCCGTGAAATGCGCAGATCGCCCGACAAAGCCGGCAACAAAGGGGGATGCGGGCGCGCTATAGATTTCCTCAGGCGTGCCAATTTGTTCAATGCGGCCCTGAGACATCACCACGATCCGGTCTGAAACACTCAGCGCTTCTTCCTGATCATGCGTCACCATGATAGAGGTCACGCCCAGTCTTTGCTGAAGCGCGCGGATTTCCTGCCGTAAATGCAGCCTTACAATGGCATCCAGCGCCGAAAGCGGTTCATCCAGCAGTAACAATCCCGGCTCAGCCGCCAAGGCGCGGGCCAAGGCCACACGCTGCTGTTGCCCGCCTGAAAGTTGCGCCGGGTATTTCGCAATCTGATCGGCAAGCCCTACTAGATGCAGTAATTCCGCGACGCGTTGCTGCTTGCGGGCCTTTGGCCAAGCACTGCCGCGCAGCCCATAACCGATATTCTCCGCAACCGTGAGGTTGGGGAATAGCGCATAGGATTGAAACACAATACCGAAGTCGCGTTCCGCCGGCGGCAGCGCCGTAATGTCTCTGCCCGCCTGAATAATGCGGCCCACAGTCGGCGGATCAAGCCCCGCGATGGCGCGCAGCAAAGTGGTCTTGCCGCAGCCCGATGGTCCGAGAAAGGAGACAAATTCGCCGGATGCAATGTTCAGGCTTACCCTTTCCAGGGCCACGAACTTACCGAATTGCTTTCCAACGTCGCGGATAGCCAAAAAGGCATCGCCGATGCCGGAAAATTCCCCGGCATCGGCGCCCGAACCATGATCAAGGGCAGCGCCCATGGCCTTCAGCGTGGCGCTGACTTGCCATCATAGCGGCGTTGCCATTCCGCGAGCAGCCTTTCTCGCGATGCAGCAATATCGGTGAAATTCGCATTCACCAGGCGTTGCGCGAATTCCGCCGGGTAGCCACGCACCGTCGGCTCAACACCTGGCAGGGCCAGCATCGCGTAGTAACGGCCATAAAGCTCAGCCGCCGTGCGCGTCACGGTGAAATCGGCCAAGCGCTTTGCCGCTTCCAGGTTACGCGTACCGCGCATGACGGCGGTGGCTTCCAAGTCAAAGCCCACACCATCGGTCGGTACGATGATGTCAATCGGCGCGCCCTGATTCTTCAAGGTGACGGAGCGCATGTCGAAGGAAAGACCAACGCCAAATTCACCGCGCGCGGCATTGTTGCAAGGCGCGCTGCCGGAATGCGTATATTGCTGAATGTTCTCATGCAGCTTGTCCATGAAGGACCACGCCGATTGCTCACCCTGGTTGGCAATCCAGCCGGCAATCGTCAGGAAGCCCGTGCCCGATGAATTTGGGTTCGGCATCACGATCTGCCCACGGAAGCGCGGGTCCAACAAATCCTGCCAGGTGCTGGGGCGCGGCAGGTTGCGCTGCTGCGCCACAACTGTGTTGAAGCAAATGGCGGAAACAAAGGCGTCCATGCCCGTCCAGGTCATGGGGCTGCGGGCGCTGCGCATATTCGCACGAAGTGCCTCAGCGCCGCGCGGCGTATAGGGTTCCAGCATATCCTGCGCTTCCATTTGTAGCAGGGAGAACACCGAAAGCCCCCACACCAGATCAGCGCGCGGATTGGCTTTTTCAGCGATCAGGCGCGCAGTGATCACGCCGGTGGAATCACGCACCCACGCGATTTCAATATCACGGAGCGCTGCTTCGGCAGCCTGCTTGAACGGCTGAAGCTGCTCGTTTTCAAGCGCTGTATAAACCGTCAGCCGTGTGCGCTGCTGCGCTTCGGCCATGGGGGCAAGGCCAAGAAAGGCCAGGGCGAGAAGGAAGAATCGCACGGGTGAACCTCCGATCAAAGGGAGATTTCCGCTATCTCGGGAACCACGACGTTCGCGTGACGGTTTTATGACGCTTTCATGTCAATTGGCCTCGATCAGCCCTGGCTTTTCGCCCGTGGCCAAACGTGTCTCGATATGGTCAATCAGCGTGGGAAGTTCCGCGATGGTCTCAATGACCAAGTGCGCGCCGGCCCGCAAAAGAGGCTCACTGGCTGCACGCCGCAGGGCATCGCGCTCAGCGAGCGCCAAGCCTGCAAGTTCTTCTGCGGATAGGCCAGGATTATTCCCGGTGAGCGCAACACCGACCGCCCAACACCCGGCGGCACGCGCTTCACCTATGCCAGGCGCTGTATCATCCAGTTTGATCACGCTACTCGCTGGCCAAATGCCCATTTGGGCCAAGGCTGACCAGATTTGCAGCGGCGCCGGGCGTCCAGCTGCCAGATCGCCGGCGCAGATTGTCACCTCTGGCACGAAGCCCTGGGCGGCCGCGAGTGGCATCAGCCTTTCCATGATCGGCCGCGTATAGCCGGTGGTGGAGCCAATCCGAATGCCGCGTGCCTTGCACCAATCAAGGGCTTCGTGCGCACCGGGGATGAGTGCTGAATGGGCTTCAACGGCGGCGATGTTCATCGGTTCGAAAACGTCAAAAATCGCATCAATGGCGGCATCATCAAAATCGCGCCCATGCTTGGCCCGCCAAGCCGCGGCCACGGCGGGGGAAGTGCCCACCATACGGATATGGTCGCGCTTGGCCATGCCCATCGGGCCACGCGCATCGGCGATTGAGATCGTTACGCCAAAATGCGCAAAGGCTTTCACAAAGGCCCCCATCGGCGCGCGACTGCCATGGTCCACTACGGTGCCGGCCCAATCCAGAATAATGGCTTTGATTTTCTGTGTCATGGGTTTGCTTCCATATCGGCCAATACTTCTTCGGCAAGGCCAAAGCCCGTGCTCGCGCCCGTGCCAGAGGTAACAGAAACCAGCCGGACGCCCGGCATAGGTGCTTCGAAGAATGCATCATCGGGACCAGAAGGATAAAGCCCAGTCCATCTTTCGATCACTTTCGGCGCTGGCAGATCAAGCACAAGCTGCGCTTCGCGCAGGATCAGCGCGTCCACCTCCTCAGGTTGGAAGGGATCAGGCGTTGCGCCGTAATGGTGACTGTCACCCACTACAAGCGACCCATCTGCGCTTTGCACCACTATCAGGTGAACGCCATTGTCGAGTTCATTCTTTTGTTCACGCTGCAAGCGCTGGCGCAGCAGCGGCAGTGATGGGCAATCCGCATAACCGCGATAGCGGTGCAGCCCAAGATCACTCATGATCGCGGCCGGCAAGCGCCAGCCGGGATCGGCCAAGCGAAGCATATGCAGCTTGCAGAGTGTTACCTGCCGGTGCGCGAAGATATCGGGGAATAGGGTTGAGATATCCGGCCCAGGGCAAACCACAATGCGGGGGGCACTAAAGACACCTTGTGTAGAGTCTACTTCGCCTGAGGAAACACCACGTACGGCGGTGCGCCAGAAGAAGCTGACCCCAAGGCTTTGTTCTAGCCACTGCGCAAGGCGTGGAATCGCCTTCCGGCTTTCAACCCGAAGCTCATGCGGGCTATGCAGCGCGGCCAGAAGATAATCGCTGCGTAGGGGGACGGGAATATCGGCACCTTCAAGCAAGCGACAGCCTTCACCCATTGGGCTCGCCAGGAATTCCTGCAAAACGCTGACCGCTTCGGGCCGCCTAGCAGCCATTAGTAAGCCGCGATGATGAATAGGAATGCCGGCAAGCGGCGCGATTTCTGCCCAAACATCGCGGGCGCGACGCGCGCGGCGCCACGTGTGATGTTCCGCTTGGCCGGTAACGGTGACAAAGCCGAAATTACGAATGCTGGCACCATTGGCCTGGGCGTCCCGATCCAGCACCGCAACCCTGAGGCCGCGGCGGGCAGCATGCAGGGCGTGCGCAAGCCCGATGATGCCGGCACCGATAACGAGGAGATCGAAGTTTTGCTTCATATGTTAGTCCCTGGGGCACGCATTCTTTATTGAAGAAGCGATAGGTTGAAATTTCAACCAAAGGGCGACCTGTCAATTCTTCAGCGCCAACTCCGCACAAGACAAAGGGCCTTACCCCTTCGCCAAGGTCAAGATAGCGCCAGTTGTTGTATTGAAGGCGCTATGTGGCTCTCAAGCTTTCGCTTCGGCCTTGCTCGGGCCCCGGTCTTGCCAAGACGCAAGAAGAATTTGCAGAAATTCTGCTTTCTTGTGCCCCGCGTCCTTGGCGGCCTTTTTGAATTTCTTGCGAAACTCCGGCGTCACTGAAAAATTGAAATCTTCTTTACGTATTTTAGGTGGCTTGAGGGACTTTCCGCGTGTGGGGGGGGTTGTTGTCGGTTTTTCAGGGATGCGGGTTGCCTTGGTCGCGGTTTGATGAATTTTCTTGGCTACACTCTTGCTGTCAACTGCCGCCACAATCTTTGGCTTGATCGACGCCCCCTTTGTTCTATCGACGCTTTTTGTAACGGATTTAGAACTAGCTTTCACTGATCGGATCTCCCACAAGTCGGTGGCGACAGCACCCCCTGTCATAAAATTGATCAATCACATCACATTGAACTTTTTGTGAATTTTTTATGACAAGGCCGGGAGGTAACTCTCCCTCCCGGCCATCAAGTCTCTGCGCCGTGAAAGTCAACGAGCGCGCAAAAGCTCCGGCACACGCAGCAAGATGAACTCATTTGCGTCAGCCTGGAAGAATTGACGGCCCGCGCTGAAGGGCAAGTTGTTGTCATTGCCCACAATGATGTGGTCGCCGTCAACTGCCGCAACATTCTCGATCGTGAAGAAGGGGAAGGTGAAGCGATCACGCGGCGCATTGGCCGGGAGGTCTCCCTTGATCCGCGCACGCCCATCGGGATCGCGGATCGCCATCAAATCAATATGGCCAATCTTGCGAACAAAACCTTCAGCATCAGCCTGGGCAAGGTCAACAATATAGACGCGCTTGAAGCGTGCGGGCAGCGGGAAGCAGGGCTGCTGCAGTGTGGGGCGAACACCCTGCGCGCAAGCCAAGCCGGGATCGCCTTCGCCATTGTCACGTTCAATGACCAGGGCACGGGTTGCGTCGATGAAGTTGAAATCACCAATAGCCGTCGCACCAGCTTCAAGCCGATAGCGCAGGGTGTGGCCTGTCCATTCCATGCGCGGTACGCTGAATTCCAGAATGCGCAAGAACTGGCCTTCAGGCTGATCAGAATTGGCAGCGAAAAGCGGTTGCTCCAGTAGGGCCCACAATGTCTGGCCGTCTGGCGTTAGAGCCATCCCTTCATAGCCACCCGAACGCCGCACACGAAATGGCACACCCGCTGTCGGGCTCGCAGCCACTTGCAACGCCGGATGGTCAGGGGACATCAGCACCTGCCCATCCAAGCGCGTTTCAATCACCCGCTGCACCACCCCATCAGCCGAGACATGGATCAGGAAGGGTCCAAATTCATCGCCGATCATGAAAGACCCATCCGCAAGCGGCTGAATGCTTTCTAGGTCAAAATCCGCGCCTGTCAGATAGCGTTGTTCGGTGCCCTCATAGGCAATACGGAAGGGGATGCGGCGCAGGGGATCGCGCAGAAAGGTTGTTTGCAGCAGGCTCACTTGCCCAATCGCGAAGTCAGGCTTCACCTTATGGAACATCAGCAGGGCATCAGGGCTGTTGCGGCGATTACCAAACCCGTTATCGGTGAGCACCCAATAATGGCCAGGCTCATTCGCCACCGGCTTAATGCCCGAAAAGCCTTGGACAGGTTGACCAATGAAGGGGAAGGCAATGCCGGTCTGCCGATTGCCGTGCATCGCCCCCGTGTCGCCCATGATGCTACCGGGCGTATCCACCCGGATGTTCCCCGGGCCTGCGAATTTACCGGAAACCAGCGCATCGCGCGGTGCATCCGCCGGTGGCAGAACCATTGTGAAGGCAGGCAGTATTGCATGCCCAGCCAGCGTCGCCTCAAAGCGCTGATCCGCCCATGCGGGTGCGGAGAGACTAACGACGGTACAGAGGAAAAGATCGCGCAGCTTAATCATGTTCAAACCCCATGAGAGAACTTCGGGGGCGTTATCAATGCAGCATGACAGGGCAACGACTGAATGATTGCAAAGTGATTAAAGCATGGGAGTCGGCTGCTTGGCAGAAAAACGGTTCCGCATCGCGCGTCAAAATCACCATAACCGGCGACGTGTTGGGTAACATGTCGTCCAGTGCTTGGATTTCCGCTCAGGCCCCAGATGACTCAAAGGGGTTGAGGACGCGAACTCCGAGGCCAGCTACGTCAGCGGCGTTGCGTGTTACCAGTACCAAGCCATGTACGCTCGCGGTCGCAGCTAGAAGCGCGTCCACCACGGGCACAGAGCGGATGGCCGAGATCCGGCCCCAGCTTTCCGCCACGGCAGCGTCAATACCCAGTATGCGCGGCCCAAACGCCTGCACAATTGCTTGCAGCCACGCTTCAAGCGCGCGCGCCTTGTCTGGATCTCGGATCCGAACAGCTTCGACGCCCTTTCTAATCTCGCCAATGGTGAGCGTACTAAGGAAGAGGTCCCGATCCTCGACGCCGGACCACCATGCTGCAACGGCAGGATGACAGCGTGCCCCTTTCCGGACCTCGGAGATGATGTTCGTGTCAACAAGCCAAGTCACAGTTCGACGGCGCGCCCTGTATCGCGCGGGCGATCAAGATCAATTCCATCAAGCGGCGCGCACGCGATAAGGTCCTTGAGGGTGTGGATCGGCGCCGGAGCAAACTGGCGCAAAAGCAGCGCTCGCGCCTCAGCGGCTTGCCCCGGGTCTGTCAGGGCAGCGGCGATGGCACGGACCAGCGGGGCATCTTCGCCGCGGACCTGGACCTCAAGCCTTTGCAGGCCACGGCTTCGCAACCGTTTCCTGTGCTGGGCAAGTGTCACGCTCGAGGTTGACCGAGATTTGGATGGAGGCAGGGGACGCTGTTTTGGCATTCCGGAAATATATCCGGAAATGTGAAAAGGTGCAAGAAAATGCCATTTTTGCGCTGCGGGGCTAGCTAGGAAATTCAGAGAGTTTCGCCTTTCCGGTCTCTATTCCTGCTCCAGTCGCCACCTAGCCGAACCGGGTTAGCGCCCCAGGCGACCACCTAAATCCCCTTGAAAACAAAGCTTTTTCTGGCGACCTTGAGGGTGCTCAAGCGGAATATTCCGGCGTTTTTTCTCCAAATCCGCGAATTCTCTCCAAAGCTTGAGGGTAGGCCGATTTTTCCAACAAGGTTTAACGCGTTGATCTAAAATGGTTTCGGCTATGCTGCGGTGCGGCATGGTTGGGAAATGGACTGGTGGGGCGGTGGGGGTTGAGAAGGGAAAGTTGATCGGGGACTACAAGGTTTTTGGGGGCGGCCTCTACGGTCCAGCCAAAGCGTCTTCCGCTTGCCTTGGCCCGTTTGGCTAGAATCGCCGCGATGCACGCTTTGGCCGCACCCGCATAGGTGGTTAAGGCCAAGTTTCGCGCAGCGCTTCGGATATCTGGCCCGCCTGAATTCTTGCTTGCGATCAGGGCGCGCCAGATATCCTTTATTCCCCAATCCGTGGCGGTTTCGCCCAACCGCGGAAGGCCGCGTGCAAGGCTACCGATCAAGTTGCTTGGTGATGGCAAAGATGCCGGTTGGCTTACTTGGGGGCGGGGCCGGCCAAGTGCTGCTTGCGCGCCGTTAAGCGTGACGCCCCTGGTGCCCGCCGGATTGACACGGCCCGCCTTCCCATAAATAGATGGTTAATTAAACTGACAATCGGGCATTAGGAGTCATCGTCCTGCGCGCTTCCGGCAGTCTACGGTTTGGGGGGATTGTGTTTGACCCTGTCCGGGGCGTGGTGCTTGCTGCCAATGGCTCGGAAACCGTGCTGCGCGCCAAGACGCTGGCACTGCTGGGTCTTTTGCTGGAAAGCGCTGGGCGGGTCGTTTCTGCCAATGAAATTCTCGACCGGATTTGGGGCGATGTGACTGTCACCCCCGATAGCGTGACCCAATGTATCGGTGAATTGCGCCGCGCCTTTGGGCCAGCCGGGACAGAGCTTTTGAAGACCCTGCCGCGCCGCGGCTATGTGCTGACAGCCACGCCCGATGCCCCGCCCTCAGCCCCGGCCCTGATGGAAATTGCAACCCCTGAAGTTGAAATCATTGACCGCGCGACTGATCGGCTACCGCTAACGGCCTCCATGCCCACGGTTGCGGTGTTGCGCCCGCGCTGGCTGGGGCCGGACCCGGAAGACCCCTGGCTGTCCGAAGGCATCGCGCATGACATTACGGAAATCCTGACCAGGTTTCGCGAACCGGTGGTGATTTCCAGCAATTCATCGCGCCTTATCGGTGTTGAAGGTGATGATTTTTCTGAAGCGGCACAGCAATTATCGGCGCGTTACCTTGTGACCGCCGCCTTGCGCAGCAGCGGCGAAAGGCTACGGCTTTCGATCGGCCTGGAAGATGCCTCAACCGGCGCAAGATTATGGTCTGACAGCGTCAACCTGCGGCGTGAGGAATTATTCGATTTCCAGGATGAAGCGGCAAGCCGCATTGCCCATGCGCTGGTGCCCCAGATTGCGGCGGCGGAGCTGCGCTGCAGCCTGCGGCGCCCCCCGGAACATCTGGGGGCCTATCATTTGCTGTTACGTGCGCGTGAAATGATCGCCCGGCTTGATCGGGAATCCTTCACCGAAGCGGGGCGGCTTCTGGAACACGCACTTGGCCTTGATGCCGGTTATGGCAATTTGCATGGCGCCTATGCCGGTTGGCTGACCTTGCGCATGTTCCAG
>JADCEX010000002.1 GCA_020249825.1 Roseomonas sp.
TTATCGGGCAGGGCCCGGGGCAAGGCTCTCTCCTTCCCCGGCCCTCAGCCGCGGGGCGGCTGGGCCGGGCGATTTGGCGCGGGCGCGGCCGGGCGCGCCGGCTGGGTCCCGGGCCTTCCCGCCGGCGCTGCGGCGCCTGGCTGCGGCCCCGCTGGCTGTTCCGCCAATAAGGCCACGCGGGTAAAGCCCGCACCGGCGATGGTGCCCATCACCTCCATCACGCGGCCATAGGAAATCGCCCTGTCACCACGGACAAAAATCCGACGCTCCGGCGCGCCCTGCGGCTGTTCACGCATGATCGCCTGCAGCCGCGGAACCAGCCCTTCCAAAGGCACTTCCGTTTCCTGCAAGAAAATCTTGCCTTCCGGGTTCACCGTAATCGTCAGCGGTTCGGTTTCCTGATTGAGCGGCTGGGCGGTGGTTTTCGGCAAATCCACCGGCACGCCGACCGTCATCAGCGGTGCCGCGACCATGAAAATGATCAGCAGCACCAGCATCACATCCACAAAGGGCGTGACATTGATTTCCGCCATCGGGCGATACCGCGAACGCCCGGAAGCGCGCCCGCCTGAAAGGGATGCCGCCATGGCCTATTCCGCCGCCTGGGTCGGGCTGCGCGGCCCGCCATCATTCGCCGCCGCTTCCGTCTGCCGCGACAGGATGGCGCCAAATTCCGTGGCGAAGCCTTCCAGGCGCGCGGCAAAGCGCGCCAAATCCGTATTGATTTTGTTATACGCCAGCACCGCCGGGATAGCCGCGACCAAGCCGATGGCGGTCGCAAACAGCGCTTCCGCAATACCAGGTGCGACCACCGCAAGATTGGTGTTCTGCATCCCCGCAATGGCCGAGAAGGAATTCATGATCCCCCAAACGGTGCCGAAAAGCCCTACGAAAGGCCCGACCGAGCCGACGGAAGCCAGAAACACCATCCAGCGTTCCAGCCTTTCCATCTCCCGCCCAATGGTCACACCCATGGCGCGTTCCACACGTTCCTTGGCGCCACCCAGCAAGCTGACACCACCCGCGCTGCGGCGCCATTCGCGCATGGCCGAACCAAATACCGCCGCCATCGGATGCGTCGGCTGTTCACCTTCGCGCGTGAACAACTCATCCAGGCTGCCGCCGGACCAGAATCGATCCTCAAACGCATCCGCGGCCTTATTGGCGCGGCGCATGGTGACGATTTTTTCGAACACCACCGCCCAGACCCAAATACTGGCCAGCAGCAGCCCGATCATCACCGCCTTCACAACCCAATCGGCCTGCAAAAACAGGCCCCAGAGCGACATGTCATGGGCCACTTGCCCAAGCGCCTGAGTGGTCACGCTACGATCCACGCCACATCTCCTTCGCCCTTTCGGGGCGATTGAAGGCAGCCAAGGCCACCTGAAAACACAAAGCCCGGAAAAAGCGGCCTTTTCCCGGCAGAAATCTGTTCACCCCGACGCGGATTCAACCACCGCGCGCAAGGCAGAACGCCAAGGCTCCGGCAGGGGTACCGGCTTGGTGCCCTCCTGCCCTACCGAGGCAAGCCGTACTTCCAAGACCGCGAGTGCCTCGGCTTCCGCCTCACGCCGCACCACCTGGGTCAGCCACACCTGCACGCCCGTCACACGGCGAATATGCGTCTCAACCACCACCGATTCGTCGAGTCGCGCTGGCCGGAAATACTCCACTTCCAGCCGCCGCACCACGAGGAAGACACCATGCCGCGCAATCATTTCCTGATGCGGCAAACCCATGGCGCGCAAGGCTTCCGTCCGCGCACGTTCCGCCCAATGCAAATAGCGCGCGTGATAGGCAACGCCCCCCGCATCCGTATCCTCAAAATAAACGCGGAGCGGCCAGAGATGCGGCACGCTCACGCTTCCTGATCCCCGAGCAAATCAAGCAAGGGTTGCACCCCGGCAGGTGGGCTCAAGCCCAAATGCCGCCAGCCGCGATCCCCCAGCACCCGCCCGCGCGGCGTGCGCAACACAAGCCCTTCTTGAATAAGGAAAGGCTCCACAACTTCCTCAAGCGTATCCCGGCTTTCCGCCAAGGCCGCCGCCAAGGTTTCAATCCCCACCGGCCCGCCATTATGGTGTTCAGCAATACGCGCCAAATACCGCCGATCCATCGCATCCAAGCCCAGCGCATCAACCTCCAGGCGCCTCAGCGCCGCATCGGCCATGGCGCGATCCGCGACCTTTTCTTCCATCAGCGCGAAATCACGCACACGCCGCAGCAAGCGCCCGGCAATACGCGGCGTGCCACGCGAACGGCTGGCAATCTCGCGCGCGCCATCCTCCGACAAATCAAAGCCCAGCTTGCGCGCACCGCGCGTTACAATACCCAGCAATTCCTCAGGCGTATAAAGCACCAAGCGCAAGGGAATGCCGAAGCGATCACGCAAAGGTGTCGCCAATAACCCCGCCCTGGTCGTCGCACCAATCAGCGTGAAAGGCGGCAGGTCAATCCGCACCGTCCGCGCCGCAGGGCCTTCGCCAATGATCAGATCAAGCTGGAAATCCTCCATCGCGGGATAGAGCGTTTCCTCGATCGCCGGCTGTAGCCGATGAATCTCATCCACAAACAACACATCACGCGGCTGCAAATTGGTCAGTATCGCCGCCAGATCACCCGCACGCTGCAAGACCGGCCCCGATGTCGCCCTGAACCCCACCCCCAATTCACGCGCCACAATCTGCGCGAGCGTGGTTTTCCCAAGGCCAGGCGGGCCATGGAACAGCACATGATCCATCGCCTCCCCCCGCGCCCGCGCGGCACCGATAAAAACGCGCAAATTCTCGCGCAACCCGCGCTGCCCGGTGAAATCATCGAGCGTCTGCGGGCGGAGCGACACCTCAGCGCCATCCTCCTCAAGCCGGGCGGGACTGGAAAGACGATCTGGGTCGGTCATGGGTGGGGTGGCTCCGCGGGGGGCTCTGCCCCCCGCCCCCCCGCCAGGAGGAATGCATCCTCCTGGACCTCCATCATGGGGCCGTGTGGGGAGAGGGGCACAAGGGAAGCGCCGGGCAAGCGGGCGCGCCGCGCCCCTCTCCCCACACGGCCCCGTATTGGCGGAGTCCGGGGAGACACTGTCTCCCCGGCGGGGGCACGGGGGCAGCGCCCCCGCAGACCAACCCCACCCATCACCGCGCCATCTCCTTCAGCCCGTCCCGGATGAGGTCGTTGAGGCTGGCGTCGCTGCCCAGGCGTTTGGCGGCGCGGGTGATGGCGGTGGTGGCTTCGGGGCGTTTCAGGCCGAGGTTCACAAGGGCGGAGATGGCGTCTGCTTCGATGCTATTGGCATCGGGCGTGGCGATGATCGCGCCTTCGCCATCTTCGCTGGGGGTCGCGCGCCCGACCGCCCATTTTTGCATGGCGGGTTCATCCACGATGCGGTTGGCGGTGGCCGCACCCAGGCCTTTCACGGCGCCGAGGCGTTTCCTTTCCTTGGCCGCGATGGCGCGGGCGAGTTCGGCGGGCGTCAGGCCAGACAGGACCAGAAGGGCTTTTTGCGGCCCCACGGTTTTGACCTCGATCAGCGCCAGGAAGGCTTCGCGTTCTTGCGCATCGGCGAAGCCGAACAGGGTGATGGCGTCTTGCCTCAGGTGCGTTTCGACCAGCACGCGCTGCGGCCCTTCGCGGGCGGAAAGCGCATCAAGCGTCTTGCGCGAACAGGAAAGCAGATAGCCAACGCCATTCACATCCAGGATGCAGCCGCCTTCATGGGTGCTATCCAGTCGGCCAGTGAGCTTGCCGATCATGCGGTTGCATAGCCTTTCGCCAGCATCTTCTTCGTCTGCCGGTGATGCGCGTGGCAGATGGCAATCGCGAGTGCATCCGCCGCATCGGCCCGGCGAAAGGCAACGCCGGGGAGCAAATGGCGCACCATGGCTTGCACCTGTTCCTTGGCGGCATGGCCATTGCCGACCACGGCGCGCTTCACTTCCATGGCGCCATATTCCGCGACGGGCAGGCCGGCAAGGCGTGGTGCGAGCATCACCACGCCGCGCGCCTGGCCGAGCTTCAGCGCGCTTTCAGGGTTGCGCGCGACATAGGTGTTTTCCACCGCCGCTTCATCGGGCTGGAAATTGGCGAAGGTCTCGGCCAGGCCCTGATGCAGGATTAAAAGCCGGTCCCCCAAGGCATCTCGGGCGGAGGTGGAGACAACGCCTTCAGCGATGAAGCGCAGCCGATAGCCATCGGTTTCGATCAGCCCCCAGCCGGTATGCTGAAGGCCGGGATCAAGCCCAAGGATGCGAATCGCGCGTGAAGCCATAGGGCAAGACTAGCAGATCGGCCCCGCCAAGGCTTCATGGGCGCTGGCAGAGCGTCAGCCCATGCCCCGCGCCGCCACCACTGCCAGAATGGCCTGCGCCGCCGCCGCCTGGCTTGGTTCAATCACCGGCACACCACAGGCATCTTCCGCCGCCGCGCGATGATGTGCCATGCCGGCGCAGCCCAGGATCACGGCCTCCGCGCCAAGTGCCACCAATTCCCGCGCGACTTCTTGGATGCGCGCGCGCGGCGCCACCGGGTCTGTCAGCACTTCCATGTCCAGATTGAGCGCGATGGAAGCGACCATACGCGCCTCTACCCCCATGCTTTGCAGCACGCGGCGCTGGCGCGGCTTGGACTTGTCCGTGAAGGCGATCATGCCGAAATTCTCGGCGCGGTTCAGCGCGGTGGCGATGGAACAGCGCAAGGGGCCGAAAACGGGCTTGCCGGTCACCATGCGCACGGCCTCGATCCCGGGGTCGGAAACGCAGCCGATGATATAGGCATCAGCGGGTTCGGCGGCGACGCGGCGGCAAAGCGGCTCGGCCACGCCATACCAATCCTGCCACGTCACGATGGCGGGCGGGCCTTCTTCCAGGCGCGTCACATCAATCCGCGGCAGGCCGGGGGCGGCGAAGGGGGCGATGGCGGCGGCAATGCCATCCGTGCAGCTTACGCTGCAATTCGGGTTGATCAGCAGGATGCGTTCATTCATGAATGTTATGCTGCATCCTTGGGCAGGAAAGGTGCAAGCTGTGCTTGATCAGGCGGCACTTCAGGCCTATTGCTGCGCTGCACAACGCTGGGTTTGCCCGGCGAGGATTGGAAAACATGCGTTGGGAACCGGATCGCACGGCGCCTGCCTTGCCCTATCAGCCGCCGAGTGCGCGCGATGGGCTATTGCGGGGCTTGAAGGGGCTTTGCCCGGTCTGCGGGAAGGGGCGACTTTTTGCGGGATTCCTGCGCGTGGCGGATAAATGCGAAAGCTGCGGCGCGCCCATCGGGCGGCTGCGTGCCGATGATGCGCCGCCCTATTTCACCATCATGATCACGGGGCATGTGCTGGTGCCGCCCGTTCTGTGGATCGAAAGGGCCTATATGCCGCCGATCTGGCTGCATATGGTGATCTGGCTGCCGCTATTCACCATTATCTGCACCCTGCTGCTGCGGCCTATCAAGGGTGCGGTGATTGGCTGGATGATGCGCCTTGGCATGACCGGCGATGAAGGCGGCGTGGTGCTGCGGGGAGGCAAGCCGGATGCCTGAACAGCGCCTGATCCGCGTTGACTTGCCCGAAGAAGCGCCGGCCCCCTCTGCCTATGCTGAGGCTGATCGGCGCCAGGCGATTACGGATTTGCTGCATCACAATCGCTTCGACCCTGAAGGCCTGCCGCGCGGGCCCTATGTGCTTGGGCTTGCCGTGCGTGAAGGCCGGCTGGTGTTTGATATCCGCAATGAAGTGGGCGAGACTTTGCATGTGCTGGCCCTGGCGCTCGGCCCTTTCCGCCGCCTGATCAAGGACTACCACATGGTGGTGGAGGCGCATGAACAGGCGGTTGCGGAAAGCGGGCCGGAGAGCCGCGTGCAGGCGATAGATATGGGCAGGCGCGGGTTGCATAATGAAGGTGCGGAATTGCTGCGCGCGCGGCTTGAAGGGCGCGTCGCGCTGGATTTCGACACGGCGCGGCAATTATTCACGCTGGTCTGCGCGTTGCACCAAAGAATCTAAAGACGCATTTGAAGGTTGCGCAGTTCCGCCGCGAGTGATGTGGGCGCGGTGAAGCCGACTTCGCGCCTGAGCCGCCCGGTATGCGCCACCATATAGGCTGGTTCATTGGGCCGATCCGGCAAAGCCCCAAGCCGCAGCAGATAGGGCCGGCCAGCAATTTGCGCGATCAGCCGCGCCATGGCGGCAATGCTGATCGGCGCGCCAGAGGCGATATTGACCGGCCCGGTAACATCGCTGGCCGCGACTGCGCTAATGGCCGCGGCAGCATTTTGGGTGCTGATGAAATCACGTACCGGCCGGCCGGAAGAACATTGCGCTTCGCGGCCTGCACGGAGTGCGATCATGATGGAAGGCACCAGCCGCGCAGGATTTTCGCCCTCACCGAACAAATGAAACAGCCGCGCCCAAGTCACGCTGAAACGCGCGCGGGCTTCGGCGATTTCGGCCAGGCGCCGCGCCAGCGCTGCCTTGGCTTCGCCGTAAGGTGTACCGGGGGCGATGGGCCGCGTTTCCAGCCAGGGATAAGCGTCATCGCCCGCTTCGGTGGCATATTCGGCGCAGGTACCAAGGCCCACAAAGCGCCGCGTGCCGGCTTCCGCGGCATAGGCCGCAAGCGCGGTGGAAGCTTCCAGCCAATCGGTGTTTTCCGGCGCGGTCCAGAAGCGCCCATGCGCGACATACCAGGCGGTATGGATGATGATGTCTGGGCGGATATCCCTGATCAGAAGCCGTGCGTCATTGCCGCGCAGCAGATCAACGCCATGCGCGGTCATGCCGGGCGTGGTGGGTGCAGCGTTGGGCGCCGTGATGTGTGTTTCAAGCCCGCGTGCTTGCAACAGCGCCGGGATATGCCGCCCGATAAAGCCTGTCGCCCCCGTGACCAGAACGCGTTCAGCCATTGAACAAGGGCCAGGCATTGTCGCGCGCTGAGATCACCTTGGGCTCGGCGGGCCAGGCAATGCCGAAAGCAGGATCATTCCAGCGCACACCCTGCGCAAGGGTGGGCGCATAGGGCGTATCAATCAAATATTCCACCACCGCATCATCCGTCAGGCTCAGGAAGCCATGCGCAATGCCGCGCGGCACAAAAACGGCATTGTTCCTGCGGCTGTCGAGCGTAATGGCGATATGGCGCAGATAGCTTGGCTGATCGGCGCGCAAATCCACCAGCACATCAAACACCGCGCCGCGCACACAGCGGATCAGCTTCTGTTCTTCCGCAGGTGCCAATTGAAAATGCATGCCGCGCAAAGTGTGCTTCAGGGTGTTTTCCGAAAGGCTCGCCTGGATCGGCGTGAAGTCAATGCCGGCGGCGGTGAAGCTATCCCGGCACCAGCTGCGCAGAAAGGCGCCGCGTTCATCGCGCGCGAGGCTCGCTTCAATGCTGATAATGCCAGGGATGGCGGTTTCGTGGAAAATCACAAGGCGCAGACCTCGGCCGCCTTGTCGTAAAAGGCCTTGCCAAAGCGCGCGGGCTGGCCAAGCGGCATGGCGCGGATCATGTCGCGCAGCCCATGGCGCAGCACGCGCCGGCGCGGCGCATCGGCGGCCAATTCGGCAGCCTTTTCGATGTAGTCTTCAATACTGAAGGTGGCCATGTCGCCAATGCCGGCATTGGACAGGTTGGAATAGGAAAGCCGCTCGGCAAAGCCAGGCCCTACAAGCGATACGCAGGGCACGCCCATCCAAATGCTTTCGCAGGTGGTGGTGCCGCCCACATGCGGCAGCGTATCCAGCGAGATATCCATCTTGTTGTAATGCGGTAAATGCTTGCCACGCACGCCGACAAATTCGATCCGGTCCGGGTCCACATCACGCGCCGCGAAGGCCGCGCGCGTGTTTTCCAGAAAGGATGGCCCGCCCGCTTCGGGGCGAATGAAGATGAAACGCGAATTGGGCACGCGGCGCAAAACGGCCGCCCAGGTATCAATGCAAAGCTTGGTATATTTGTAGGGATTATTGGCGGTGCCGAAAGTGACATAGCCGCGCCGATCTTCCGGAATCTCCAGATCAATCGGCACTTCATAAAAGCCAAGCCGCCCACCCACTGTCACCCAGGTTTCCGGCAATTCAAACGGCTTTTCGATCAGCAGGCGCGGGTCTTCCGGCTTGATATAGGGATCCACCAGAATGTAATCGATTGTCTCGAGCCCCGCCGAATGCGGATAGCCAAGCCAACTGCCGCCCAGCCGTGCGGGGCGATAGGCCATGACTTCCAGCTTGTTCATCGCCGTACTGCCGCCCAGCTCAAACAGCAGGTCTAGATTATCCTTGGCGATATCGGCTGCCACCTGATCATCCGGGCGATAGGGCCACCAGCGGAAATTCGTGGATTTTTCAAGCTCCGCCTGAATGAGATCGCGTTCCCCTTCGTAGAAGGAATAGCAAAACACTTCGAAGCGATCACGGTCATAGGCTTCCAGCAATGGCATGCAAAAATAGGTGACCGGGTGGTTGCGCAAATCGCTGGATAGGAAGCCGATGCGCCATTTGCGCGGCATATGCAGCGCAGGGGCAGACGGCAGCGGTTTGATACGCTTTTGTACGCCACGGCCCCAATTGCGGTGCCATTCCACAATCCCGATGCGTTCTTCCAGGCTATGCACCTGGCCCAATTCATAATGCACGGAAGAATGCCGCCCTTCCGCCTGCCAATGCGGCAATAGGCTTGGGATGGAACCGGTCGCTTCCAATTGCTCCAGATCCATCACGCGCTGGAAAACGGTGCGCAAGGAACGCGAATTGCGCGCGACCTTATCCGGATGGCGCTTCATGAAATCGAGCGAAAGCCGATAGGATTCCTCCAGATGCGCTGCTTCGCTGTCATAGCGGCTGCGCGATAGGCTTTCGATATAGGCGGATTGCACATCGGCCGCATCGGGATTGGCCTCATGCGCGCGTTTCAGCGCCTCATTGGCCAAACGCCGATCGCCATCACCCGCCATGCGGGACAGGAAAAGATTGGCCTGCCTATCGCCCGGGTCTTCGGCCAGAATGCCATCAATCACCGCGCGGGATTCCTCGCGCCGGCCAAGCCGCAGCAACATGCGTGCATGCATGACATCAAGGGTGCGATCACCTTGGCGGAATTGCCGCGCACGCGCGACCACGGGGATGGCGGCTTCGATATCGCCGGCATCGATCAGCAGCCCCATCAGATCCTGCAGCGTATTCTGATCCTTGGGCTGGAATTCAAAGGCTTTCAGGAAGCTTGCGCGCGCGGCTTCGGCATTGTTCAGGACACGCTGCATACGCCCGAGCAGGCGCCATAATTCGCCATTGCGCGGGTCGAGCCGGACAGCGCCCTGAAAGGCCTCGGCGGCGGCGGCGTAATTGCCGCGGGCTTCTTCCGCATTGCCCAGATTCTGCCAGGGGGATGGGTTTTTCGGCTCAAGCCTTTGCGCGGCCTTCAGCGTGGCAATGGCTTCATCATGGCGCCCGGCGCGCTTCAGCATCACGCCCAGCAGATTGGTCAGCGCGAAATCCTTGGGCTTGCGCGCCTGCACCGGCGCGACAAGCTCCGCCGCTTCGGCATGGCGCCCGGCAGCGGACAGCGCCAGGGCGTAGGGGGTGCAAATCGCGGCCACCGGCACGCCATGGGCCAAGGCCTTGGCAAAGGCGTCCCCAGCCTCCCCATGGCGGCCTGTGCCGGCCAGCAGGGCCGCCAATTGCTGCCAGGCCGCCCCATTGGCGGGCTGTTCAGCAAGTCGCGCGCGGAGGGTTTCTTCCAGCCGCGCCTGATCGGCCGGCGCAAGCGAGGTCTGGGCCGGTTTGGCCGGGCGAGGCTTTTGCCGCATGCGGCGGATCGAATCCCTCAATGGCGTGACGATGGGATTACTAGTCTATCACCCGTCCCTGCCCTTGGCCAAACCGAAAGCCCTTTGGCGACTCGGCAGGCGCGTTGTTTCCCGCCGCGCGCCCCGGTATGGTCGCGGCGAATCAGGGAACAAGACATGAACGATCTTTTCGGTCGCGGAGGTCCTCGGAAGGGGGGGGCCGGGCAGCAGGATGGCTATTCCGCCAAGGATATCGAAGTGCTGGAGGGGTTGGAGCCCGTCCGCCGCCGCCCCGGCATGTATATTGGCGGCACGGATGAAAACGCGCTGCATCATCTGGCGTCCGAGATCATTGATAACGCGATGGATGAGGCCGTGGCCGGCCATGCCGACCGCATTGAGGTAACGCTGGAGGCCGATAACTGGCTGACCGTGCGCGATAATGGCCGCGGCATTCCGGTGGACCCGCATCCGCGCTTCCCGAAGCTCAGCGCTCTGGAAGTGATCCTGACCACGCTGCATTCGGGGGGCAAATTCTCCGGCAAGGCCTATGACACTTCAGGCGGCTTGCATGGTGTTGGTTCATCGGTGGTGAATGCACTGTCCGAGCGGCTGGAGGTTGAGGTCGCGCGTGACCGGACGCTCTTCACCCAGGCCTATTCGCGCGGCAAGGCGATCACGAAGCTTAAGGATGCCGGCGCGGTACAAAATCGTCGTGGCACGACCATTCGCTTCAAGCCGGACCCGGAGATTTTCGCCAAGCACAGCTTCCGCCCGGAACGGCTGTATCGCTTCTGCCGATCCAAGGCGTATCTCTATCGCGGTGTTGAAATCCGCTGGGCCTGTGATCCCGCGCTGATCAAGGATGAAACGCCCGCGCAGGCCGTGCTGCATTTTCCGGGTGGGCTTTCTGACTTTCTCACCGCCGCGCTGGAAGGCCGCCCCACCGTGGTGCCTGCCGCCTGGGCGGGCGATGCCGAATTTCCCGAAGGCGCGGGGCGGGTTGAATGGGCGGCAAGCTGGGTGGAGCGCGGTGACGGGTTTCTCAACACCTATGCCAATACCATCCCAACGCCCCAGGGCGGCACGCATGAAGCGGGGTTTCGCACGGCGCTGGTCAAGGGCCTGCGCGCCTATGGCGAACTCAAGAAGGAAAAGCGCGCTGCCAATGTGACCGCCGAGGATTTGCTCGGCCCCATCGCGGGGATGCTTTCGGTTTTCATCCGCGAACCGCAATTCCAGGGCCAGACGAAGGATAAGCTCACCAGCCCGGAAGCGGCGCGGTTGGTGGAAGCGGCCTTGCGCGATCATTTCGATCATTGGCTGGCGGGTGATCCGGCCAACGCCGATAATCTCCTCGCCTTCGCGATTGAACGGGCGGAGGAAAGGCTGCGCCGCCGTGCCGAGAAAGACACGCCGCGCAAGACTGCAACGCGCAAGTTGCGTCTGCCCGGCAAGCTTTCCGATTGCGCACGCGAAAGCGCCGATGGGACAGAGCTTTTCCTGGTGGAGGGCGATTCCGCCGGCGGTTCGGCCAAACAGGCGCGGGATCGTGAAACCCAGGCCGTATTGCCGCTACGCGGCAAGATCCTGAATGTCGCCAGCGCCAGTGTGGAAAAGCTCAGGCAAAATCAGGAATTGAAGGATCTGATCGAAGCGCTGGGGTGTGGCGTGGGGGATCGGTTTGATATCGCCAAGCTGCGCTACGGGCGCATTGTCATCATGACGGATGCGGATGTGGATGGCGCGCATATCGCGGCGCTGTTGCTGACCTTCTTCTATCGCGAATTGCCGGAATTGGTGCGCCAGGGGCGCGTGTTTCTGGCGCAGCCGCCGCTGTATCGCCTGCAAGCCAGCGGTGTTTCGGTTTACGCCATGGATGATGCGGACCGCGAACGTGTCCTCAAGGCGCGTTTCAAATCCAACCAGAAGGTGGAAGTCAGCCGCTTCAAGGGGCTTGGCGAAATGCCGCCCGCGGCGCTCAAGGAAACCACCATGGACCCGAAGAAGCGCACCTTGCTTCGCGTCATGCTCGCCCCCGAAGATCGGTCCTTTACCAGCGAAAGGGTGGAAGAATTGATGGGAAGGCGCCCTGAATTGCGCTTCCGCTTCATTCAGGAAAATGCCGGGCGCATCGCCGCCGAAGCGCTGGACGCCTGAAGCAGACTATCCAGCGAAAGCCTGGGTGCGCACCAGCCGCGCGTAAAGCCCATCGGCTTCCATCAATTCCTGATGATTGCCCTGTTCCACCGCGCGCCCGCCATCCATCACCACAATCCGGTCCGCATCGCGCACCGTTGCGAGCCGATGCGCGATCACCAGCGTGGTGCGGCCCTGGCGCAGCCGCGCCAGCGCTTCCTGCACCAGGGCTTCGTTTTCCGCATCAAGCGCGCTGGTCGCTTCATCCAGCAACAACACGCGCGGATCACGCAGCAAAGCGCGCGCAAGTGCCAAGCGCTGACGCTGGCCGCCTGAAAGCCGATTGCCGCCAGGGCCAAGTTCTGTCTGATAGCCAGCCGGCAAGGCGCTGATGAAATCATGCGCGGCGGCAGCGCGCGCGGCGGCCTCAACTTCGGCCGCCGTCGCCCCCGGCCTGCCACAGGCGATATTGGCGAAGGCCGTGTCTTCAAAAATCACCGCATCCTGCCCGACATAGGCGAGTGAATCGCGCAAGGCTTCAAGGGTGATGGCGCGGATATCCACGCCATCCAGCAAAACGCGGCCTTCCGTCACATCATAAAGCCGCGGCACCAGGGCAAGGGCGGTGGATTTGCCGGCGCCGGAGGGGCCGACAAGGGCCACAGTCTGGCCAGGTTCGGCGGCAAAGCTCAGGCCCGCAAGCGCAGCATCGGGCACGTCTTCATAGCGGAAGCCAACCGCATCAAAGGCGATGCGCCCACCACCCGCCGGCAGCGCAATGGGGCTTGCCGGGTTGGTGATTTGGCGCGGCGTATCAATCACGCCGAATACGCGCGCGAGGCCGGCAAGCCCTTCCTGCAAGGCTGCGTTCAAGGAACCAAGCGCGCGCACCGGGCGGGCCGCGATCAGCACGGCGGCGACAAAGCCGGTGAATTCGCCAATCGTGCCCTGCCCGCTTGAAACCCGAAAGCCCACCACGGCAAGCACCGCCGCCACCGCGATCCCGCCCAGCACTTCCAGCATGGGATCAAGCGATGCGCGGGTCCGTTGAATGCCGAAAATCGCCTCTCGCAGCCGCGTGAACAGCGTATTGGCGCGCGCTTCCTCGGCGGCTTCCAGACGATAGCTCCGCACCACCCGCGCCGCACCAAAGCTTTCGGTCAACCGCGTTGCCGCATCCCCCACGCGATCCTGCATGCCGCCGGATGCACGGCGGATGCGCTTGCCAAGCTTCAGGATGGGCACCACGGCCATCGGGTAAAGCAGCGCCGCGATGAGTGACATTTGCCAATCAAGCCACAGCATGGACCCGATCAGGCCAATCAGGGTCAGCACATCGGCGATGGCATTGATGGATCTTTGCAGCGCTTCGCGGATCAATCCCGCATCCGTGGTGAAGCGCGCGGCATGGCGCGCCGGCGCATCCCGCGCCACGGTCGCAAGGTCTGCGCGCGTCAGCGCCTTGAACAAATCGCGCTGCAGGTTTTCCACCACGCGCAGCACCACGGATTGAATCGCCACCGCCTGGCCGAATTGCGCAATGGCTTTCAGCGACGTGACCAAAATGATGACGCCGGGGATCAGCCAAAGCACGCGCTGATCCCCGGCCGTGAACAGGTCAAAGGCCTGCTGGATCACAAGCGGGTAAAGCGCGGTCGCGCCTGAGACGCCAAGCGTACAAAGCAGCGCGAACAGGATGCCCCTGCCATGCTGACGGACGTAGTTGTGCCAAAGTCGAAGCGTCAGCGCGCGGGTGGAGGTTTCGTTCATGCTGTGCCGCTTATAGCCCCGGATGGGCGGATTGCCACGGAGCATTTTCAAGCTGGGTGGCACACCCGGCGGCTCGGAAAATGCGACCCAAAAACAGGAGCATTTTCAAGCCGGGTGGAACACCCGGCGGCTCGGAAAATGCGACCCAAAAACAGGAGCATTTTCAAGCTGGGTGGCACACCCGGCGGCTCGGAAAATGCGACCCAAAAACAGGAGCATGTTCAAGCCGGGTGGAACACCCGGAGGCTCGGAAAATGCGACCCAAAAA
>JADCEX010000020.1 GCA_020249825.1 Roseomonas sp.
ACCAACCGCGCCGGAGATGAAGCGATCACCCTTGAAATAGCCGCGCAGCGCCAGGCCATCCGTCAGCAGCACCAGAAAGCCAATGAAGGCAAGCGCGCCGCCAAGACCCATGCCGAATTGCCGGTCCTGCAACTCGCCAAACAATGCTTCAAGCAAGGGATAATTCCAGCCTTGAATGCCGACCGCAAAGCCCTGCGCAATAATGGCCAACAGGCCAAAACTGCCTGCCATGATCAGCACACGCCCGCGCAGGCGCGCATTGGCGAAAGGCAGCGCACCGGGCAGCGCCAAGGCCAAGGCAGCAATCACCGGCCAGAACCAGAAGCGGCCGAAGGAGAGCGCTTGCCACAGGGCAGAGGCTGCTTCCGCATCCGGCGCGCCAAGCCCCATCAATGTCGCGATGCTAACGCCATCCTGCTGCATATGCCATGGCAGGATCAGCGCGCCCAAGGCAGCGATCACCCAGAAAAAGAAGCTGCTGCCGAAGAACATGGTCAGGGGTTTCAGCGCGGGAGCGCGCCGACCTCCCTATCCCAACGCGCCAGAAGGCGGCGGCGTTCCGCGCTCGCGCCAAAGCGCGCATTGTCATAATCAATGATGCGCGCGGTTGCCATGTTTGGCGCGCCATCGGTCAGTGGCACGCCGCGATTGGCCATGGTTTGGAGCTTCTTCGCTTCCTGGGAAGCCGTAAGCTGCGCCTCAGCCGATAGAGCCCAATGATAGAAGCGCTGCGCCGCCGCCATGTTGCGCGCACCCTTGATGATGGACATGGACCCGATTTCATAGCCCGTGCCTTCGCAAGGAACGGCATGGCCCACCGGAAATCCCGCCGCGCGTTCTTCCGCCGCGTTATGCACGAAGGAAATGGAAAGCGCGGTTTCCCCACGCGCCACAGCCGTAATGGGCGCGGTGCCGGAACGCGGATAGGCATTGATGCTGCCATGCAGCCGACGCAGAAAATCAAAGGCCGGGTCTTCGCCCATCATCTGCACCAGCGTGGCAATAACGATATAGGCCGTGCCGGAGCTATTCGGATTGGCCATTTGGATTTCGCCGCGATATTCGGGCCGCAGCAAATCCGCCCAACAAGCCGGCGCGGGCAGGTTCTTGCGCGTCAGCAATTCCGTATTGAAGCCAAAGCCGAGCACGCTGGCATAAACCCCCACGGTGCGCCCCTGGGTTTGGCGCCATTGCGCCTGCGCCCATTCATGCAATTCGGCGATGCGCGGGCTTTCATAGGCTTGCGTCAGCCCTTCCTCACCGGCGGCGACATGCGGATCGCCCGTGCCGCCCCACCAGACATCACCGCGCGGGTTACGCGCTTCGGCCCGCAGCTGCGCCAGCATTTCACCGGTAGACTTTTGCGAAAGGGTCACGCGAATCCCGGTTTCCCGTTCAAAGCCGCGCGCGATGGGCTGGCACCATTCAATGGTCGCGGAACAATAGAGGTTGAGGCTGCCCTGCGCCCAAACCGGCGCAGACCATCCCAGCAAAACGACAACGATAAATCCCAGAACGCGCTGCATGTTTTTTCTCCCGGTTTTTAGCGCGGCAGCGAACCGATCTCCCTCTCCCATCTTTGCAGGATTTGCCGGCGCCGATTGCTTTCCCCAAACGCGGCGAAATCATAATCAATCAGCTTCACCTGACTAAGGTCAGGGATGCGCGGATCGGGCGTGGCACCCTTATGCGCCGGCACATGCCATTGATTGACCCTGGGGCCGATATCCATGGCCGCCGGCGTCAGATACCAATCATAAAAGCGCCGTGCCTGAGGCAGGTTGCGCGCGCCGCGCATGATGGACATGCAGGCCACTTCGTAAGACGTGCCCTCAGAAGGATAGACCAGATCAATCGGGAAGCCCGCCTGCTGCATGGAAGCAACTTCCATATTGAAGCTGACCGCAAGCGCGGTCTCCCCTCGCGATACAGCCTGCATCGGTGCCGCACCTGAACGCGTATAGGCATTCACATTCGAATGCAGCCGGCGCAAATAATCAAAGGCGCGATCCTCATCCCAAAGCTGGATGAGCCCGGCAATGATCGTATAGGCGGTGCCGGAAGAATTCGGATTGGGCAATTGGATTTCGCCACGATAGGCCGGGTTCAACATATCCGCCCAGCTTCGCGGCAGCGGCAGGTTCTTGCGCGCCATCAATTCGCGGTTCCAGGCAAGGCCGATTGCGCCCGATGAAACGCCCACGCAGCGCTCACCCGACATGGCATGCACGCGCTTCGCCCAATCATGCAGCCCCGCCATATTGGGCGAGGTATAGGGCTGCAGCAGATTGCCCTCGGCGGCGGAGAAATGCGTCTCGGCCGAACCGCCAAACCAGATATCGGTGCGCGGGTTCTGCGCCTCGGCACGGATTTGCGCCAGGATTTCGCCCGATGATTTGCGCGTCATGGCCACGCGAATGCCGGTATCGCGCTGGAAGGCGGCGGCAATCGCCTCACACCAATCAGCCGCCGGCGCGCAGACCATGGTAAGGCTGCCCTGCGCCGCCGCGGGCAGGGCAGAAAGGGCCAGGGCCGCGAAGCCGGCCAGCAGGCGAAGACGCGTTTTCATGGCGGCCCCCCCGGCGTCAGCGTGGCAGGGCGCCGACGTCACGATCCCAGCGCGCAATCAGCCGGCGCCGTTCCGCGGCCTGGCCAAATTTCGCGAAATCATAGTCAATCAGGCGAATTTTTGAGAGATCAGGCGCATTGGGCGGCAGCGGTGCATTGCGGTTGGACGGGGTTTGCAATTGGCCACCCGCATCAAAGCCAAGCTGCTGCGCCGGCGCGGTCAGCGCCCAATCATAAAAGCGGCGCGCCTGCGGCAGGTTGCGCGCGCCACGAATGACGGACATGGACCCGATCTCATAGCCCGTACCCTCGCAAGGGGTGGCGTATGCCACGGGGAAGCCGGCATTACGTTCCGTCACCGCATCATGCACAAAGGAAAGCGACACGCCGGTTTCGCCGCGCGCCACGGCCTTGATGGGCGCGGTGCCGGAACGGGTATAGGCATTCACATTGGGATGCAGGCGGCGCAAATAATCAAAGGCCGGGTCCTCACCCATGATCTGAACGAGTGTGGCAATCACCACATAGGCCGTGCCCGATGAATTCGGATTGGCCATCTGGATTTCGCCCCGGAAGCGCGCATCCAGCAAATCCGCCCAGCACGCCGGCGGCGCGATATTCTTGCGCGCCAGCAATTCCGTATTGATGCCAAAGCCGATGGCGCCCGCGTAAACGCCAATGGCGCGCTGCTGGGATTGGCGCCATTGCGTCAGCGCCCAGGGCTGCAATTGGGCATTATTGGCGCTTTCATAGGCCTGGGTCAGGTTTTCTTCAGCCGCTGCCAGATGCGGGTCCCCGGTGCCGCCAAACCAGACATCGGCGCGCGGATTCTGCGCCTCGGCCCGGATGGCGGCCAGGCTCTCACCCGATCCGCGCTGCGTCATATTCACCCGAATGCCCGTATCGCGCTGGAAATTGGTGACAATCGCCTGGCACCATTCATTCTGCACCGAGCAATAAAGATTGAGCGAGCCTTGCGCCTGCGCGGCTTGCCCGAAACCGAGCACGCCCAAGGCAATCGCCGCCAAAGCCAGTTTTCTGGTGAACATGGTAAGCTCCCTCTTGTTTTGTGACGCTTTTATGACCGCCTTTTCGCAAGGCCGGGGGGGCTTGGCAATGCATGACGTGAGGGCCCGAAGGCTCTCACGCCATGAAAAATCGGAATTTTGCCCGAAACCTGCCTCAGGCAGCGACTGCGGCCTCGGCCGAACGGCGCATCCGCCGGCGGAGTGAAAACGCCATCATCGTCGCCCCTGCGAAAAGCGGGATATAGGCAAAGCTCGGGTTCACCATCACGGTGCGGGCATTGGCCGTTTTAAGCATGGTCTGGCGCAGGCCGGTCCAGGGGTCGAGAGCCATCATGAAGCCGATCAAGGCGGGCGCCAGCACCAGCAGAATGGCGACAACCGCAGCCTGTTCGGCGAATTTCTCAAGCGCGGGCACATAGCGAGTCGCCACCGCCGCCGCCATGCCGATAAAGGCAATCGCGCTCATCAACGGCAGCTTGCTGAAGATGGAAAGCCCATGCACAGACCCGCTGCGCGGGGCCCCAAAGGTCACGGCCGGCAGCAAATAGGCCACCAAAACCAAGGCAATACCACCAAAGAGCAGCCCCATTTCAATGCCATCCGGCTTGCCCTTATGTTGATTCACCATCTCTTGTCTCCCTGTTTCTTCCCTGCCGCGCCCGCCGCCTTTTGGGGGCCGAGGACCAGATATGTGTCTAGTATGTGACAGATAAGTAACTCAACGCCCAAGAGCAAGTGCCCAGGCGCGCCACGGCGCCGGAAAAAGCCTGAGCAAGTCGCGGCTTCGCTGCGCGGAAACCTTGGGCTTCTGACTGGGAGACTTGGGGCTTGCATCCTGGGAATGGGAAATGCCCAAAACATGAGGAAGATGCCAGGCTGCGCGCCGGTCCCTCGCGCGTAAGGGAAAGGCCCTCCGCCTGACCGTTTCAGGCTTGGGCCGACCTGCCTTGGCCAAGGCGAAAAACTGGGGCGATAGAGACCCTGAGCCGCATCCTGGCAACGCATTTTCCCGCCCTTGGCCACGGGCAGCCCATGATTCGCGCCGCGGGCAGCCGCCTACAAAAAGGCTACACATGCGCCTTCAGGGCTGAAGCGCCGCACCGATTCGCCGAACGACCCCTTCCCAATCGCCAGGACGCTCTTGCCGGAACAAGCGCATATTTGGGTACCAGGGCGAATCCTCCCGATCGAGCAGCCAGCGGAAATCTGGCGCAAAAGGCAGCATGAGCCAAACAGGCTTCCCAAGCGCTGCCGCCAGATGTGCGACAGAAGTATCCACCGTAATCACCAGATCAAGACCGGCGATCAGCGCCGCCGTATCAGCAAAATCAGCAAGCTCAGCGGTCAGATCACATAGGCCTGAGGCGTGCAACGCTTTCTGATCGGCTGCGCGTACCTCCTTCTGAAGCGAAACCCAGACATCACCTGATCGAAATAGTGGTGAAAGCCGCGCAAGTGCGACAGAACGATTGGCGTCATTGGTGTGGGTGGGGCTACCGCTCCAGACCAGGCCGATACGCCGCCGCCCCGTTGGCAAGCGTGGAAGCCAAAGCGCCGTTTCCTCAATGGGGATGCTCAGATAGCCATTGGGCCAAGCCGGAATATTCCGAAGCGTGGTTTCAAAGGCGAGCGGCAGGCTGAGCAGCGGGGAATGCAGATCGAAATCAAGCGGCGCTTCGTTCTGATCAAGGATGGTGACCGATGGATGAAAATTTCTGAAGAGACGCTTGAGAGGAGCTTGCACCGAGAGGAACACATGCGCACCGGCTGACGCAGCCAGAAGGGCGTAGCGACTGAAATGAATGGTGTCACCCAAGCCCTGTTCGTAATAGGCATAAAGGCGGCGATTTCTGATCTGCTCTTTGCCTGACCACCGGGGCTGTGGATAGTTGCGAATTGATGCCGTATTTTGCCGCGCATGGCGACATTCATAGGCGCGCCAGCCTTCTTCAAGCCGTCCAAGAACCAGCAAGGCAAAGGATCGGTTGTAATTTGCGTCAACGTCATCAGGCTTCAACTCAAGCGCCCGATCATAAAAGACAAGCGCTTCTTCAAGCCGGTTCAGCGCGGCCAGGATAAAGCCGTGATTGACATGGGTGATTGGATCATGGGGCGCGATGTTTCGTGAAAAAGCCGACAGACGCAGGGCTTTTTCGGGCTGCCCCAGCAGGATGAGGATCCTGCTACGCCAGGTGTGACCCTGCAAAGACTCGGGGTTTTTCTCGATGAGTTTTTCTGCAACTTCAAGGCTTTCCTGAAGCTGACCACGAGAACGAAGGACATCCACAAGGCACAAATTCGGCAGTTCCATGCCGGGCTGGCTCGTCAGGGCCTTTTGAATGAAAGGCTCAGCCTCATTGTATCTTTTCAAAAGGCACAGCGTGGCTGCCGTGGCGGACAAGAACACGTCAGAATCCGGTTGCAGGCCAAGTGCTTTCTGCTGCGCAGCCAAGGCTTCCTCTAATCGGTTAAGCGCGCTTAACGCACAACCGCGATGGTAATGGGCTTCCGCGTGATCCGTTTTTTGACTGATGACAAAATCAAAGGAAAGGATGGCTTCTGCGTGGCGTCCCATTTGGAACAGGGCTGAGCCGTAGTTGAACCTTGTTTCCGTATCGTTTGGGTCAAGAGCCAAGCTGCGCTCAAAACTTGCAGCAGCCTGCTCTTTCTGGCCAAGCCCCATCAAGGCAAGCCCCAAATTGGCGTGAACATCGGCGTTTTCTGGCGCTGCCGCCGCTGCCCGGTTCAAACGGATGACACTTTCGTCAAAACGGCCGGCCCGCAGCGCGATCAAGCCAGAAAAATGAAGTGCGTCGGGATGAAGCGCATGCTGCTTGAGGATGCCAAGACAAATCGCCTCGGCGGCTGCAACGTCACCGTTTCTGAGCAATGTCACCGCTTCAAGCAATCGCGTCGTAATGGCTTCGGGCGGCTTCTCCATGTCTGAAAGGCTCGCGGGCTTGAGGTGATGGGGCGATACTACTGGGCGACCTGCATCGGCTGACCGGTCGGTGCAGGATTATTGCAGGAAAACACTTTTGGGCCATGGCCGCAAACTTCTCATGCGGGGCCGGAGAAAAGAAAGCCCCTCATGTCACAATGCTCATCAGCAGATAAAGCCCCCACAATGTCATGGCAAAGGCGCCAATCCTATCCGCATGCCACCGCAACCGGTTTGCAAAGGCCATACGCATCGCGGCTTGCATGGGCAGCGCATCCGGCGAATGGCGCTCTGCGATCATCAGCCAAATCTCGCTCCTGCGCATATCCTGGCTTGGCACGTAAGCGAGTTTCAGCAGCACAATGAGCCATAGCAGACTCACCAGCACCGCCCCTGAGCGCAGTGCCAGCGTCAATTGGAAGGAAAGCGAAAGGAAGACCAGCGCTATTGCCAGGCTCGCGAAGCCGACCGCGCGCCGGATGACCAGATCAGCCATTGCCTCAAAGCGTTCCAAGCCCTGGCCCTCATGCGGGGGCACCCAGGATATCCGGGCACCATGGGCAAAAGCCTAACCCTAAACGCGCCGTATGGAAAACAAGCGGTTTCACGCAGCGCTGCTCACCCCAAACCCATCAACACCAGCAGCAGCGCCGTACCGAACCAGACCATCATGGCCCGTTCCAGGCTGAGGCCCAGGCGCTCAGAAATCGCTGCGGGCACTGCCGAAAGAAGAAGCGTGGCGGTCGAGACGATCAATGAGGCACCGTAAAACACCACCTCCTTGGTCGGGGGTAAAAGCTCGGGCAGCCATACGGGGTAGAGATGCCAGACCACCGGCAGTGTTGGGCTGATCATGCCATTCAGCAGGCAGGTCGCCACGGTGGCGACGAAAAGGTTTTGCGGGGTCATCATGGCAGCTAGCCCGCGCCCGGGGGGCTGATGCGCGGCGCATAACCAAAGCCCACCATCAGCAAGCCGAAGATCATCCGCGCAGCAAACAGCCAGAAGGCCGCAACCAGGGGCAGAAAGGGTGGCGAGACATAGGAAGGCACCAAGCGTTCAGCGGTCCACACCGCCCAGCCAGTCAGCAACTGAAAGCCGCGCCAGATGTAATTGGTATTTGCCGGCGTCATGAAGAATTGCATCATGAATCGCCCGAAGCAGCCCCACCCGGTCAGCGCCAGGAAATAGGTCACCACCCAAAAGGGCAGATAGCCAAGGATGAAATTGCTTTCCATGAGCGCCCTATAGCGTCATCCGTTTTGACGGATCACGCTATACCATTTTTGAGCGACTGATTCACCGCTACGGCCTGCAGCCTTCGCGGATCAGGCGCTAATTGATGGGGCGGCTGCGTTACCGCAACCGCCCCAGAACCACCCCATTACAGGAAGGCTTTGGTTATTCCACCGCCTCGCTCTTGTCAGCAAGACGCACACCACCCTTCGGGATGCGGATATCGTCAATGAAATCCTGCATCGCCTGGCTGGGCGGCGTGGTGAACTTGGACACCAGCCAAATGGTGAGGAACGCCACCGGCACACCGATGATCCCGCCGGAGATATTGTTGATCCCCCAGAGGCGCCCCACCACGCGGTTGCGCAGCACCACCGTATCCGTCGGGATACCGATGATGCCCCCGAACCAGGCCAGCGCCCCATCCTTCACCGCCGCGGCATTGGCAAGGATCGCTGCCGCTTCCGCGCGAAGTTCAGGAGAGGTGAAGTTCTGGTTGATGGTGCCAACCTGCCGCGCCGCAGCAATGATGGCATCCTTCGATCCGAAGAGTTGGACGAAATCCAACCCAAACCATTCCGAATGGATGAGATAGCCGAAGGTCAGCACATAACCTACCGCCATACCGACGCAGGCGGCGGTATTGGTGGTCTTTTTGTACCAAACCCCCATCACCAGCGCCGCAAACAGGCCGGCGGCGGCGATGGAGAAGGCCCAGGCCACCAGGAACAGAATATCCGCCCCGGCATTACCCGCAGTCCAGGCCGCGGCCACCGCCACAATCAGCAGCAGCACGCGCGAGATGACCAGCCGGCGCGCGGTCGGCGCGTTGCGGTCAATCATCTTATAGTAGATGTCATGCGACAGCGCGTTGGCGAGAGCGAGCAGCAGACCATCGGCGGTAGAAAGCGCAGCTGCCAAGCCGCCCGCCGCCACCAGACCAGCGATCACATAAGGCAGGCCCGCGATTTCCGGTGTGGCAAGCACCACAACGTCAGGGTGAATGCGGAATTCATTCCATTGCAGAATGCCATCGCGGTTCACGTCCACAATGTTGATCCATGGCACCCCATAGGGCGACATCATCTGCCAATTCTTCACCCATTCCGGCAGGCTCGCGATCGGTTGGCCGATCAGGGTCTGATAGATTTCCACCTTGCCGAAAGCCGCATAGGCCGGCGCGGTGAAATAGAGCAGGAAGATGAAGAACAGCGACCAAGCCACAGACTGGCGCGCTTCCTTCACCGACGGCGTCGTGAAGTAGCGCATCAGGATGTGCGGCAGCGCTGCCGTACCGACCATGAGGCAGAAGACGAGGGCGAAGAAATTCACCGCTGCCTGGATATTGAATTGCCCATTCGCACCAATGAAGGGTGCGGTATGCCAGCCGGTGACACCGGGCGGTGGGGTCATGCCCGCAGCCCGGAAGCCGTTTTCAAGCTCAGCGATCCGTTCCAGTGCGAAGCCATACATCAGCTGCGGCATTGGAACGCCGGTGATCTTGGCCGACATCAGGAAGGCTGGGATCAGATAGGCGATGATCAGCACGATATATTGCGCCACCTGAGTCCAGGTAACGGCGCGCATGCCGCCCAGCATGGAACAGACCAGAATGCCCGCAAGGCCCACAAACACCGCAACACCGAAGGACACATCCAGGAAGCGCTGGGTGATGATGCCAACGCCCACGATCTGCGCCACGACATAAACGAAGGACGCGGTGATCAGCACAATAACGCCAATCAGGCGCGCCGCATTGCCGCCGAAGCGCGCCCCCAGGAAGTCCGGCACCGTGTATTGGCCGAATTTCCGCAGATAGGGTGCGAGCAGAATGGCGACCAGCATGTAACCGCCGGTCCAGCCCAGGATGAAGGCCAAGCCACCATAGCCGAGGGCATAAAGGCTGCCCGCCATGCCGATGAAGCTTGCCGCCGACATCCAGTCCGAACCCGTGGCCATGCCGTTATAAAGCGCAGGCACACGCCGACCAGCGACGTAGTATTCTGCTACCGCCTGGGTGCGGCTGATAATGCCGATATAGGCGTAAACGCCGATGGTCAGGCCGACGAACAGATAGCCGAGGATGCGATCCGGCACGCCCATCTGTTCGAGGATGGCGATGATCACAACAAAAGCCGCGAAACCGCCCGTATAGCCGGCGTAAATCTTGCCGAGCGAGGCGATAAAGGGATCTTTTTCTTTGGTGGCGCCGCTCATGGGATCAATCCTCCTGCACGCCGAATTCTTCGTCTATTTCATTCTGGCGCTTACCGAACCAAAACAGCGCGACGACGAAGACGATAAGGCTGCCCTGCGCGGCCATGTAGAAGCCGAGAGGAAAGCCAAGAATCTTGATGCTATTTAGCGAAGGGGCAAAGAAATGCACCACAAAGCTGAAGAAAAACCAAATCCCAAACACCAACCACATGAGGTTGGATGTCTTGGCCCAATAGGCCTTTGCGGTGGCCGGATCTACCGCCGGGGCTTCCGAATTGGACGGCGCGCTCCCAGATTCAACCAATGGCATTCACTTGCCTCCTCCGATGGTCAGCCCTTGGCGGCGACCTGTTTGACCTGCCCTGACCACGCTGACGCGTGCCCCGATTCGGGCATTTGACAACCCGATTCCATCGAGCCGATAACATGGCGTTAATTCAGTCGCAACAAAGTTTTTGAAGGATTCCAGCCAAAAATGCGCCTTCTCCGCCGCTTGCTGGGCAGCCCGCCCTCCCAGGAACCAGGGGCTTTTGGAGAATTCCTGCACCGCCAAGGCGCCTTCGTGGCGCAAAAGACCGTGCTGGATTACTGCCGGGTCAAGGTAGGGCGGAACGAGGTCGCCTTCTTCGGCGATCCGGACTTCCAAGCGGCGCTAAACCATTGCCGTTGGCAGGTTTTCCTGGCGGCGCAAAGCGATGTGGTGGCGTTGGCCGAAGCTTGGCTCCGCCCCTTCTGGCCTGGTCAGGAACAGCTTTTGTTGGAATGCCTTGTGTCCCTGCATGCCGGCTTCATGGCAAGGGAAGCGCCCCCGGAGGGCGAAAAGGACGCGTTCGAGGCAAGCCTGATAGCCCTGCCTGGCCATCTTGCCCGGTTGCAACTCGCGCTACCAGAGAACGCACGAACCCTGCCCCTGCTGGCCGAGGCACCGCTTTTCGCGACGCTTCCGATCCATCCTGAGCAGCGCAAGGGCGAAGGCCCCTCCATCCGCGGCGCCTTGCGGTTTCACATGGTATCCACACAGCAGGAAATGGAGCGCGGCTTTGACCCGGCAGGGCTTTCAGCGCGACTGAAGGCCGGGCCTCCCGCCCCGCCCTGATCTTGGGCACGCCATAGAGCGCGCGACCTGTTATAGGAAATAGATCACACCTTAAGCCTTGAAATGCGTGACTGTTTTTTCATGTATTTTCTGAATATTCTGTAATTTGCCGGAAATTTTCTGTTATTTTTTCTAAAAATCTTAAATTTTTGTTGCGAAACCCTGAATTCCCAAGCATCAGATGCGCGCCTGCCCGGCAGCGTGGCGCCAATGCTTGATGCGTTTTTCGGCGCCCCCGCCCGGATGGGATGAATGTCCTGGCATTCCAGCACCCCAGTGTTGGGCTGCCTGGGGCGGACAACGAACGAGGAAAGGAAGGCGTCGGTTATGAGTGCAACATCAACGGGCGGCGCGGCAGAACCGCGCCCAATGACCCGTGAAGAGAGGAAGGTCATTCTCGCCTCCTCCCTCGGCACGGTTTTCGAATGGTATGATTTTTATCTTTACGGGTCGCTGGCCGCCGTTATCGGCGCCAATTTCTTCAGCCAATACCCTGAGACCACGCGCAATATCTTCGCGCTGATCGCCTTTGCCGCCGGCTTCCTGGTGCGCCCCTTCGGCGCCTTGGTGTTTGGCCGTTTGGGGGATCTGGTCGGGCGCAAATATACCTTCCTGATTACCATCCTGATTATGGGTGCATCCACCTTCGTGGTCGGCATCCTGCCCACATCGGATCAGATCGGCATTATCGCCCCGATCGTGCTGATTGTGCTGCGTCTGTTGCAAGGCCTGGCGCTGGGTGGCGAATATGGTGGTGCCGCAACCTATGTGGCCGAACATGCGCCGCATGGTCGCCGTGGCTTCTACACCAGCTTCATCCAGATCACCGCGACGGCGGGCTTGTTCCTCTCGCTGCTGGTCATTCTGTTCACGCAGCTTGCGGTGGGGCCGGATAATTTCCGCGCCTGGGGCTGGCGCGTGCCCTTCCTGCTGTCCATCGTGCTGCTGGGCATTTCCGTCTGGATCCGCTTGCAGATGGAAGAAAGCCCGGCCTTCCAGAAAATGAAGTCCGAAGGCAAGCATTCCAAGGCGCCGATTTCGGAAGCCTTCTTCCAATGGAAGAATGCCAAGGTGGCGCTGTTTGCGCTGCTCGGCCTGGTCGCTGGCCAGGCGGTGGTCTGGTACACGGGGCAATTCTACGCCCTGTTCTTCCTGGGCCAGGTGCTCAAGGTGGATAGCTTCACCACCAATATGCTGATTGCCTGGTCGCTGGTGCTGGGCTCGGGTGGCTTCGTGCTGTTTGGCTGGCTGTCTGACAGGATTGGCCGCAAGCCGATCATCCTGGGCGGCTGCCTGATCGCCGCACTCACCTACTTCCCGCTGTTCAAGCTGCTGAGCGCGGAAGCCAACCCCGATCTGCACAAGGCGCATCAGACCATTGCGGTGCGGGTGGTGACCGATCCAGCGGGCTGTTCCTTCCAGTTCAACCCAACCGGCACGGCGCGCTTCACCGCACCTTGTGATATCGCCAAGGCAGCGCTGGCGCGTGCTTCAGTGAATTACAATGTCGAACCAGCCCCGGCCGGCACGGTCGCCACCGTGCATATCCAGGGCCAGCAGCCGATCATGGCCAATAGCCCGACCTTCGCGCGGGATTTGGGGGCAGCGCTGACGGCGGCGGGCTATCCGGCGGCTTCCAACCCATCGGTCGTGAAAATGTCCTCGCCTTTTGATGTTTTCCGGGAACAGCCAGCGGTGTTGATTGGGGTGCTCACGCTGCTCGTGATTTACGTCACCATGGTTTATGGGCCAATCGCGGCGGCGCTGGTGGAGCTATTCCCGACGCGCATTCGCTATACCTCAATGTCGCTGCCCTATCACATCGGCAATGGCTGGTTCGGCGGCCTGCTGCCGGCAACCAGCTTCGCCATGATCGCGCAGACGGGGGATGTCTATTACGGGCTTTGGTACCCGATCGTCATCGCCTTGATGACGGTGGTGATCGGCACCTTCTTCGTGCCGGAAACCAAGGACCGCGACATCTACGCCGAAGACGACAAGTAGGCATCAGTGGGGCGGCGCTGCCGCCCTGCCTTGCTGCGATACTGAAAGCGGCACCTGATCTGGGCGCCGCTTTTTTCATGCCTTGGCGGGGCGGCTTTGGTTTAAGCTAAGGCATGCCCTCCACCAACCCCGGCCATGCCCCGATCGCCGCGCTGACCGGCCCGGCCCGTGCTGCCATGGGTGCAGCACCGCCCCTATTGCCCGCAGCAACGCCCTTGAACCAAGCCATCGCCGCAATGGCCACGGCGCGGGCTTCGGCGCTGATGGTGGTGGATGACACAGGCCGCGCCATTGGCATTCTGACCGAACAGGATATCGCGCGCCGCGTGGTGTTCCGCTTGGGGCCAGAGGCGCCGCTTACCGCCGCCATGACCACACCACTGATCGCCTGCGCCCCGGATGAGGGGCTTTGGCGCGCCATTGCGCTGCTCCGCCAACACGGCCTCAGGCATTTGCCCGTGCTCGATGCCGCCGGGCGCTGCCTTGGCATGCTGCATCGGGCGGAGGCGCTTGCGGCTGTCTCGGGCGGATTGCTGACGCATCTTGAGGCGCTGTCGGGCGACGTCGCCGCCATCAAAGCCGCCCAGGCCGGCATCGCGCGCGCGCTATTGGCGGAAGGGCTGAGCGCGGAAGCCGTGGTGCGCCTGGTGAATGGCATCAATCTTGACCTGCATCGGCGGATTCTTGCGGAAACCTTGGCTGATCACGGCCCGGCGCCGGTGCCCTTTACGTTGCTGGTCATGGGCAGCCTTGGGCGTGGCGAAAGCCTGCTGACGCCTGATCAGGATAACGGACTGATGCTGGCGGATTACCCCGATGCGGACCACGACGCAGTAGATGGCTGGTTTCGCCCCTTCACCGAGGATTTCAACCAACGCCTGGATCGGGCGGGCTTTCCGCTTTGTCCTGGTGGGATCATGGCGCGCAACCCGCTCTGGCGAAAAACCGCGCGGCAATGGCGCGACCAGATGGGCATCTGGTCCAATCGCCGGGCCGGTGCCGCGCTGCTGTTCGGCGATATCGTGTTTGATTTCCGGCCAGTGCAGGGCGATGCGGCTGAGGCTGCTTCGCTCCGCCAATATCTGGCCGGGCTCTTGGCTTCGCGCCCGGCCTGGCTAGCCTCCATGGCGGCGCAGAATGCCAGCCTTCATGTGGGGCTGACGCTGTTTGGCGGCTTTGCGGATGATGAGCCCGGCCCCGGCAGCCGGACGGATTTGAAGCTGCATGGGCTGATGCCCTTAGTGGCCGCCACCCGGCTTTTGGCGCTGCGCGATGGTGTCACCGAAACGGGGACGGCGCAGCGCATTGCGGCTTTGGCCGCACGCGGCAGCATCGCGGCGCGGGAAGCAAGCACCTTGCAGGCCGCCTTTGCCCTGCTGCTGGATGTGCTGCTGCGCCAGCAATTGACTGATCTCGCGGCAGACCGCCGCCCGGGCAATCTGGTGGATACGGCGGCCATGCCCAAAGAAACCCGGCAGGCATTGCGGGAGGCGCTGAGGGCAGTCCGCAGCTTCTCCCGCGCCAGCTTTGCCGGTTTTACCGGTGAGGTCTGGTAGGCGGCCTGGTCAGAAATGCTCCGCCGTCGCGGCCATGGTGGCAGTCATCCGGCTGCGCCGCGCCAATTCGGCCAGATCATCCACGCCGCGCGCCGCGGCACGCGCCAAAAGGCTGACCCAAAGGGCTGCGGTCGCTTCCGCATCGCCCAAGGCCTGGTGCCTTCCGGTGATCACAATGCCCGCGCGACCGCAAAGCCCATCAAGGGAATGATCCGCTTCATCAGGATCCAGCCAACGCGACGTCGCGACACTGCACAGAAACGGATTGCCGATGGCGGGCGCGCCGCGAAATTCCTCAGCGAAGATCAGGGCGCGGTCGAAAGCGGCATTATGCGCGACCAGCACATCATCGCCGATGAAATCCTGAAAGTGCTTGAGGGCTTCGGCGGCGGGCGGCGCATCGGCCACCATGGCGTCGGTAATGCGGTGATAGCGGATGGAACCGGGCGGGATGGCGCGGGCGGGATTGATCAGGGTGGTGAAACTCTCACGCGCTTCGCCATCGCGCAGCCGGACGGCGCCGATGGAAATCACGCAATCGCCGCCGCTGACATCAAGCCCGGTCGATTCCAGGTCAAACACCACATAGCGCTGGGCAATCAGCGGGCCGTCGGGAAGGGCCGCCCGGAAATGCGCCCGGGCGCGGAGGAATTCGCGCAAGCCTGGCTTCAGCCCATTGCCGAGTGCGCCCAGGGCGCGGCGGAGGAGGCCGCTCATGTGCGGGCGTGCTGGCTTGGGGTGGGGCGTGGCAGGGGCATGGACGCAGCCTCGCATGATTTGGCGGCAGGTTTCCAGAAATCTCGGCGGGTGGCTTGCGCCAGCGCAAAACCAGGCGCCGCGCCGCGCGATTATGGGAGCGGGGCTTGCGCTGCGCCCCACCAAGGCGGCACGCTAAGCCCAGTCCGGCGCTGTCGCAAAAGGGGGAAACCATGTCCGAGGCTTCGCAATATGACGCGACCCATGCGCGCTGGAAGCGCGACCCGGAAGCCTATTGGGCGGAAGCCGCGCGGGGCATTGATTGGGACCGCGCGCCACAGCGGATTTTCGATGCCTCGATGGGCGTCTATGGCCGCTGGTTTCCCGATGCGGCCTTGAATACCTGCCATAATGCCGTGGATCGCCATGTCGCTGCCGGGCGTGGGCAGCAGGATGCGATCATCTATGACAGCCCGATGACCGGGCAAATTCAGCGCATCACCTATGCCGAATTGCAGAGCCGCGTGGCGAAGCTGGCCGGCGCCCTGGCCGCGCGCGGCATCACCAAGGGCGACCGCGTGGTGATCTATATGCCCATGGTGCCGGAAGCGGCGATTGCCATGTTGGCGACCGCGCGGCTTGGCGCCGTGCATTCCGTGGTGTTTGGCGGCTTCGCAGCGGCAGAACTCGCCAGCCGCATTGCCGATGCCAAACCCAAGGCGATCATCAGCGCATCCTGCGGCCTGGAACCAGGGCGGGTCGTTAAATACAAGCCGCTATTGGATGAGGCGATTGCGCTTTCGCCGCACAAGCCATCCTCGGTGCTGATCCTGCAACGCCTGCAGGCGCCTTGCGATCTGACGCCGGGGCGTGATGAGGATTTGCTGGTGGCCGAAGCCGCCGCCGCGCCGCATCCTTGCGTATCCGTCGCCGCCACTGATCCGATGTATATTTTGTACACCTCAGGCACCACGGGCCAGCCCAAGGGGATTTTGCGCGACAATGGCGGGCATGCGGTGGCGCTGC
>JADCEX010000200.1 GCA_020249825.1 Roseomonas sp.
CAGCGCCTTGGCCTGACCGTAGTGTATGTCACGCATGACCAGGCGGAAGCGCTGGCGGTTTCCGACAAGATTGTGGTGATGCGCAACGCCGAAATCGCGCAAAGCGGTACGCCAGAGGCGCTTTACGCGAGCCCCGAGAATGTCTTTGTCGCGACCTTCATGGGGGAAGCGAACCACGTACGTGGTAGTATCGAAACAATCACCAGTGACGCGGCGCAGGTGGCGCTTGATGCGCTTACGCTTACCTTGCCCCATCGCGGCTTGGGGACTGGGCCATGTGATGTGGTGATCCGGCCTGAGGCGATCCGGCTTGCCGATAGCGGCCCTGGCATTGCCGGCCAGATCGCGCGCGCAACCTATATGGGCGCACATACCGAATACCTGATCGCCACCCCGCTTGGGGAGCTTTTCGCCATTCACCCGGATCGATTGCAGCGCCGCGCCGCAGGTAGCGCAGTCATGGTTACGCTGGACCCGGAAGGGGTGGTCCTGGTCCGGCCGTGACCAAAGCCTTGCGGCGCGCGCGCAAAGCGGTCAAATCACCCTTCAATTAAAACCATCAGCCTAGGGAGAGCACCATGTTCCGGAAAAGCCTTGGCGCCATCGGCCTTGCCGCGGCGCTTGTCACGACCTTGGCGGGTGATGCCGCTGCGCAAGCGCCATGCCCCTTCCGCGGTTCCTTGGATGAGGCCTATTGCGATGCTGATCGCAATATGGTGGCCGATGTGCCAAGTGATGTCGCGCGGCAGCGTGATCCTTCCACGCTGGTTTTCGCCTATACGCCGGTGGAAGACCCGGCACTCTATGCCACGCAATTCCGGCCGCTGCTTGAATATCTTGGCCAATGCGTGGGCCGCCGCGTGGTGTATTTCCAGGTTACCAGCAATGCCGCGCAGGTCGAAGCCATGCGGTCCGGCCGGCTGCATATTGCGGGGTTCTCAACGGGCCCGACCGCCTTCGCCGTGAACCTGGCGGGGGCAGTGCCCTTTGCCATCAAGGGCAATCAGGATGCTTTTGAAAGCTACCGTGTCGTGACCTTGGTGCGCGCCGATAGTCCGTTTCAGAATCTTGCTGATCTGAAGGGAAGGCGCGTTGCGCATACCTCGGCCACGTCCAATTCCGGCAATCTGGCGCCGCGCGCTTTCTTCCCCGGCCTTGGTCTGACGCCGGATACGGATTACCGCGTGGTCTATTCGGGTGGTCATGACCGCAGCGTCATGGGCGTGAATGCGGGCGATTATGATGCCGCGCCGGTCGCATCAGACGTTTTCAACCGTATGGTCGCGCGCGGCCAGGTGCGGCGCGATAATTTCCGCATCATCTGGGAATCGGATCCCTTCCCGACATCCTCCTTCGCGCTTTCGCATGATCTGAAGCCGGAATTGGCGGAGCGTATTCGCAAATGTTTCTTTGATTATCGCTTCCCTGAATCGCTGCGTCGTGACCTGGGTGGCAATGATCGCTTCTGGCCCGCGACCTATTCCGAACATTGGGCACCGGTACGTGCGGTCGCGGATGCGGTGAATGCGCCCTATAACCGCGCGGCGTTTGATGCGGAAAGCCGGCGTGAATTGGAAGCAGAACAGCGCCGCAATCAGCTGCGCCAGCAACAACAGCAACAGCAGCAACAACAACAGCAGCAGGCGCCGGCACCAGCGCGGCCGCAGTGATGCAAGCGGGCGCGATGCAAGGCCTTGTTATCAAAGGTCTGGTCAAGGAATATGTCCCGGGCAAGCCTGTCTTGCGCGGGATCGACCTTGCCATTGCGCCGCAGGGCATCACCGCTGTCATTGGGCCTTCGGGCACGGGCAAATCTACGCTGCTTCGCTGCATCAATCGGCTGGTCGAACCCACCGCTGGGCAGATCCTGCTGAATGGGCAGGATCTTGTTCCCTTGCGCGGGCGAGGCTTGCGCATGGCGCGCCGGCGGATCGGCATGGTGTTTCAGGAATATAATTTGGTTGAGCGCCTGACCGTCATGGAAAATGTGCTTTCCGGGCGGCTTGGCTATGTCTCGCTCTGGCAGGCATGGATGCGGCGCTATCCGGAAGCGGATATTGCGCGTGCCTTTTCCCTGCTTGATTCCGTTGGCCTGCCGGAACAGGCGACGCGCCGCGCCGATGCGCTTTCCGGCGGGCAGCGCCAGCGCGTCGGCATTGCGCGCGCGCTCATGCAGCAGCCGGAATTGCTGCTGGCCGATGAACCCACATCCTCGCTCGACCCGCGCACGGCGGTTGAGATCATGGAGCTGATGACAGGGCTTTCGACCTCGGCCAATGTTCCCTTGGTCGTGAATATCCATAATGTTGATCTGGCGCGGCGCTTCGCGCAGCGCATCATCGGCATGGCGGGCGGAGAGATTGTGTTTGATGGCCCGCCCGAGGCTTTGGAGCCGAGCCATCTTCGCCAGATCTATGGCGGCGAGGATTGGCTGTGAGCGCAAGCGCACTGCGCCGGCGCGCTTTCCCGCCAAATTGGGGCGCGCGCGCCACGGCGCTTGGCCTGGTTGCCTATGCGATTTATGCGCTTGGCCAATTGGACATCACCTGGGCGCGGCTTGTGATTGGCTTGGGCGAGGCTGGGCGGTTTCTCGCGCGCATGTGGCCGCCCAATTTCAGCCGCGCGGAATTGCTGATTGAAGGCTTGCTGGAAAGCCTGCAAATCGCGGTGATATCCTCGGCCCTTGGCATTCTGCTGGCGCTGCCGCTTGGGTTGATGGCCGCGCGCAACCTGGCACCTTGGCCGCTAGCGGTCGCCACGCGCGGTTTCGTCGCCTTCTGCCGCAGTCTGCATTACGTGATTGTCGCGATCCTTTTCGTGAAGGCCATCGGCTTTGGTGCCTTGGCGGGTGTTGCGGCGCTGACCATCGCTTCTATGGGCTTCATCGCCAAATTGTTTGCCGAGGCGATCGAGGAAATCTCCATGAAGCAAGTGGAAGCCATTCGCGCGACCGGTGCAGGCTTCGGCTCCGTGCTGATCTACGGCGTGCTGCCGCAGGTCGCATCGCGTTTCATTGGCTTTTCGCTGTACCAGCTTGATTCCAATCTGCGCAATTCAACGCTGGTCGGCATTGTCGGCGCCGGCGGGATTGGCGGCACGCTTTTCGCGGCTTTCAAGCGTTTTGATTATGATTTCGTCGCCGCCATCCTGCTTTCCATCATTGCATTGATTTTTCTGGCTGAGCTCATTTCCGGCTGGATCCGGGCGCTGCTCAGATGAATGCGCTCATGCGCGAATGGCAGCGCTTTACGCCAATGGAACGCTTTACGCGCTGGGCGGTGTATTTCGCCTTGGTAATCGCTTTGGTATGGGCGGTGCGGAATGTTGAGATCATTTCGGAATTTCTGATTGATGCGCCGGAACAGATGCTTGATTTGCTCAAGCGCATGTGGCCGCCTGATTTGGGGCATTACCATCCCGCGGTGCATCACGCGCTGGTGGAAACGCTGCATATCGCCTCACTCGGTACGCTGTTCTCCTTCATCTTTGCCGTACCGCTGGCACTACTTGCGGCGCGCAATATCTGCCCTTATCGCGGGTTGAACGCTTTTGCGCAGCTGCTGTTGGTGACGTCACGCTCCGTCAATTCGCTGGTCTGGGCGCTGATTTTTGTGGCGATCTTCGGCCCGGGCGCGGCCGCCGGCACCTTTGCCATTGCCTTTCGCAGCATCGGCTTTGTCGGCAAGCTGCTGGCCGAGGCGCTGGAGGAAATCTCCCCTGGTCCATTGGAAGCGCTGAATGCCACGGGCGCACCCGCCAGCCATGTGCTGCTGAAAGGCGCCTGGCCGCAAATCGCGCCGGCCTTTTGGGGTGTGGCGCTGTTACGGTGGGATATCAATAGCCGGGAAAGCGCGGTGCTCGGCCTGGTTGGTGCAGGCGGTATCGGCGTGGTGTTGGATGATGCGATCAATTTCTTTCAATGGGATCGCGTGGCGACGATATTGCTCGCCATCCTTGTTGTGGTGATCCTGGCAGAGGTTTTGGTGACACGGCTGCGCGCACGCCTGATTTAGCGCGGCAGCTTTCCAATCGCCGTGGCGCATCAGGCGGGATTTGCGCTTCAGCGTGAAGATTAGCGAAACAAAAAGTGAAGCATGGGCGCCTAGAGCAGATCGCGTTCAGATGGAATCATCTGAACGCGTGAAGATGCTCGAAAAACAGAGATCTGGAGCGGGTTGCGTGAGCCCGTGTGAACGCAACATGCGCTAAAGCAGTGATGGGCAGGGCCTGGTTCTTTCATCTGGACGAAGCCTGCCGAACGCGTTAGGCCCAGCCTATGAGCCCCGCCGCCATCATCCTCGCCGCCGGTCTTGGCACACGCATGCGCTCCGCCCAGCCCAAGGTGCTGCACCCCTTGGCGGGCCAGCCCATGATCCAGCATTTGCTGAGTGCCTGCGAAGCCGTTTTCGGCCGCATCGTCGTTGTGGTGGGGCCGGATATGCCAGCGCTGGAAGACGCCGTCGCACCGCGCGAGGTCGTGGTGCAGCGCGAGAGACTGGGCACCGGCCATGCAGCGCTGCAAGCCGCCCCTTCGCTTGGCGGGCATCAGGGCGATGTCGCTGTGCTTTATGGCGATAATCCACTGATCTCGGCGGCCACCTTGCAGGCGCTGGTGGCGGCGCGTCAGTCTGCAGGGCTTGTGCTGCTGGCCATGCGGCCCGCTGATCCAGGGCGTTATGGCCGCGTGGTGCTGGATAAAAAATCCGAGGTCGCGCGCATCGTCGAATGGGCGGATGCGACGGCGGAAGAACGCGCGATTGGGCTTTGCAATGCTGGCGTGATTTGCGCGCCGGCGCAGGATTTGTTCTGCTGGCTAGGCGCCATCGGCAACAACAACGCCAAGGGCGAATATTACCTGACCGATGTGATCCAGGAGGCGCGGGCAGGGGGCAAGCGCGTGGTGGCGGTGGAAGCGCCAGAAGCCGAGCTGCGTGGCATCAATAGCCGCGCGGAATTGGCGCAAGCGGAAGCGGAACTGCAGCGCGGTTTGCGTGCTGCCGCCATGGCGGGCGGTGCGACGATGCTGTCACCCGAAACAGTGCATTTTTGCCACGACACCAAACTCGGCGCCGATGTGCTGCTGGAACCGAATATCTTTTTCGGCCCCGGTGTCACGGTGGAAGATGGCGTGACGATCCGGGCGTTCAGCCATTTGGAAGGTTGCGTGGTGAAACAGGGTGCCGTCATCGGCCCTTATGCCAGGCTGCGTCCCGGCACCATCATCGAACCCCATGCCCATGTCGGCAATTTTGTGGAGTTGAAGGCGACCACGCTCGGCGCCGGCGCCAAGGCCAATCATCTGTCCTATCTGGGTGATGCCATGATCGGCGCGGGGGCGAATATCGGCGCGGGGACGATCACCTGCAATTATGATGGGGTCGCGAAACATCGCACCGAAATCGGCGAAGGCGCTTTCATCGGCAGCGATACCGCGCTTGTCGCTCCGGTGAGGGTGGGGGCGCGCGCATTGGTCGCGGCGGGTAGCGTGATCACGGATGATGTACCGGATGATGCGCTGGCGATTGCGCGCGGGCGCCAGGCGGTCAAGCCGGGACGCGGCTTCAAGGGCAAGGGGAAGCGCTGATGTGCGGCATTGTTGGTGTGGTTGGGCAACAAGCGGCGGCGCCCCGGCTTTTGGAAGCGCTGCGCCGCCTTGAATATCGCGGCTATGACAGTGC
>JADCEX010000201.1 GCA_020249825.1 Roseomonas sp.
ACCTCGGCGCCAGTCTCGCGGCGGAGGCGCGCGGCCAGGCGGGGGTCTCCGGGGGTGATCCGGCCAGGGGGCAGGGCATTCATGCGTGAGGGTCCAAAAACGGCTTCTGCAGGGGTGGTCTTGGCATGAATGGGGGGTTTCGCCCATGTAGGGGCCTCAAACAAGGATTCCATCATGGCTTACTTCCAATCCAAGCCCACCGCCGGGCGCCATTTCCTGCAAATCCCGGGGCCGAGCAATGTGCCGGACCGCGTGCTGCGCGCGATGGACAACCCCACCATGGACCATCGCGGGCCGGATTTCGGCATCTTCGGCAAGGGGGTGCTTGAGAAAATCCGCCATGTTTTCAAGACCAAAGGCCCGGTGGTGATCTACCCCGCCAGCGGCACCGGCGCCTGGGAAGCCGCTTTGGCCAATACGCTTTCCCCCGGCGACCGGGTGCTGATGTGCGAAACCGGCTGGTTCGCGCATCTTTGGCATGAAATGGCATCGCGCCTTGGGATCGTCACGGATTACGTGCGCACCGATTGGCGCCGCGGCGCGGATGTGGAAGCGATTGAGGCAAAGCTGCGCGAAGACAAGGCCCATGCCATCAAGGCCGTGGCCGTTGTGCATAATGAAACCAGCACCGGCGCCACTTCCCGCATTGGCGAAGTGCGCCGCGCCATGGATGCTTCCGGCCACCCTGCCCTTTTGCTGGTGGATACCATTTCCTCACTCGGGTCTATGGATTACCGGCATGATGACTGGGGCGTGGATGTCACCGTATCGGGCTCGCAAAAGGGGCTGATGCTGCCACCGGGGCTATCCTTCAACGCGATCAGCGCCAAGGCACTGAAAGCGAGTGAAACGGCGAAGCTGCCGCGCAGCTTTTGGGATTGGCAGCCAATGATCGCTTCCAATGCCACAGGCTACTTCCCCTATACGCCGGCGACCAATCTTTTGTACGGGCTGGATGCGGCGGTGGATATGCTGCTGGAAGAGGGCCTGGATAACGTCTTCGCCCGGCATGATCGCCACGCGGAAGCCGCACGCCGCGCCGTGCGCCATTGGGGCTTTGAAATTCAATGCGCCGATCCGCGACATTACTCGTCCGTGCTGACGGCGGTGCGCCTGCCGGAAGGCCATAGCGCCAATGCGTTGCGCGCCACCATCCTGGAACGCTTCAACATGAGTCTTGGGAATGGGCTTGGCCAATTGAATGATCGCGTTTTTCGCATCGGCCATTTGGGCGATTTCGGCGATCTCCAATTGATCGGCACCTTGGGCGGGGTTGAAATGGGGCTGCGCGCTGCCGGCGTGCCGCATCAATCGGGTGGCGTGCAGGTGGCGATGGCGTATTTGAGCGGGAATGCGTGAAGGTCTAGCAGCGTAACGGCGCTGCATGGGCGCTGCTGAAACCGATGTACTGATCATTGGCGCCGGCGTCGCCGGCATTGCAGCTGCGCGCACCCTGCGCGCGCGTGGGCTTTCCTGCCTGGTGCTGGAAGCGAAGGACCGCATTGGTGGCCGCGCCTATACCGATGCGACAGGCTTTGATCATGGCGCTTCCTGGCTACATCAGGCCAATGACAATCCGCTGACCACCTTTGCCGAAGCACTCGGTTTTGAATCGGTGGATCACGACAAGCTGCGCCAGCGCCTGCTATTCACCGAAGGCCGCTTCGCCACCACCGCCGAACGCCGCGCCTTCGCGGCGGCCGAGGATCGCTTCTGGCGCGTGATTGAAGCCGCTGCCGCGGATGGCGCGCCGGATCGCCCGGCTTCAGACGCAGCACCCCAAGGCGGGCGCTTTGATCCGCTGGTGGCGCATTGGGAAGGGGCGCAGATTTGCGCCGCTGAGCTTGCGCGGATGAGCCTGCATGATTTCGCCGCTACCGCGCTGGATGGCCCAAATCTTTTGCTGCGCCGCGGTCTTGGGACTTTGGTCACGACTCTCGCTGAGGGCTTGCCCATCACGCTGAATGCGCCCGTGACGCAAATCGATTGGCGCGGCAAGGATGTTGAAGTGGGCGGCGCTTTCGGGCGCATCCGTGCGCGCGCCGCCATCATCACGGTATCAACCGGTGTGCTGGCGCAAGGCAGCATTGCCTTCACGCCTGATCTGCCCGCTGAAAAACACGATACCATCAACGCCCTGCCGCTTGGCTTGCTGAGCAAGCTCGCCTTTCCCATCCCGCCAGGTGTGCTGCCGGAATTCGGCGCTTTCGCCAGCCTCCGGCGCGATATCGCCACACCTGGTGATCGGCCCATTTCCTGGATCGCGCGGCCCTTTGGCGCGCCGGTGATGCTTGCCTTCATCGGTGGTTCCCTCGCTTGGGAATTGTCGCGCGCCGGCAAGCGCGCGACCGAAGCACATGCGCGTGCAGAATTCGCCCGCGTCTTTGGCGTGGAAGCCGCAGCCGCACTCGGCCCGCCCATCATCACCGAATGGGGCGAGGACCCGCATTTCCTTGGCAGCTATAGCCACGCCATTCCGGGCGGGCAGGCGGCGCGGCGCGTGCTGGGCGAGCCACTTGGCGATGGGCGGCTGATCTTTGCGGGTGAGGCCTGCCACCCGCGCTATGCCGCCACCGTTGCGGGTGCCTGGTTGAGTGGGGAGGCCGCGGCAGAACTGGTGCTGCCCTGATACCACGCCCAATCCACAAATACTTTCAGCGCTGGCAAGGATTTTCTTGGACAAGCCCATAGCTTCGGGCGTAAGCCTTCGCCCCGCGCCGCGTGATAAACACAGCGCGCATCCTTGGGGAGACATGCCATGACCATTCATCTCGCGCGCCGGGGTTTTCTGGCGGCTGGGCTTGCTGCTGCGGGGGTATTTGCCTCGGCGCGAAAGCCCCTTTTCGCGGAAACACCGGATGGTCCCTTCCGCCTTCCGGCCTTGCCCTATGCCGCCAATGCCAATGAAGCGGCGATTGATGCCATGACCATGGAATTGCATCATGGCCGCCATCACGCCGCCGCCGTTGCCGCGCTCAACACTATCGCGCGCGACTATCCGGCGCTTGCCACCATGCAGATTGATGACGCGCTGATGCGGCTTTCCCAGGCGCCTGATGCTGTGCGTACCGCGCTGCGCAACAATGCGGGCAGCCATGCGAATCACAGCATGTTCTGGGAAATCATGGGCGGTCAGGGTGGTGAGCCCAGCGGCGATCTGAAAGCCGCGATTGACCGAGACCTTGGCGGCTTCGCCAAGATGCAAACGGATTTCAACGCCGCTGGCATGCGCGTATTTGGCTCAGGCTGGGTGTTCGTGGTGGTGACACCGGCGGGCGGGCTTTCCATCGCCATTCGGCCCAATCAGGATAATCCGCTCATGGATGGGCAGCGCGTGTTGATGGGCAATGATGTCTGGGAACACGCCTATTACCTGCGCTACCAGAATCGCCGGGCAGAATACCTGGCGAATTGGTGGAAGGTGCTGAATTGGGACAGGATCGCCGCGCGCTACGAAGCAGCGCGCAACGGCACCTTGCGGATGTGAGAATCGGTCAGCGCCCGCCTCAACAATTCGAAGGCGGGCGCGCCGCGGTTGCGAAATTCAGCAAGCACGCCCCGTAGCGAGCATTGAAGGCGGAACTGGCACCCGCACTATGGCCAATCAGGCCCTCAGGGCGGTCAATCAACAGGAACCCGGCAAAGCGCTGGCCATATTGCCGCATCAGGGCGGCACGCCGTTCCGGCTCGGCATCATAGGGATCATCGCGAAAATTCGCCGCCGCCAGCCGCGCCTGGGATGATGCCTGGCCGGCGGCAAGGATCGCCTCCAATTGGCTGATCTGTTGCCACTGCGGATCGTTTCTGGCGTCAGCACCCCGGCCATGTGCGGCTGAGGCAATGGCGATCACCACATCGGCAAGTCCTGGCTGATCCAACACCATCATGGCGTTCCACCCGCCACGCGATTGCCCCGCCACAATGATATGCCGATACCCGCGGCGGCGCAGCTCCGCCAAATCGGTTCGCAGCCAGCGCGCTGCGCGCGCGGTTTCATCCGAATTCGGGTGGCGATCAAAGCGCCAAATATCATAACCGGCATTATTGAAGTGCCGGGTCCAGCTTTGCGGTTGGGAACCCCGCGAATCATCCATGCCCACTCCCCTTCCGGCGCGCTCACCCCGACCATGAGCAAAAACCAAAACCCCGCGCGCCTGCTGCGGCCCCCACCAGATAAAGCGATTATCCGGCACCGTATCATGCGCCATGGAGGAAATGCCGATATTGGCGGGCGGCGGGGCGGGTGCCCATTCGCGCCCTGGCCGCACAATTGCCAGATCACGCAGCACGACGGCGCAATTGCCGGGGCCAGCGCGTCTTTCACAACTGGCTATGGCCCTTTGTTCCACAAAGGCCGCGTCGCCACCACCGGCCTGCCAACCCATGGCGCCATTCGGTCCCACGGCAAAAGCACGCGGCGTATTCAGGCGCAGAAAACGCTCAAGATCCGCATGGTTGGAAGCCGGCAGGCCCAGAACGCGCGCGGCATCCAGAATAGGCGCGCTCTGCGCCAAGGCAAGCCGCATGGGCGCCAGGATCAGTACCAGCAGGCAGCAGATCAGGCCTGAAGACAAACGCATGTTTCCCCCTGGAAATGCATGATTTGCACAGCAGACTGCAACAAACACCAATTCGCGGGCAAGCGTTCATTGCGCAGAACAAGCAGCGCAACCGGACCATATCAGATGAAACGGAAGATTGATCCCGGCCTCAACAACTCGCAGGCGGGCGCGGCGCGGTTGCGAAGCGCAGCAGACACGCCCCGTAACGATCATTGAAGGCCGTGGTGCCGCCTGCGCCATGGCCGGTCACACCCTCAGGCCTGTCAATCAACAATAGTGCGGCGAAACGCTCCCGCTGGCGTCGCAAAATCTCGGCGCGCCGATCCGGTTCCGCCATGAAAGGATCATCGCGAAAATCCGCCACCGCAAGCCTTGCGCGGCTGGCGCCGGCAGCCTCGGTCATCAGCGCCTCCAACTCCGCTATCTGCGCGTGCAGGCGGTTATCTTCCTCGCTCAAGCGCCCATGCGCGGCGGCGGCAATTGCAATCGCCACATCGGCAAGGCCCGGGCGGTTCAGCATCATCAGCGCATTCCAACCACCGCGCGATTGCCCCGCGACAACCACTTGGCGGTAGCCACGCCGGCGGAGCTCTGCCAAATCCGCGCGCAACCAGGCTGCGGCGCGGCGCGCGCTATCGGCATTGGGTTCCCGGTCAAAACGCCAAACATCAAAGCCGGCATTGTTGAAATGCCGCGTCCAGCTTTGCGGTTGCCGTCCACGCAAATCCTGCAACGCTTCCTTCCCATGGCCAAACACCAGCACGCCGCGCGCCTGTTCCGGCCCCCACCAGATGAAGCGTTCATCCGGCAGCGTCGCGTGATGGGCGGAGGTAATGGCCACCCCCTCCGGCGGCGGGCTCGGCGCCCATTCCCGCCCGGGCTTCACAATCGAAAGATCACGCAGCGCGATGGAACAGGCGCCAGGCCCCGCGCGTCTTTCGCAATTGGCCAGCGCGGTTTGCTCAACAAAGGCCGCATCGCCCCCGCCAGCCTGCCAGCCGAAAGTGCCATTCGGCCCAAAAGCCAGCACCCGCGGCGTATTGAGGTTCAGAAAGCGCCGGACACTCGGATGGCTGGCCTCGGGCAGGCCCAGAATGGTCGGCGCTTCCAGAATGGGCGCTGCCGGCGCCTGGGCATGGCTGATCGGGGCCAGGGCCAATCCAACAAGCCCCGCAAGCGTTGCGACAAGGCCCTTCCAGGCCGCCATAGACATTTCCCCGTCAATCGGCGGGCATTTTCCCCAGGCTGCGCTGCCGCCGCAAGCCCCGCTTGCCCTGATTGCGCGTGGGAGGCATATCGCCCCCCTATCTTGCAGTTTTCAAGGGAAAGAACATGCGCGTTAAAGATGTGAAGAAGGTCGTGCTCGCCTATTCCGGCGGCTTGGATACCAGCGTCATCCTGAAATGGCTGCAAACGACATATAAGTGTGAGGTCATTACCTTCACCGCCGATCTCGGCCAGGGTGAGGAATTGGGCCCGGCGCGCGATAAGGCTTTGCTGCTTGGCATCAAGCCGGAAAACATTTTCATGGATGATCTCAGGGAAGAATTCATCCGTGATTTCGTCTTCCCCATGTTCCGCGCCAATGCGCTGTATGAGGGCATGTATCTGCTCGGCACCTCCATCGCGCGCCCGCTGATCGCCAAGCGCCAGATTGAAATCGCCGAAGCCATGGGCGCCGATGCCGTGGCGCATGGCGCGACCGGCAAGGGCAATGACCAGGTGCGGTTTGAACTGAGTTATTACGCGCTGAAGCCGGATGTGAAGGTGATTGCCCCCTGGCGCGAATGGGACCTGACCAGCCGCACGCGCCTCATTCAATTCGCCGAGGAACACCAAATCCCGATTGCGAAGGACAAGCGCGGCGAAGCGCCCTTCAGCGTGGATGCCAATCTGCTGCACAGCAGCAGCGAAGGCAAAATCCTGGAAGAACCCTGGGACGCGCCGGATGAAATGGTGTGGCAACGCACCATCAGCCCGATGGACGCACCGGACCGCGCAACCGATATCACCATTGAATTCGAACGCGGCGATGCGGTTGGCATCAATGGCGAACGCCTGTCCCCCGCCACCTTGCTCACGCGCTTGAATGCGCTCGGCAAGGAAAATGGCATTGGCCGGCTTGATCTGGTGGAAAACCGCTTTGTCGGCATGAAGTCCCGCGGCTGCTACGAAACGCCGGGCGGCACCATTCTCTATGCCGCGCATCGCGCCATGGAAAGCATCACGCTGGACCGCGAAGCTGCGCATCTGAAAGACAGCCTGATGCCGCGCTATGCGGAGCTGATCTATAATGGCTTCTGGTTCGCGCCTGAGCGGCGCATGCTGCAAGCTTTGATTGACGAAAGCCAGCACAGCGTCTCAGGCACGGTGCGGCTCAAGCTCTACAAGGGCAATACCATCGTCACCGGGCGGCAATCGCCCAATAGCCTCTATTCCATGAAGCATGTGACGTTTGAGGATGACCAGGGCGCCTATGACCAGTTCGATGCCCAGGGCTTCATCAAGCTGAATGCTTTGCGTCTGCGTCTTGGCGCCATGGCCGGCCGCAAGGGCGGCACGCTCTGACATAAAAAAAGCCCAGGAGGCAGAACCTCCTGGGCTTTTCTATTTGGGCGGCAGCGCCGCCCAAATAAGCTCAGCTATGCGCCAGCATCGCAAGCAGCAGCAGCGCCACGATATTGGTGATCTTGATCATCGGGTTCACCGCCGGGCCCGCCGTATCCTTATACGGGTCGCCGACGGTATCGCCGGTCACCGCAGCCTTATGGGCTTCAGAGCCCTTGCCGCCATGATGGCCGTCTTCGATGTACTTCTTCGCATTGTCCCAGGCGCCACCACCGGTGGTCATGGAAACCGCGACGAAGAAGCCGGTCACGATCACACCGAGCAGCATCGCCCCCAGCGCTTCGAAGGCGGCAGCCTTCCCGGCGATGGCGTTGATGCCGAAATACACCACCAGCGGGGATAGCACCGGCAGCATGGACGGGATGATCATTTCCTTGATCGCCGCCTTGGTCAGCATATCCACCGCGCGGCCGTAATCCGGCTTGTCGGTGCCCTGCATGATGCCCGGCTTTTCCTTGAACTGGCGGCGCACTTCTTCCACCACGCTCATCGCCGCGCGGCCCACCGCCGTCATGGCCATGCCGCCGAACAGATATGGCAGCAAGCCACCGAACAGCAGGCCAACCACAACATAGGGGCTGGAGAGAGAGAAGGTCAGCGTGCCAACGCCCTGGAAATACGGATACTGCGCCGAATTCTGCACGAAGTAGTTCAGATCCTGCGTGTAAGCGGCAAACAGCACCAGCGCGCCAAGACCGGCTGAACCAATGGCATAGCCCTTGGTGACCGCCTTGGTCGTATTGCCAACCGCATCCAGCGCATCGGTGGTCTGACGGATTTCCTTGGGCAGGCCAGCCATTTCGGCAATGCCGCCCGCGTTATCCGTCACGGGGCCGAAGGCATCCAGCGCCACTACCACGCCGGCCAGCGCCAACATGGTCGTCACCGCGATGGCAATGCCGTAAAGGCCAGCCAGCGCATAGGTGATCAGCACGCCCGCGATGATGATCAGCGCGGGGATCGCCGTGCTTTCCATCGAAACCGCAAGCCCGCGGATCACATTGGTGCCATGGCCCGTCACCGAGCTTTCGGCAATCGCCTGCACCGGGCGGAAGCCCGTGCCGGTATAGTATTCCGTGATCCAGACAATCAGCCCCGTCACCGCCAGCCCGACCACGCCGCAGAGGAACAGGTCGAAGGAGGTGAAGCTGGTGCCCGCCGCCGTCATGGTGCCGAAGCCAAAGACCAGGTAGGTCAGCGGCAGAAGCACAATCAGCGAAAGCACGCCAGTCACGATAAAGCCGCGATACATGGCACCCATGATGGAATTATTCGCCGGCAGCTTCACGAAATAGGTGCCGATGATGGAGGTCACGACGCAAACCGCACCAATCGCCAGCGGATAGATCATGCCGCGCACCATATTGGCGGGATCAGCGAAAGCGATCGCCGCCAGCACCATGGTGGCGACCATGGTCACCGCATAGGTCTCAAAAAGGTCAGCGGCCATGCCGGCGCAGTCACCAACATTATCGCCCACATTATCGGCGATGGTGGCGGGGTTGCGGGGGTCATCCTCGGGGATGCCGGCTTCCACCTTGCCCACCATGTCGCCGCCCACATCCGCACCCTTGGTGAAGATGCCGCCGCCCAAGCGCGCAAAAATCGAAATCAGCGAAGCGCCGAAGCCAAGTGCGACCAGCGCATCAATCACCGTGCGGCTATTGGGCGCGAAGCCCCCCAGCACGCTCAGGATGAAGAAGTAAACGGCCACACCCAGCAGCGCGAGGCCCGCAACAAGCATCCCCGTAATGGCGCCCGATTTGAAGGCGACATCAAGGCCAGCGGCAAGGGACTGGATGGAAGCCTGCGCGGTACGCAGATTGGCGCGCACCGAAACATTCATGCCGATGAAGCCTGCCACACCGGACAGGATGGCGCCAATGGCAAAGCCAATCGCCACCGC